>JAZDLC010000407.1:0-12595 GCA_043802345.1 Planctomycetota bacterium | reverse complement strand
CGGTGAAGATCCTCACCGGGTGTGGACGTTCGGGTGACCTGTCAGGAACGTGGCGAGCAAGACGGCGAACCCCGCGCCGACCAGCACCAGGAGCAGTTCCCGCGAGATCCTGTCGCGGGCCTTTCTGAAACGCTTCAGGTTGGACAGGATGCCACCGGCCCTGGCGGCGCCTTCGATTGCCGGTTCGTATCCCTCCTCCACCGCCCGGCTCTGCTGGTAGAGGGCCAGGGCATCGTCGTACCGGAATTGCCGTTCCGCGATCGCGCCCAGCATGTACATGGCGTAGCCGCGCTCGCCATGGAGCCGGAGAGACTCCTCGAAAATCGACCGGGCTCTTTCCATCTCGCCACGGCTGTAGAGCATGTAGCCAAGCTGCCAGGCGGCGGTCCGGTCCGCGGGAGACTGGCGAAGCAGCTCCTCGCAGCGCCTGATCTCCGCCTCCTCGTCCATGACGGGAGCAGGGTCCTGGGGCGCCAGCGACAGGGCCAGCAGCAGCAGCAGGCTCATCGCGCGGAAGCCTCGCCGAGCAGAAGCCGCGACTTCTCCAGCAGATCCCGATCGGCCAGCAATTCGATGTTCGAGCGGTCGTCCGTCAGGATCGGAACCGAGCGGGTCACCGGCCCGCTCCGCCACGCCCCCACTGTCCTGGCCGCGGCCAGGATCGCAGCCAGTTCCTCCGGATAGCCTGATTCGAACCTGCGGGGATCGAGCGGGCCGTCAAGCCCCGCGCTGAGCACGTAGTTGCGCCCTCCCTTGACCTGCAGCAGCGCCGCCTCCCCGAAGACGGCGGCGGCCGTGTTTCGAATCGCCTCGACCGGGGCATCGTCCATGGAGAAGCCGCCCAGGTTGGCAACCAGGCCTCCCCCACTCTTCAGACGGGCCCGGGCGGAGCGGAAGAACTCCTCCGAGCAGAGCTGAAACGGGACGTAGATCTGGTCCGAGTAGGTATCGACGACAATGAGGTCGAAGCGCCGGGTGGTTTGATTGAGGAATGCCCGCGCGTCCTGGTCCACGATCAGGTCGAGCCGCCGATCCGGCCCGGCGCCGAAGAACCTGGGACCCAGGGCAGCGACGTCGCTGTCGATCTCGACGCCGGTGATTCGAATCAGGAAGCGATCGCCGTACAGGCCGAGGAGCTGGCGGCCGATCGTCCCGGCCGCGTATCCCAGGATCAGAACCTCCCTCGGTCCGTCCGCCGTACCGACCAGCGGCGGGTACAGACCGTACCAATCGAAGTAGCCACCGGTCAGCAGCGATCCCTCGAGGTAGAGCGAGTGATACGAGTCGAGCCCCTCGTTGAGCCGGAGGGACACCATCTCACCCTTGCGCTCGACCCGCGCGTACTGATACCGGGTTTCGATTTCCGCCAGCACCTCCGCAGCCACCGGCGTGCGGCCCACGCCCTTCTCCGCGGCAAGAGCCAGCGCTCCGACCAGGAGGAATCCGGCCATCAGCGCGGGGAGCGCGCGGACCGGCCTGCAGGCGACAGCGGCGATGACCGCCCCAGCCAGGATGGCCGCGCCCGACGCCACACAGGTGAGCCGGGAGCCCAGCGCCGGAATCAGGTAGTAGACCGGCGCCCAGGTGCCGAGAAGGCTGCCGCAGGTGGCGGCTCCCGAGATCAGGCCCGCGGCCCGGGCCACGCGTCCCCCCTCATCCCTGGTCGCGCCTCGGACCAGGAACGGCGTGGCCATGCCGAGCAGGACGAGGGGCGGGCCGAGAGAGAGGATTGCCACGATCAGCGAAGCCCGGCCCATGAGGGCGAAGGCGCTGGCCAGCTCCAGTCCCTCGGGCAGATACCGGCGCGCCAGCGGCGGCGCGACGTACGGAACCAGAGCGGTCAGGACGGCGGAGAGCGCCAGCAACAGTGCGAGCAGGCTTGCCTTCGGCTGGCGATCCGCCAGTCTCCCGCCCAGGAAGTTCCCCACCGCCACGCTGCCCAGCGTGACGCCGATCACGTTGCTCCACACCAGGATCGAGGATCCGAACCAGGGTATGAAGATCCGGGCGCCGGTCATCTCCAGCGCCATCACCCCGGCACCGGCGAAGAACGCGATGAATGCCCCCGCGAGCGGGCCGGGAAGGGATCGTCGCCTGTTCAGGGAATCTCGACCTCGATGAAGTTGGTGTACACCTCGCCGAAGTTCCCCGACAGATTGTCGAACCAGATCGTCTGCGCCTTCTCGAGGCTCCTGGGCTTGGTCCCCTCGAATCGAACCGTCGCCTCGGGCGTGTCATCCTTGATGACCGTATGGACGAGCCTGATGCTCTTGCCCATGTCGATCAGGTCGTCGTTGAGGTAGACCCGGAACATGCGCACGTCCGGCGGCGTCGTGACCCGAATCTCGTTGGCCGCCCGGTCAATCTCCGCCTTGACGGTGATGGGGCGGTCCTCGGAGACCTCCATCTTGAGCAGGTGCAGCCAGTAGGCGTTCACTTTCTCCTGGCTGGACGTCGTGAACTGGATTCTCTCCGGGGCCGTCTTCTTGGTGGTGTTGCTGAGCAGATTCGCCAGCGCCGTCTGACCAACCTCATCCGGCATCCCATCCTCTCCGATGCTCGCCGTGACGACCTCCGCCTCCACTCCCTTGGACTTGGCCTCCTCGGCGAAGTCGGCCACCAGCTTCGCTCCATCTCCTTCGGCGGGCGAGAGGAGCAGGAAGCGGATGTTGCGGGCATTCTCGAGGTTCTTCGCGGACGGAGCCGAATCCAGGTGGCGGCAGATCACCGCGGTGAACACGCCCGGATTGCCGACCGCATACTCGGTCGCTGCCTGGGCGGTGGACGCGTGGCCATCCAGAAAGATCCCCAGCCGGTTGATGTTGTACTTGAGCGTCATGTCCATGATGGTGAAGAAGGCCGCGTACATCCCCCCCCATGGTGGTCCAGTCAACGGCGTTCTCCCCGACGTTGATCGGAATCGCCACCGCCGCCACGTCGGTGATTGCATCCGGATAGACCCGCGAGGCCCACTTCTTCAGCTCATCCTCCCGGTCGAAGCTGGGAGGCAGGCCCAGGACCAACGGGATCGGTTCCTTGTCGTGGCTGTACGTCCTGGGAAGAGACAACAGGTAGCTGTATCCCTCCGCCTTCTCTCTCATCGGGTCATCAAAGGTCTTCTTGAAGAAGGCCCCCTTTTTGACACTTTTCTCCGGGTCCAGTGGCCCCCCGAAGATCTGGCGCAGGTCCACCGGGCTCACCAGCAGCGAGTCGACCTTCTTCGACTTCGCGGTCGAGGCCAGCTTCTTGTCCAGGGCCTCGCTCGCCTTGAACATCTTCTTGTAGTCGTCGTCCTTGCGGGCCTGGAAGTAGTCGGCGAACAGCTTCGACAGTTCCTTGATTTCTCGGTCCTTGAGCAGCTGGGTGCCCTCCTCCTGCACCGCGGCCGCAGCCTCTGGCTGGGCCGCTGGATTCTCTGGCTCGCCAGCCACGGCCGGAAGGCACAAGGTCATCACGAGGGGGAGAGAGATGGAGTGAGGTAAGAAACGCCTCATGAAGAAGCTCCTGAGTCCGGATGGACCGTTGCGACAGAAGTTCGTAACGCGTTCAATTCGAGCAGTCTACCAACAGAGTCTCAGCCAGGGGACCGGCGACCGTCCAGCAACAGGTCTGCATAGCCAGCAATCGACCGGAGCCGCTCGGAATCCTGTTCCAGAACTGTACGGAATAGAACGGCCGCGGCCGAGCAGTCACCCATTTTGAGCCGCAGAACGGCCAAATTCTCGAGGCCATCCAGGCTTTCCAACCCGCCTGCCTCCTGGAAGCGAGCCGCTGCATCCTCGTATCGGCCCGCACCTTCCTGCAGCAATCCGAGGTCGTTCAGGAGCCGGGGCGAGTCGGGGTACAGCGCGATCCCCTCCAGATATTGCATTTCTGCTTCCTCAAGCATCCCGAGCCACCTCAGCGCCAGCGCCAGATTCAGATACGCCTCCTCGCTGGGCGCCTCCTGGACCAACGCGCGCGAGAGCCGGACGATCCGGCTCCAATCCCCGCGCTCCGCCAGCCAGGGGGCGCCTTCGAGCAGGCGTCGCTCGGCCCAGGCAGCCTCCGGCGCGCCGGAGCGGAGGACCCGCACCAGGTCGTCCAGCATCCCTTCCACGTCGTTCGCTTTGCCCCGGATGTCCGCGCGATACGCCAGGATCCGGGAGTCATCCGGGAGTTGCTCCAGGGCGCGGTCGAAGGCGCGAAGCGATCCCCGCAGGTCTCCCGCCAGCGCCCGCATCCGGCCGGTCCAGAACCACGCATCCGGATCGTCGGGGGCGGCGGCGATCAGAAGTTCCGCCACTCTCGCGGCGCGGTCCGGCACCGTCCCCAGCAGATCGTGAATCGTCTCACCCAGACCACCTTGGCGCAGCGACACCAGTTCGCTGAGCGCCTCTTCCGTCTCTTCCAGGGAACGGAATGACAGCGCCCGCGCGCGCTGCATGCGCACATCGATCCTTCCCGGGGCCAGCTCCAGCGCATGCTCCAGGTCCGGCAGCGACCGCAGCGGATCCTCCGAGGTCAGGCGCAGGTAGCCGCGCAGGGCGAGCGCATCGACATGGTCCGGTGTTCGCAAGAGGACTGAGTCCAGCAGCTCCATCGCCTCCCCGCGAGCGCCCCGTCGCTGAAGCACGAAGGCCAGAAAAGCCGCGGCCTCGTCCCGCAACGAAGCGGACTCGAGCGCCACGCGGGCCGACTGTTCCGCATCGAGGAGCAGTGCCTGCACGTACTGGGCCGACATCCCCTCCCACGCGAGCCGCTCCGCCTCCGCCAGGGATGCCCGGGCCAGCAGCAGGCGATCCCCTGCGTCCGCGCCTGTCAGCCCGGCCAGGCGGGTGGCGACCTCGAGCGCGTCGCTGCTCGCGCCGGCGAGGAGAGCACTCCGGACCTGCTCTCGCAGCCTTGCCGGGTCGTCGGTCCCCCCGGGCTGTCCGGAACCCGGGGCGAGCACGGCGCACAGGAGCAGAACCAGGCCGATCCAGGTCATGAGCCATGCCCCTGCGAGACGTAGGTCAGCCTGCCTTCCTGCACCTCCTTCGCGAGACGGTTCAGCACCGCGCGATTGTTGCGGAAGCCGATTTCCTCGGGCAGCGCGTCCAGCGGGAAGAAGCGGGCGTCGAGAGCGTCATCACCGGGCGACAGCTCGCCACCCACGACTTCGCACAGGTAGACGATCAGGATCGCCCGTTTTCGCGGGTCGTCATCCGTGTGGAGGACGTCGTACAGCCCGAACGGCCGCACCATCAGCCCGGTCTCCTCGAGAGTCTCCCGCACGGCGGTGTCCGCGGGCGCCTCATCCGCCTCTTCGTAGCCGGCGGGAAGGGTCCAGCTTCCGCGATGCGGTCGAATCCCCCTCCGGGTCAGCAGGATCTCACGGTCCTTCAGGACCAGGGCAGCCGCGGCGGGCGCCGGATTCTCGTACAGGACGAAGCGACACGCGCCGCACTTCTTGCGATCCCGGCCTTCGACCGGAGTAGCGACGAGCGGCCCGCCACAGAGCGGACAGAATCGCGCACTTCTTTCCCACTGATCAACCACCTGGACCTGACCCCGCTTCCTGGAAGGAGTAAGGAGGCTCCGCCGTGCGGACTCAGTCTACCTGCTCCCACCTCCACGGGAACTCTCCCCCGCGTTCAAAAAGGCCGGCGAGTGATCTTTCAACGGGATCGCCCCCGTGACAAGCTATAGTCAACGGTTTGCCGGGAGGCGCTGTCAACGAATGCGTACGGTCGCGATACTCGGATCCACCGGTTCGGTAGGCCAGAGCACGATCAAGGTGATGCCGGAGCTTGAGGACACGCACCGGGTCTCCTTGCTGGTCGCGCACCGGAACGCTTCCCTGATCGTCTCCCAGGCCAGGAGATTCCGCCCCGACCTGGTGGCCCTGATCGACTCCGCTGCGGCGCAGGTGGCGGAAAAGGAACTGCGCGCCGAGGGCATCCCCGTGCTTGCCGGTGAGCATGCCGCGGTGGAGGCACTGAGGGAGGCCGGGCCGGATGTGGTCATGGCCGCCATCATGGGTGCCGCGGGGCTGCCATCCGCCCTGGAGGCGGTCCGAATGGGCGCCCTGCTGGCCCTGGCGAACAAGGAGGCCCTGGTCATGGCGGGGAATATCTTGACCCGCGCGGCCCGGGAATCGGGAGCGAGGATCGTCCCGGTGGACAGCGAACATTCGGCCATCTTCCAGGCGATCCAGGGAGAAAGGGGAGAGCAGGCGTCCAGTCTCCGGCGGCTCTTCCTCACCGCCTCGGGCGGTCCGTTCCTCGATCTGCCGAAGGACGGGTTCGCCGCCGTCTCCCCCGAGCAGGCGCTGCGGCATCCGACCTGGGAAATGGGGCGTAAAATTACCATCGACTCCGCCACGATGATGAACAAGGCCCTGGAGATCATTGAAGCTCGCTGGCTGTTTGGCGTTCCTTCGGAGATGATCGAGGTCCTGATCCATCGCCAGTCGATCGTGCACTCCATGGTGGAGTTCGTGGACGGCTCGATCCTGGCCCAGCTCGGGCTGCCCAGCATGACCGTGCCGGTGCGCTATGCTCTCTCCTATCCTGAGCGCGCCGCCACGCCCCGCTCGTACTTCGACCTGGACCGATTCTCGCACCTGACCTTCGAGCGGCCGGATAGGGACCGCTTCCCCGCCATCGACCTGGGGCATGAGGTTGCGAGGAACCTGGGCCTCGCGGGGACCGCGCTGAACGCCGCGAACGAGGTGGCGGTCCGGTCGTTCCTCCACCGGAAGACCTCCTTCGATGCGATACCCAAGACCGTGCGGACGGTGCTCGATCGTCTCGACAACCGGACGGACGACCCGGACCTGGAGCAGATCCTGGACACCGACTCCTGGGCCCGGGAGGAAGCAGAGAAATGCCTCTCGAGTTCATGAATCTCGCCTTTGCCCTGCCGAACGTGGGGACCACGCTGATGACCATCCTCGGCATCGGCCTGGTGATCTTCGTTCACGAGTTGGGGCATTTCCTCTGCGCGAAGAAGGTCGGCGTCCGGGTGGAGGTCTTCTCGCTCGGATTCGGTCCCAGGCTCTGTGGTTTCAAGCGGGGCCCGACCGACTACCGCATCTCGGCGGTGCCGGTTGGTGGATATGTGAAGCTGGCAGGGGACCTGGCCGGGGAGGGCGAGGGCGCGAAGGACGAACTGCTCTCCCGCTCCGTGGGCGAGCGGGCGCTGATCTACAGCGGCGGCGTGCTGATGAACGTGCTCTTCGCGCTGATCGTCTTCCCGATCATCTTCTACGTCGGCGTGCCGATGATCAAGCCGGAGGTCGGAATCGTGACTCCCGGGGGGCCGGCCTGGAAGGCGGGTCTCGAGGAGGGCGACACGGTTCTGGCGGTCAACGGCCGGGAGGTCCTCGGCTTCGCCGACATCGTCCTGGAGGTGGCGCTGGGCGATCCGGACAACACGCGGATGTTAATCGGGCGGGACGGCGAGGAGCGCGAGGTCAAGGTCAGGCCGGAGTTCAGCGAGGCGGTCGGGACGCTGACCATCGAGATCGGCCAGCCGACCAACTACGTCATCGTGGTGGACGAGGAGGGAGCCGCCGCCCGCGCCGGGCTCAAGACCGGCGACCGGATCGTGCGCGTGGACGGCGAACCAGTTTCCGGTCTGAACGCGTTTCCTCAAGCCGGAGAGCAGGACTCCGCCGTCGTCTATTCAGTCGAACGGGAAGGCGATGGAGTCCTGGACATCACGGTCCGGCCGGATCGCATCGAGCGGGAGAAGCCGATCCTCGGCATTCAGCCGGCGGAGAACCTGGTCAAGGAAGTCAGGGGTCGATACCACGCATCTTCCGCTCCGCTCCGCAAGGGAGACCGTCTCCTTTCGCTGGACGGAAAGGGGGTGCTGAGCCGCGCCGACCTGCGCTCGATCATGCGCGGCAAGGCCGGAAGTCCTCCGCTCATGGCGCGGGTGCTCAGAGCCGGCGAACAGATCGAGGTGGCGATCGAGGGGGCGTACCTGAGCGCTCTTCTCCACGACGTGGCGCTGAGCAGCCCCCTGAGTGAACGGGACGCTGGAGTCGCGATCCAGGTGATTCCGGAAAGCGAGGCCGCGAAGGTTGGGCTGCTCGACGGAAGCCGGATTCTCTCCGTGAATGGCCGGAGCACCGAATCGTGGGACGAGATCGTCGCCTGCATCTCGGCCGCGGACGGGAAGCTGGTCACTCTCCTCGTCAAGGACGGCCCGAATCGGCGCACCCTGGAGCTGGCCGTCGGCCCCACCTATCTGCGGGACTTCGGCTTCTCGCTGGAGACCTCTCACATCCAGCGGCGGTACGGCATGCAGAAGGCCTTCCTGGCGGGCATGCGTTCTTCCTGGAACCTGACCCGCCAGGCGTACCTGACCCTGCGGAAGATGGTCGCGCGGCAGGTCTCCGCCGAGAAGAACCTCGGCGGAATCGTGGCCATCAGCACGGTCTCCTACCGGTTCGCGGAACGGGGCATCGCCAAGCTCTTCTACTTCCTGGCGCTCCTTTCCCTGAACCTGGCGGTCATCAATCTCCTGCCGATCCCCGTCCTCGACGGGGGGCACATCGTTTTCCTGGCCGTGGAGAAGATCAAGGGCTCGCCGGTCAACGACCGGGTCATGGGGTACTCTCAGGTAATCGGCCTGATGCTGATCCTCTCCTTGCTGATCTTCGTCACCTACAACGACATCATGCGGCTATTGCCCTGAGCTTCACAGCGATCCTCCGCCTGGTCCGCGCTTCCATCGCCCTCTCCGCAGTGGCGGACGGCGTCGCCGGGGCATGTCTTGCCGTGGGCGCGGGTGCGCGAGCGGAGCCTGGACGTGTGGCGCTGGCCCTCGCCTGCTCGCTGTGCCTGTTCCTCTTCGGCATGTCGCAGAACGATCTGGCCGATCGGAACCGGGACCGGATCACGCGGCCCGAGCGCCCGCTGCCGAGCGGAGCGCTCTCCCTTCGCGGCGCGCGGATCGTGGTCTTCTCCACCGCGCTGCTGGCCGGCGGGCTCGGCGTCCTGGCGGGACCGCCGGGCTGCTGGCTGGTGCTTGGCATGCTGCTCCTCATCTCGCTCTACAATCTCTCTCCGGGGCACATGGGGCCGGTCGGCCCGGTCCTCCTGGGGAGCATCCGGGCGGCGAACCTCCTGCTCGCCGCGGTGCTGCTCGCGGCCCCCTGGGCCGCGCTGGCGCCGGCCCTCGGTTACGGCCTCTACATCGGCCTCGTCTCATCCGCGGCCCGGATGGAGGACGGCGAGGTGACTTCTTCGGCGAAACGCCTGGCCTGGCGCCTGCGCCTGGCGCAGTTGCTGGCCGGGCTCGCCCCGGCCCTCGTGTTCCTCGGCCCCGGCCGCCCCACCCTGCTGTCACTGGCGGTCGCCTGGCTGGTGTCCCTCCTGTGCGTCTCCTTCCTCGAGACGCGACTGCGCGGCCTGCTCCGGCAGGAGACGCTGGAAGCCTCCCGCATCGCCCCGCTGATCGGCTGCTACCTCGGCGGCATCTTTCTGTTCGATGCCTCCCTGGCCCTGGCCGCTGGAGTCTGGCCGGCCGGTGCGCTGCTGCTGATTCTCTTCCCCGCGAGCCGGGCCCTCGCGAACCGCTTCCCCGCCTCCTGAAATCGGAAGGAGGAACTCGCCAGCGGCGCGCTTCTGGTGACTTCGGCTTCTTGACAGTATGCTGCCACCGGAATGAAGCGAAAACCCCACCCACACGACCCGTACCGCTACTCGATCAAGGGCCGCCTCGCCCACCACTCGGTCGAAATCGGCATTGTGTTGCTGCTGATCTTCCTGGTGGTCCGGATCGTCTCTCCCCAGGTCACCGGCAGCGACATCAGCGCGAGGGAGAAAAGACTGATCACTCTGCTGAGGGAGATCCACAAGGCGGAGGTCGAAGTCGCCAGGAATGGCGGCGACCGGCTGCTCTGGCTCGATGAGTTGCGGCTCCAGAGTCCCGCCGACTCCCGGCTACGGGAAGCCCGGGAGGAGCAGGCTCCCATGGCTCCTCTCGTCGACCTGCTCTCCCTGGACGGGTACTACATCGCTCTGTACCTGACCGACTCCGGGCGGGATGACGACCGGGCCTGGTCCCGTCAACTTGCGGTCGCGGATGACGTTGGCACGGAGGGGTACGGCGTCTTCTGCTGGCCCATGGAGTACGGCCCCGAATTCCAGTGGGTGTTCTACGTGGATCGGCACGGCAAGCTCATGGGAGGCGGGAACAACAACGGCGTCTTCGACGGGTTGAACGACCCGTTCCCTCCCGTGGCCCATCCGCTCAGGGACTACCTGTCGGCGAAGAAGGACGACAAGGAGGCCGAATGGTTCCAGTTCAGGTCGCTCCCCGAGGTCGTGACCCCGAAGGTCCGGGACTCGGTCGAGGATGAGGCGGCCGGCGAGCCGCAAGGTGAAGCAACCGACGAGCCTCAGGATGATGAAGGCTCGGGCTGACTCGCGATCCGGATTCTCTAGGAGTAATCGTACAGGATCGTCATCGCCCGCCGGCCCAGATCGTAGTCGTCGTATTCCTCGAGAACGTCCAGCAGGGCATTGAACAGACCATCGCTCTTCAGAAGAGGCAGCGATTCCAGGGCCGCCATGCGCACGGCCTTCGACCGTTCCTTATCAAGTGAAACCTCGATCAGCTCGTCCAGGCAATCCGCCTCGCTCCCCATCCCCCGCAACGTGTCGATCGCCCGCAGCTTGGCCTCCTCGTGCACGTCCTCGTCCAGAACGGCGAGCAGCTTCTCCACGATCGGCAGGCCAAGGAGCGCAAGCCGCTGGGCGGCGATCTTCGAGAGTGGCGTTCCCGATCCGTCCCGGGGCTCGTCCGGGCGGGCTTGCCGCAGGATCCGCAGCAGCGGTTCCAGGCCGGTCGGCTCCTGCACATTGCCAAGGCCCACGGCCAGAATGGCGATGTTGGTCGGGTTCTGCTCTGTTTCGAGCCGCTTGACGATCAGCGGGCCGGCTCTCTTGTCGCCCATGATGCGGGTGCTGACGTCCACTGCGGTGTGGAGCGAGAGCAGCGACGCGGTGCCGATCGCCTTCAGGTAGATCTCCGCCAGGTCGGTCCGGCCCAGGCGATAGAGGCCGCCCAGCGCTTGCTGTCGTACCTGCATGTCGCCGTCACCTACCTGGCGATTCAGGTATTCCTCAAGCAGTTCCGCTTGGTTCGGCTCCGGCTGGCAGGCCAGGTTGCAGAGTATCGATCCGAGAAGATGGCGCATCTCCGGCCACCGGTTGGACAGGAAACGCTCCAGCCATTCGATCTCCACCAACTCCGGCGGCACCAGGGTCATGATCTTGAGGCCCTGCGACTGCACCACGATGTCGGGCGATTCCAGCATGGAGTGCACCTCCTCCATCGCCACCAGGTCCCCGAACCTCGCGAGCCCCTCCAACGCCATGATCCGGGCCGGATCGTCCGGGGCCAGGTGCTTCCTGAGCACCAGGATGGCAGTGGGATCCTCGGTGTTTCGACCGAGGCGGTGCAGCACATGCCGGATACCGTCACCTTCCCCCTTGGCGGCGTACTCTTCCAGGGCAGCGAGAGCCTCTTGTGCCTCCATGGTCGTCAGGGCACGAACCGCCGACCGCCTGACCATCTCGGTCGGGTCGTAGAGAAGCTCCGCCGCGCGCGCGGCAGCCAGGGGCGAGTCCAACAAGGTGAGAGCCCGGGCCGCTTCTCCGCGCACCAGATTGTCGGTCTGCTGAGTGGCCTCCAGGATCAACTCCTCGGCCTCCGGAATCTGAAACGTCCCCAGACAAGTCAGATGCTTGGCCATGCGCCGCGGGTCCTGCTGCCACTCCCGGCGCATCATCTCCACGTAGCGGAGCTGTCCTGCCTCGTCCAACGTTGCGATCTGCTCCTGGGTCCGGAAGACGATCCGGCTCGAGGCCCAGAGCAGCCGGTCGAACCAGCGCTCCACCCGGTCCTCGAGCGGTCCCCGGTTCAACACCTGACCGGGAGGAACCTGAAACTCCACCTTATGCACGAACCGGAACTCCTGGTCCACTGCCACCGGGAGCGGGGCATCGCCCTGCGGTGCTTCGGCTGTCCGATCGGGCCTCAGGTAGATCAGCACCCCGACCACCACCAGCGCGGCCAGTGGGAGCAGAATCGCACGGATGTTCACGGGGAGCCACCTCCGGGTCGACCATTCAGACTGGATTCCGCTTCAGATTACGCGGCGATCGTCCGAAAGAAACCGCCCGTCCTGCAAACATTCCCTCACCCCGGAGGGCCACCCTGTCCGGGTCAGCCGCCGCGGGGGCCTTGATGCGCGCAAGTCAAATTCGGCATTCTTTTTCCGTTTGATCGGGTTGGTGGCGTTGCTAGACTCCCGCCGACCTTCCAAAGGCCGCGTTTGGGTCCGATTGGGCCCAGGCAAAGACCTGGAGGCGCCCCGTTGGTTGGGGCATGAAAGACGACTGATTTCACGAGAATGGAGATGTCAATGGCTCGCCGACTTCGGGCCCTCGTGTTGCTCGCTCTCGCCGTCTGTCCGTTCAGTGGCTGCACCACCGATTCGGTCTACTGGTGGGGAGGGCACGCCAGAGGTTACTACCAGGTGGTCAGGCGTGACGCAGAGCACGTCTACCGTTCCTTCGACCGCCACTTCATGAACTATGACTGGGACGAT
>JAZDLC010000406.1:0-8791 GCA_043802345.1 Planctomycetota bacterium | reverse complement strand
GGCCTCGTGGGCCTGCGCGGTCAGGAGCAGCGCCTGATCGTTGTCGCCTGCCTCGTAAGTGGCATACCCTTCCCGACTCAGCCGCACCGCCTCCGGATTGCGTTCCCCGCGGGGAATACGGTCCTGGACTTCGGGACCGTGGCCGGCGAGCAGGCCCATGAACCCCTCGAAGATCTCCTCCAGGCTGCCTCTCAGCGCCTGGATGTCCACGTACTCGAAGCCGTCCTCCGGAGCGGGCAGATCCTTGAAGGCGGCCTGGAAGCGGGGGCTTCTGCTGACCGGCCTGGCGTCACCCTCGCCGGCAAGCAGCGCCAACACCTCGTCCCGCAGGCTGGCTCCCATGGTCAGGAACAGGACATCCTCCCTGTGCCCGATGGAAATCTCCCTCGGAAGAGCCTCTTCAACGAGCTGGAACAGGTTGAAGCTGACGATCTCAGCACCGCTGCGGGAAATCGGGTCGAGAGCGAGGCTGATGCCGGCGGCGCCGTTGATCTCTTCCACCAGCGCGTCGAGAATCGACCTCATGCCGGCGAAGTTCTTCGCCGCCACGTCGGGATCGATCCGGAACAGCACCACGTAGTCCGGGAAGCCGATGATTGGGAATGGGCTGGTCATGTCCTGCGGGCCGAACCGCTCGGCGAAGGCAACTTCGCCCGCGCCCATCGCGCCCCATTCCACCTCTGCGAACAGCTCGGTGAAGCGCCCCATCACGCGCTCCGCCTCCGCCTGGAGCTGCTGGCCCATCTTCGACAGGGCTAGGTTCGCCAACTCCTCTACGATACCGCTGGCCGCGAACTCCTCGTATACCTCCGCCCACTTGTCAGCCAGGAACGCCCGCTCCGGATTGAATCGCTCCCCGGTGACCATGAAGACGCTGTCCGGAATGGCCTTGGTCAGCGTGAATCTCTCCGCGCCCTGCGCCTCTGGAATCAGCAGGGATCCCAGCAGGGCAAGGGGCGCCAGAAGGCGCCGCGCTCGGGAACGGGAAGTACCGTCGAACCTTGTCATGATCCCCATGGTCCAATCCTCCAACTTCAATGCTCGCCGACGGCGGAAGCTCCATCCCCGGCGGAATCCAGACCTTCAGTGTAGTGTGGGAAGGTGCCCAGATACCCCGCCGATGGCTGCTGATTCACTCCTATCCGCATGAAACAGCGATTTCAGTTCGTCCGGGCATGAGCCAGATTCTGGAAAGTTGAAGGAAGTGGTGCGGGGACCTAGTCCTCCCCCAGGACTTCCCTGAGCTGGATCAGGGCCCGGACGCAGAGGCTCCTCACGGCCTTCTCGGACCGGTCCATCCGCTCCGCGGTCTCGGCCACGCTGAGCTGGCTCAGATACCTGAGTCGGATCGCCTGCTGCTGGTCCGCCCCCAACTTCTCCAGAGCCTGACTGAGCCGCTGGACGGAATCAGCCCGGCCGGCGACTCCGCTGGGAGAGGTGATCGAGCCTGAGACCTGCGCGAACAGCATGTCCATCGCGGTCCGCCCGGCCACGTCCGCGGCCCTGAGTTCCGCTCCCCGGCGCTCCGTCCTGAAGGAACGGCGATCCGCGTCGCAGATCCGGTTGACGGCGATGCGGCGGAGCCACTGGAAGAACGCATCGTTCCCCCTGTCCACGAACTGGTCGATGCTCCCCAGGGCATCCAGGTAGACCTGCTGCATGACATCCCGCGACTCGAGCCTCTGCCGCACCCGCTCTCCCAGCTCCGCCCGGACCGATTCCAGCAGCCTCTGACTGCACGCATCGAACAGCTCGGTCATCGCGGCCTTGTCCCTGTGGCGGGCCCGATCGATGAGGGCGTCCATCTCGGTACTGGGCTCTTGCATGGGAACCTCCGCGGACAAGAGCGCTGCAGACGCGGAGGCGCTCCGGGGAAAATTGAAATGTTCTGGGGAGAGAGGCGGGGATCCGGTGTCGTTACTCCGGGCTCCTCAGAATATCCTGGACCCAGTGCAGGGCCCGCATCCTTGCCTGTTCGTCCCCCTCGGCCGGAGCCGGCGGAGGCGGGGGATCCAGCAGACCCGCGGCCCGCAGATCCTCGTAGGAACCACCCTCCAGCAGTCCCTCCAGACTGGCCAGCCTCACCCGCTCGCCGTGACCATCCAGGCCTCGCAGTTCCCGCACCAGGGAACGCGCCCGTTCGATCAGCAGGCTCTCGGTCTCCGCCCCCTGCTCAAAAGAGTCAGCAACTCCCAGGAGCCGCAACAGCTTCTTTGCCATTACATGGTTCAGCACCTCCTCCAGGAGGAGCTGCCTGCTTTCGGAGAGGCGCCGGACAATGCTCGCGAACCGCGGCGGCGTCCGGATCGATCCGATGCGCTCCGGCCCTCCCATCAGCTCGTGAGCCACGGCCGAGACCGCCGAGAGAGACTCCAGATGCTCCGCGCAGCCGGCGCACTGGAGCAGATGCTGTCCGACCTGGCGGGACGTCTCGCGGTCCACCTCGCCGTCGAGAAATGCGGACAGCCGCCGCCGCGTGAGGCGGCACCCGGCCTCCCGTACACGATGGTTCTCTTTGTTCATCGGAATTGATCCAGGGAACGTTTGACCTGTCGCAAGACCCGCAGTCGGGCACGACGGATCAACATGCCTACATGACCTGTGGAGAGATCCATCCTCCGGCCGATCTCCCTGTAACTGAGAGACTCACTTTCTCGCAGTTCGAGCGCATGTCTCCAGCGCGACGGGAGGTTGAGGATTCCGGCGGCGCAGAGCCGGACGAAGAGATTCCAGCTCTCCTCGAAAGTCTCGACCACTTCGTGGTAGAGAACCTGCGCCTGGGGACCGGGTTGATGATCCGCGATGAAATCATCGGCCGGCAACTCCTGTCGTCGCAGGTGAAGCCTGCGCCGATAGTCCTGCCGCATGATGTTCTCCGCCACGACCAGCACCCACCCTGTGAAGGAAGTGCTCTTCTCGACGCAGAAGCTCTCACAGCGCAGGTAGACGTTCATGAACGTCTCATCCACCACGTCCGCCGGGTCGAGAAACGGGAGCGGAGCAGTGCTGGCTCGCAGACGGCTCTTGCAGTAGAGGTGGACCACGCGCGCATTGAGCAGGTACAGGAGTTCAAAGGCGTCCCGCTCCCGCGTTGCCTGCAGCACCGCCATGAGGCACATGGAGAGCTGGTCGCGGTCACCCGGACCGCCATTCGGCTCGGGAACCTGCAGCAGGCAGTCCGACGACCGCAGGGTCTCGTTCAGGGAAGCGACCATGGCCAGGGCAGCCGCCCTGGACAGGACGGGGGGGATATCACTCACGCAGTCGGAACGATTCCTCACCCTGATCAGTCCTGTCGCCGTACTCACCAAGACATCCATCCCCGAGTACCGGCCGCAAACACCAGTACAGACGTACAACTATTGGATCGCCCTGACACCTGTCTGTGGTGGAGAATGCCCCGAGAGCCGGCGAATAACCGAAAAAGGTGTCAGTCGGGACGGATGGCCTCGACTCGAACCGTCACCCGGCGGCCGGAATCGAGGCGGCCGCCTCCCCGAAGCAGCAGGAAGTGGTGGCTGTGTGGGCGCGCCGGTCCGCAGCAGGAACAAGGGGCCGAGAGCAGTGTGCCCGTACAGCGCGTCCCATCCAGCGTCACCACGAGTTCCTCCGGCAGCCCCCCGAAATGCCGGACGAACTCCCGCCGGATCAGGATCCTGGAGGTGTCCGCCTCCTCCCGGGTGATCCGACGCTGGAACTGGATGATCTTGCGAGCCATTGCCTGGCGTTGAGCTGCGCTCTCAGCCGTCCTCCGGCTTCCCGGGAAGGAGCACGACCCGGGCCTCCCCCCCCTCCACCAGCAGGAAGCCACAGAGGACCCCGCTCTCCCGGTCCAGGACAGCGCCGCCATGCCAGCGCGGATCCACCCCCACCGACCGATCCACGATCCAGGATCCTGGCCCCGTCCGCATCCGGTGGGCCGGGAGGGACAGTGGGGTCTCCGGCCGGTCCCCGAAAACCAGACAGTCCACAGCTTCTGCCGGAGGAGCCACCTCCGGCAGGGCGAAAGAAGTCTCCATCAGCCGCCCTTCGCACCGGGCGAGCCCCGCGACCAGCCGCACCGCGCCTCCCACGGGAAGCGCCTGTCCTTCTGCCTCCAGGCGGGGGGAGTCAGCGTCCTCCGGGGGCATCAGCAGATCCTCGGGACCGACCAGCCCCGCTTCGGTCTGGAGCAGCCACCCCGAATTCGATCGGCTCCGTTTGAAGAACCCCTGCCTCCAGGAGAGCCGCGCCCGGATCGGCCGGGGGAGGACGGTGCCCTCCGGCAGGAGGGCATTCCCGATCGCGATGGACGGGTTCCATTCCAGCCACTCCTGGCGGGGCTCGTCCGCCAGCTCGAAGCGATGTCCGGTCTTCACGATCGGCCCGCCGTCCGGCGGGGTGGCCACGGCCGCGGAGCCTCCCAGGCCGAGCCGGGCCAGGTCCCCCTCGAACTCCATCCAGAGCAGCCGGGAACCCCAGTGCGCACCCACTCCCCCGCTAAAGAAGAAGCGTGAACCCTGGCGAATCAGCGGGACGTACGGCTTCTCGATCTGCGCCCGCGCCTCCACGGTGCGCCCGTCCAGCGAGAGACCCACCGCGATCACGGTGCCGATCCGGATTTCCCTGTAGGTCACGGCGGTGCCGGCATCCAGGTTCCCGCGCTGCTTGCTCTCCAGAATGATCTCCAGGTCGCCCGCGCCGACGCTGTCTACGACCCGCGGCGTCTCGAGACCTAGAAACCAGTACTGACGGCTCTCTCCGCCGCCGCTCCCCGGCAGGGCCGCCACGTATCTCGTGCCAAGCAGTGTCTCCACCCCTCGAATCCCCGCCAGGCTGATCTGAGGCCGGACGATCCAGAAGCGCGACCCCTCCCGGGCGAAGTGGGATGCCTCGGACAGGAGAGAGAGGCGGACCTCGATTGCATCCCGCTCGGGGGCAAGCAATACCGACAGCACCTCACCGATGGCGATCCCCCGGTATCGGACCTCGTCACCAGCGCTCAGTCCGTATCCACGCTCGAACTGAACCGTGATCTCGACTTCGCGCGGCGAAAAGGCCCGCACACCGAGCCAGGCGGCCAGCAGCAGAGCCAGCATCGGCAGCACCCAGAGCAGCGAAGGCCGCCGCGGCGCGAGCACGGCCGTGGGAAGCGACTGCTCCCCGGACATGGAGGCGGGACTCATCTCACGGTTCCTCCCAGAGGGCGTGGGGATCGAACAACGCGGAGGCGACCAGACTGAGCATGACGCAGGCGGCGAAGGCCACCGCGCCGGGCCCCGCGCTCACGCTCACCAGGTCTCCGAGCTTGAGCACGGCCACCAGCAGGGCCACCAGGAGCACGTCCAGCATCCCGAAGCGGCCGGTCCACTCCACGATCTGGTAGGTCAGCGCCTGGTGGCGCCGCCCGAGCAGCCGCCGGAACCGCCATCCGCTCGTCAGCAGCAGCAGGCTCAGGAGCTTGAACAGCGGAAAGAGCACGGAGCAGACCAGGACCACCAGGCCCACGGTCCACTGTCCTCCCTGAAGAAGACGGACCGTCCCTTCCAGGATGCCGGTCTCATGCTGCATCCCAAGCTTCGAAACGCGCAGGATCGGCAGGGTCACCGCCAGCGGATAGAGGATCAGGGCCGCCAGGGCCACGGCGGACGTGCGGCTCCCGGCGAGCCGGCGAGCCTCCGCCGACGGAAACGACGTCCCGCAGCGCGCGCAGCGAGCCCTCATGCCGCGAGGGACTTCCGGAATCCGTTGAATCAGGCCGCAGCAGAAGCAGGTCCGCATCGTTCCGTCACTTGTTTCTGACCATCCAGACCCGCGCAGCCTGCGTCGAGAGAGCCCGCCGCAGGATGAAGCGGACCGGAGCCTGCTCGTAGAGCACCTCCCGGCCAAACCCCATGAACCCGGGGGGGCCGTAACGCTCGCACGAGACCTCTACCGTCACCTCCAGATCCTCTTCACTGTCCAGCTCGATGTGCAGCGAATCCCGCCGCTCGTCCGGGTAGTCGGTGGTCAGTTCAAAGGAGGAGAAGAACTGATCGATCTCGACCTCGGCGTCCTGTCCTGCCACGGGCAGCACGGCGGTCAGCTTCCTCCCCTCCTCGCCTGACAGCGTCACGAGCGCCCCCCCATCGGAGAGCCGAACGCGAGCGGGAATGTACAGGAGCAGCGGGAGATCCTCCCCGTCTTCCACCACGATGGCGAGGCACTCCTGATTCCCGTAGACGACTGAGTGGACGTTCACCGTGGCGGTCTCGTACCCGAGGGCCGAGTCGACCGGGACGTCTCGCAGCAGGAGCGCCCTTGAGATCGAGTCCACTGGACCTGGCGGGGCTCCCTCCGGCTCCTCGCTCGCGCATCCCATGACGCAGGCCAGCGAGGCGGCGAGCACGACGACTCGAAAGGGACACCCGAGGCGCCCCGATCGCGTCATGCCCCGGGGCCTGGTCAGGCACAGCTCCGGCATCGGTCACTCTCCTCGCACTCTCGATCCGATCCGAGAAGATCGTAGAGATCCACACAAACAGAATTGCCACTATTGAGCAGGGCATCTCGTCCCGGTCCGGCACCGGCCTGCCGGTCCACCGCGCCGCGACAGATCCGCGTCGGACCGTGTCTCGGATCCGGACAACTCCTTGACCACGCGACAGACGCAAATCCGACGTTGACGACACATCTGGAGTTCATGCAGTATTCTGGCCGACATAGATCAAGAGCGGGCGCCGATGCCCAGGAACCGACCTAGAGGATTGGAGATCCACGATGATCCGCAAAGCCGCCGACCTGATGCAGAAGGACGTCATCACCGCTTCCCCGGGCATGTCCCTTCGAGACCTGGCATTGCTCATGGAAGAAGAGGGAATCCATGGCCTTCCGGTGGTCGATAGCGCCGGCTATCCGATCGGAGTGGTCTCGAGGAGTGATCTGGTCAGTTCCATCACCAGCGAGACAGACCAGCTCACGCCGAACCGCCAGTACTACGCCGTGGCCGATGAAGAAATCGACCTGGACGAGGGGTACTCTCCACCCGACCTCTCGGTGGATGGAGACAAGACCGTAGGTGACATCATGTCCACCCACATCGTCAAGGCCGGGATCAACGCGACGGCCGGCGAGCTGGGGGCCTTGATGAGCCGGGAGAGAGTGCATCGCGTGCTGATCACGGAAGGCCCCCGGCTGGTGGGGATCGTCTCGTCCACCGACGTCCTGAAATGCCTCGCCGACTACGAGAAGATCCTGAAATCGTCGAGCAAGAGGTAGCGGCCGTGCCCCCCGTCACACCCCGGCTCACCGTGGACCTCATTATCGAGTTGGGGTCGGGGGTGGTGTTGGTGGAGCGAAAGCACGCTCCACTCGGCTGGGCCCTGCCGGGAGGATTCGTCGACGTGGGCGAGACGCTCGAGGCCGCCGCGATGCGGGAGGCGAAGGAGGAGACCTCGCTCGACGTGACGCTGGTGCGCCAGTTCCATGCGTACTCGGATCCCTCCAGGGATCCACGGGGGCATACTGTTTCGATGGTCTTCATTGGAAGGGCGGAGGGAACCCCGAGGGGCGGGGATGATGCGCGGGTCGCGCGGGTGTTCGCGCTGGATGAACTGCCTGAACTCGCCTTCGACCATTCATCGATTCTCGCGGACTACCTCGCGGGAAGGTACTGAGGCGCGGGGCGCGGGGCTTGGGCGGCTTTCCTCGTACTCAGTCGCTTTAGCGACGGTACTCGTACTCGAATCGTGAGCTGCCAGGTCAAGGCGGACCAACGGAACCCGGTTCGAGCACGTGCACGGGCAAGAACAAGGGCACCGGCGAGCCCCCCCTACCGCCGCTTGTTGTACAGCTCCAGCAAATTCCCCTCCAGCATCCGGTACAGCTCGCCGGTGGCCACCGCGTCCCGGAGACAGTACCTGGCGATCTCATCGATCCGACCATCCCGGTAGAAAGCGCCGACCTGGGATCCGTCGATCCCTCCTTCCTTGGGCGAGGAGATGCCGAAGCGGCGGCACCAGTAGTCCAGGGAGAAACGCTCCTGGGCCGCGCCGAAAAAGGTCAGCACTTCCGCCAGGTCACAATGCTCGGCGATGGAGAAGCGATTCCCCAGTAGCTGCCGGCTCGGAGAGATCGCGTGCATGGCTGACCGGATGTACGCGTACGGGATGTCGAATCCTCTTCCGTTGTAGGTGACGACCCTGCCGTAGCGATCCAGCAACTCCCAGAATTCCCTCAGCATCGCCGGTTCGTCGCCCCGGAACACCCGGGTGCCGTCCTGGTCCGGCTCCAGCCACCCCTCCGTCCCCTCGTACAGCAAGGCGCCATGGTTCGACTCCATGTTGAACAGGCCGATGGCGATGATCCGGCCCGTGCCGGGAGAGAGCCCGAGCGCCTCCCTGGCGACAGCCTCCGCGCTGCCGCCGGTCTGCCCTTCCCGGCCCATCCTGCGGCGGGATCGCTCCACGAGGTAGTCCTGTGTGTGCTCGTCCAGTTGCTCCCAGTCCACACCGACGGTTTCCATGTCGAAGACGATCGTGGGTCGGTTCATCCTTCAGCCCTCTGGAGGTTCTGGTGAACCGAAGAGAGTAACAACGGATGGACGGAATCGCGGCGAGGAAAAGCGATCCGTCTTCCCGCCCCATGCCGCCGAGCAAGGGTCCCACGAAAAAGCCACTTCCCCGCCCCGCGCCCTTTCGTGAGCGCGAGACAGGGAAGCGGCTGTTCCGTGGGTCTCTCCTCCTGGCGAGCCTTCCCTCTAGAAAGTCTTGACTCCCGTCTTCTCCTTCTGGAGCTGCTTCTTCTTCAGCTCGCCTTCCTTCTTGAAGGCCTG
>JAZDLC010000405.1:0-8356 GCA_043802345.1 Planctomycetota bacterium | reverse complement strand
TCTGTGCTCTCTGTGGTGAGCTTCCCCGTTTTCGAACGACCTGTCATCAGTCGCGCGTCAACCGGTACCAGATCAACCCAAGCTGTTCGTGAATCGCCCATCGACTGTGGGTGAGCGCCGTCGCCGACGGCAGGAACGCGGCGATGGTCCACTGGGTCGGAGTGGTGAATCCGGTCGGGGCCGGAATCACATTCAACCCGGTGGCTTCGAACTCCTCCACCGCCCGGGGCATGTGCCAGGCATTCGTCACCAGGAGAACCGTCGCGATCCCTGACGCCCGCAGCAGTTCGGCGGAGAAGCGCGCGTTCTCGCGGGTCGTCTGCGAGCGAGTCTCGGCCCAACACACCTCCACGTCGAACTCCTGATGGAGCACGTCCGCCATCAGCTTGCCGATCGGCGGCGTGTTCTTTGCCAGCACCCCTCCACTGGCGAGCACCGGCAGGTCGAACTTCCTCGCCAGCCAGGCGGCGTACCGCACACGCTGCAGGGTCAGCGGGTCGATCGTGGCTCCTCCGTACTCGTACCCAGCCGGGTCGAGTCCGCAGGAGAGCACCACCACGGCCTGCGCGGATGCCACGCGCGAGTCGGAGGCGAGCGCTCCATGCCGCTCCAGACCCCGCAGCAGGGCATCCGCCACCGCCGGAATACTCAGGAGAAGGAACATCGCCCCCGAGAACAGCAGGATCAGCCGCCCCAGGCGGGGCCTTTTCCGGCAGAGCAGCAGCCCAAAGAACGCCAGGGCGAACAGGGACAGGGGTGGCAGGGCAAAAGCCTTGATCACGGCTCTCAGCATGGCGGCTCCCGAATTGCCTGAGAATCGAGGGTTCAACTCTACCGCCCCCGATCCCGCTTCAGCGAGGCGTTTGAACTGCCGATACCCTGGTACTGCACCGCCCAGGAGGCCTGTTCCATGAAGAGGATCGAAATCAGCACCCCCAAGGAAGGCGCCGAGACGCTGGTGGCCCAGATCTCAGTGCTGGAGATCCTGGATGTCCTCAAGAAGATCGCGGCCCTCGAAGGTGGTGATCCCTCGCCCAGGGAGATCGAACACTTCCTTGACGAGGAGTGCGAGGGAATGAATGCGGGCATGCGCAAGAAGCTCGAGCTGATGGCCCGTGGACTCACCCCACCAGACGACTTCCAGGCCGACGACTGCTGCTGGCTGTCGAAACGCAATCCGCGGACCCTCGAGGTCGCATTCCATCAGGAGCGCACCGACCTGGTGCCCGGGGATCTCATCTTCCACGCCGGCGAGCGCTGGCTCTACGTGAACCTCGCCGGAGACAAACTGATCCTGAAGAGGGTCTAGCCCCAGGTCGGCAGGAACGCGTACTTCTCGGCGTACTCCAGCATCTGCTCGGTGAAGTCGGCGGGATACTCGATGTTCACATCGACGATTCGTCCGTCCTGCTTCACCGGCTCAAGTCGCGGGTTGATGAAGCCGGAGTAAGCCGCCACGTTCAAGGCCTCGTACCGCTTCAGAACCTCGCGGTGCAGCTCCAGGTCGACCTTGACACCGTACTTTTCGACCAGCGCCTGGCCGGCGGCGAAGTCCCCCTCCGAGACGATCCGCTGAATCTCCCGCAGGAGCTGGCCAAACAGCTCCCGGAGAGCTTCATGATCGTTGATCACGAAGCAGGTCTTCCCATCCTTCTCCTTGCGCTCGATCACCTTCCGGTCGGCGCCCTTCTCCAGGGCCCACCTGGCAACCAGCTGCCGGTTGCGCATGTGATCCTCTTCGACCTGATCGCCCAGTTCCAGGCGGCGTAGCTGAAGCATGAGGCCGTTGCGGATGAATCCGTTGTACTGCGCCCGGCCGACGTCCAGGCTCGGAACCAGCCCGAGGTCGACCAGCTTCTGGTCCATCAGGTAGTAGAGCGCCACCAGATCCGCCCGCGCCTCCTCCAGGGTGGATGAGTAGTTCTTGAGCGTCTCCTGGGGCGTGCCGATTCCCGGGTTGATCTGTCCGGAGGCGTGCCCGATCACCTCGTGCATGTCGGTATGCAGCATCCCTCCCAGCTCGCCGTACTCCTTCCCCAGTTCCAGCTCTTCCGAGTCGTAGGCGAACTCAGCCAGGGAGCCGCCCTGGGCCTGATTGTAGGCGTTCACGATGTTGGCCAGGGTGACCGACTTCGAGCCGTGCTCCGCGCGGATCCAGTTCGCGTTGGGCAGGTTGATGCCGATCGGAGTCGAAGGAGACGAATCGCCCGCCTCGACCACCACGTTGATCGCCTTGCCGGTGATTCCCTTCACCACCGCCTTCTTGTGTTCCGGCATGAGGGGCGAGTTGTCCTCGAACCACTGCGCGTTCTCGGCGATCTTCTCGACCCGCTGGGTCGCAATCGGATCCCGGACCGAGACGACCGCCTCGAACGATCCGCGGTACCCCATGGCGTCGTTGTACACCTCGATGAATGCATTGACCACGTCGACTTCGGACGCGGTGTCCCGGACCCAGGCGATGCTGTAATCGTCATAGTCCTTCAGGTCGCCGCTCTGGTGGAACTTGATCAGCAGGTCGAGAGCCTGCCTCTGTTCCTCGTTCTCGGCCACCTTCGAGGCCTTCTTCAGCCAGTGGACCACTCTGCTGAGAGCAGCGTCGTACATCCCGCCGACCTTCCAGACCCGTTCCACCAGCTTCCCGTCCTGCTTCACCAACTGGGAGTTCAGGCCGTACGACGGAGGTCTGGGATCGGAGGGGTCACCCATCGCCGCATAGAACGCCTCCACCTCCGCCTGGGTGACTCCCTGGTAGAAGTTCACCGCCGAGGTCGTCACCAGGTCCACACCTGCCTCCTTGTTGACGAGCTTGGCATCCACGCTCGGATCGAACATGACCGGACGCAGTTCGGCCAGCAGTTCCTCCAGGCTCTGGCCGTCCCGGGTCGGGAAGCGTCCCTTCGTGGATTCACGCGCGTAGGAGGCGAAGGTCTCGAAGGAGAAGCCGGGCTTGAACTTCCTATTTCCGTAGTGGTGGTGGATGCCGTTCGAAAACCAGACCCGTTTGACGTACACCATGAAGTTCTGGAAATCGTCCGTCTCCCGGTTCCCGGGATAGTGCCGGACGATCTGCTCGAGGGTCCGCTTGATCGCGAGGTTGTACCGGTACTTCTGGTCGTAGATGATCTCCCTGCCCGAAAGCGCCGCCTCGTACAGGTAGTAGCAGAGTTTCTTCTTCTCGAGAGCGAGGTCCTCGAATCCGGGCACCTGATAGCGGAGCACGCGAAGATCCGCGAACCGATCCGCCTCGTACTGGAATCCGGCGGCGCTCCTCTCTCCGCTCGATCCCAGACCCGGGAAGCTGATCCCGCTGCAGGCGCCGAGACCCACGGCTCCGAGGAGGAGGAGGAGGATCGCGACGACACGGGGCATTCTGCTGCTGGAGAACATGCTGTTCCTTTCTCGATGATCCGCCGATCGGGGCGTGAACCGGGAGGTTATAACAGGCCGCCGAGAAGCCGCGCAACCGCGACCCCATGTCGGGCGGCGGCAACCCGATTCGAGACCAGGAGGATCCGCCTGGCGGCCAACCGATCGACGGGAACATTTCCGTCCGTCAGGACGTTTCCGGGGACGTGGAACTCCTCCAACGAACGACCCCGGGATTCGTATCTGTGTACGGCACCCGCGGCGGAATGGACGGATGAGCAGTTGCGTAAATTGCGGGCAGCAGGTTGAAGGTGCGCACCGGTTCTGTCCCGGCTGCGGAACCCGCTCCCCTGACCTGTCAGCGTCCGCGGACCAGCTCGAGGGCCGCACTCTCAACAAGAAGTACAGGGTGCTGTCCCGGATCGGTTCGGGGAGCATGGGAACGGTCTACCTGGCCGAACACATCGGTCTGCAGAAAAAGGTTGCGCTCAAGATCCTGCACTCGAGTCTGCAGATCAACGAGGATTCCCTGCACCGTTTCCAACGGGAAGGCATCGCGGCCGGGCAATTCAGTCACCCGAACGCGATCCAGATCTTTGACTTCGACCAGGCAGACGGACAGACCTTCTACCTCGCCATGGAGTACGTTCAGGGTGAGAGTCTGCAGTCGTTCCTGAGCAGGAACTCTCCGTTGCCGCCGAAGGAGGCGGTCGATCTGGCGCGCCAGATTCTCGGCGTCCTTGCGGAGGCGCATCGGCACGGCATCGTTCACCGGGATCTCAAACCGGAGAACATCATGGTCACCGAGGGGACGCTGGGTGAGCGTTCGATCAAGGTGCTCGACTTCGGTCTCTCGAAGCTGGTCAATCGGCCGCTCCAGTCTCTCCAGACCCAGACCGGCATGATCCTCGGGACGCCGATGTACATGTCGCCGGAGCAGTGCGCCGGCGGCGAGGTCGACCACCGCTCCGATCTGTACTCCCTGGCGCTGATCCTGTTCGAACTGCTCTCCGGCGAGTTGCCGTTCAAGGGGCGCATGGTCTCGGAGATCCTCATCGAGCGGACCACGGCGCCGGCCCGTCCCCTGCTCGAGTCAGTCGCCGGACTCGACATTCCCAGGGACCTGGACCAGATCCTGAGGAGGGCCCTCGAATCCCGACCCGAAGACCGTTACCAGTCCGCGCGCGATCTGCTCGACGCCCTGTCCGCGGTGCAGTTCGATCTCTGCGAGCGCACCATCAAGAGAAGCGATGATACGGCGCGCACGGTGGTCCTCCCTTCACGCCGGAAAGCACGTAGCGGGAGCCGGATGGCGTGGGCCGGATTGCCCCTTCTGCTGCTTCTGGGAATCGCGCTGATCTCCTGGAAGCTCGACTGGTTCTCCCTGGGCGGTCCCGCGGCTCGGCCAGCGCGATTGAGCAGCATCGCGGAGGAGGATCGCAGCGATGCGGAGAACCGGTATGTCGACTCGGTCCGGGCCGCCCGGGACGCTCTCCGATCGCATGACGCGGTCGCCGCCCTGATGGCCGCTCAGGTGGCCCTTTCGATGAGCTGTCGCGACGCGGAGGGGTACGTGGTTCGAGGCCTGGCCTACCGTCAGCGGCAAGACATGGACACGGCTCTCGCCGACTTCCGGGCCGCCCTCGAAATCTCCGCCGGCGATGTCGAGGCTGCGGCCGGAATGGGCTGGGTCCATCTCGACCGCGGCGAGCCGGAACTGGCCCGGGCCGCGTTCGAGACCGCGCTCTCCCACGATGCCAATTACGCCTGGGCCCTGGCAGGACTGGGGGGCGTCCGGATCGAGCTGGGCGATCTGGAGCCCGCCCGGGAGCTTCTCCAGCGAGCGATCGAAAGCGATCCGGAACTGGCAGCCGCGCGGTACCAGATGGGCCGCCTGCGGCTTCTCATGGACGATCGGGAAGGCGCGGTCGAGACGCTGGTGGAAGCCAAGCGGAACGATCCCCGACACGCCCCCACCTTCACGGCGCTGGGTGAGGCATACCTCAGGATGGGCCGCCTGGACCAGGCGGAGGCTCAACTCCGTCAGGCCCTCCAGTTCGACGCCAAGGATCTCGACGCCCTGTCGAAACTGGCCGCGATCGAGGTGGAGCGAGGCCGGTTCAGCGAGGCGGACGCGCTGCTGGAGTTGCCCCTCGCCGCCCGGCCGGAAGATGGCTCGCTGCACTTCCTGAACGGGATCATCCTGGAGGCGGCGGGGAAGATTCCAGAGGCGATCGCAGCCCTCAAGAGGGGCGTGCGCTACGACGCACGCAGCGCCGGGGCCGAGGCGCTGCTGGGCGTTCTCCTCCGGGACGCGGGCAACGTCGCAGAGGCGGAGGTCCGGTACCGCAACGCACTGGAACTCGACGACGGGCAGGCCTTGCCGCATCTCTACCTGGGGTTGCTGCTCGTGAAACAGGGTGAGTACCGGCAGGCCGCCGATCACCTGGAGACGGCGGCCGAACTCGACCCGGAGGACCCCATCTCCCAGCGCTGCCTGGGCCTCTTGTACCTGGACTACCTGGGCGATCGCGACAAGGCGGTTCAGCATCTGCGGCGCTACCGGGAACTGGGGGGAGCGGACGAGCAGCTATCGGATTGGCTGTCTCGCGCCCGCGGTTGAGGACCGGGCAGCAGAACAGGGCCGACGCCCCGCCGGTAAACACCATGAAGGACATGAAGAGTATCCGGTACGGGTTTGCCGACCCTGCGCCACCAGCCGAGACGCTCAGGGTTCCGGAAAACGGAACTCCATGAAGTCCCGCTCCAGTTTGTCCCGTTGCTCGGTTAGCAGCCGATGCACCGCCATCTTGGAAACGTCGGCTCCGGCCACGACCGCTCGCAGGTAGTCGCCGAACGGTTCCCGCAGGACCTTGCCTTCCGCATCCAGCACCGTGCAGGTGTCAAGGCGATGCCACCGCAGGTAGTTGAACAGCGTGCCCATTTCCATGAGCAGGTCATGGGTGTTCAGGCCGAGCGACTCGAGCGTCGTGCTGAACAGCCTGTCGAACGGAACGAGCCGCGACTCGTCCACCAGCCGGGCCTGCTCCTTCGCGCAGTAGTCGTACGACCAGTAGAGCGAGAAGTACGATGCCAGACCCTCCTCGATCCAGAGCGGGGCGGTGCTCCGCCGGACCGCGGCCAGATACTGGTGGAACGCGGCGTGCGTGATCCGCATCTTCAGCCAGATGACGTTCGTGTCCAGGACCGCCGCAACCGGTCCGTCCGGGTGCTGCGCCGAATAGAAGCTGCTGTAGAAGGAGGAGTGCTCCGCCCCGTTGTCCCGACCAAAGGCGTTGTATTCCGGAATCGTGGGGAAGATCAGAATCTGGAACTTCCGATCCGGGACGAAGTCGGTCTTGAGCAGTGTCTGGAAATGGCCCAGCATCTCCTCCAGACCTGCGGCGATCTGCTCACCCAGATAGCGGCTGTGGGTCGTCCGGACCTGGTAGTGCGAGGACTCCACCACCCAGGCGTTCTCCCAGGAGGAGTGGTCCTTGAAGAGATCGGCCTTCCTCTCCAGCCGCGTCCGGGCCCGGTGGAGCGCACTGTCGAGAGACCTGGCAACCGAGCCGTCCACCCCTTCCGAGCCAGATTCGGCCGGGAAAGCGGCCAGGAGGCAGGCGGGCAGGAAGAAGCGAAGAATCACCACAAACTCCTCTCTCTGGCGGGCACGCCGAAACTGTACCGGATACGTCGTTTCGGACCGATTCGCAGGCGGAAACCGGGATTCGTCTCGCCGCGCGGTATAGCTCATGGACTCGACCAGGACGGCTCCGCGCCCGACCGATCCGTTTTTCGCGAGGCCATGGCAAGTTTCGGCCGAAAGCGGTCGAAGGAAGAAGGAACGAGGAGAAACGCCATGCCGATCCGGATTGGGATCCTTGCGACCGCCGCGACGCTGTTCGCCAGCGCCACTCTGCTGGGCCAGGGAACCCTGTACACCTTCCATGGTGAGAACGCCGAGGACCGCTTCGGCATCTCCGTCTCCGGCGCGGGAGACCTCAACAACGACGGATTCGAGGACGTGCTTGTGGGCGCCCACTAGGCTGACGGCAGCGCCTCCAATGCCGGGCTGGCCCGCGTCTTCTCCGGACTGAACGGCGCGACCCTGTACACCTTCTACGGAACAGGAGCGGGTGACGCATTCGGCCGTTCCGTCTCATGCGCCGGCGATGTGAACGCGGATGGCATTCCGGATCTGGTCATCGGCGCCCACCTGAACGATGACGCCGGAACAGACTCCGGCCGGGTCCGGGTCTTCTCCGGCTCGACCGGGGCCATCCTCCATACCTTCCGGGGCGACTCCATGGGCGACCAGTTGGGCCGCTCGGTGTCCGCCGCCGGCGACGTGAACAACGACGGATTTGATGACCTGATCCTGGGAGCCTACCGGGACGACGACGGTGGAGCGGACGCCGGGAGCGCGCGCGTCTGCTCCGGAGCGAATGGAGCCGTGTTGCATCTCCTGCACGGCGGCGCCGCCGGCGACTCATTCGGGTTCGCGGTGGACGGGGCCGGAGATGTCAACGGTGACGGCCATGATGATCTGATCGTGGGTGCCTTCGGCGCCGACCCGAACGGTTCCATGAGCGGCGGCGCCTGGCTGTTCTCCGGCCTTGACCACAGCCAGCTCGGTTTCTTCCCGGGAGACTCCGCGGGGGACTGGTTCGGCGCTGCGGTGTCTGGCGGATGGGACGTCACCGGGGATGCTGTTCCGGACCTGCTGATCGGAGCCTACGGCGACGATAACACCGGTTCTCTTTCCGGCAGCGCGCGCGTCCATTCCGGGAGCGACGGCAGCATCCACACCACCCTGAACGGAGGCTCGGCGGGCGATCTGTTCGGCATCTCGGTGGCCCTGGTCGGCGATCTGGATGGCGACGGCTGCGCGGAGCTGCTCGTCGGCGCGGAGAAGGATGACGACGCCGGGGCCGACTCCGGCAGCGCGCGCCTTCATTCGGGACTGACCGGGGCGCTTCTTTTC
>JAZDLC010000404.1:0-3100 GCA_043802345.1 Planctomycetota bacterium | reverse complement strand
GGCCGCTCAAACGCATCGAGAATCTCCCGAAACGCCTCCCTGTCCTGCTGTCGCGCCCGAGCCACGACGCCGGGAGAGATCTCGACCAAGGCTGCCTCCTACCAGGTCCGAACCCATTGATAAGCCGGAGCCACGCGATTGTTCCTCATGGAATGGATTTATTGGAGGGGTTCGTGCGGTATTTCGGGCGAACGGCGCGTTGCCGGACACTGCCTCTCGTGCCGGTGCCCGGTTTGGACCGTGCCCGACCACCTGCCCGTTCCCCTGCCCACCCGCCCATCCGCCCATCCGCTGGATGGCGAGACCGCCCGAATGCAGTCCAATCGTTGGATCTACCTGCCCTTTCCGGGGTTATCCGGGCATGGGAAGGGGCAGGGGAGCGGGCAGGTGGTCGGGCACGAAAAGAGGGTGCGCAACTTCCCCAGGTTCCGTCAAAAAATGGGCGAACACCGATTGCAGATGGCCAGCCCACTGATATGATCCCGAGCGCTATTGCAAGTCAGCAAAAAAGACGTACGGTGAGCGACCCTGCTTGATGCCTGGTGCCTATCGTAAGTGGCTTTGTTGACGGTAATTACGAGATGGCTGTGGGTGGCAGGAATTCCCCGAGATCGGGCTTGGCCGCGGCATTGCGGGTTGGCGATCTTGGCCTTCGTCTGGTGGTCACGTGCCTGCTGGGTGCGTTCGGTGGCTACTGGCTGGATCGGATGTTCGGCCTCCTGGATCTGTTTCCGTTTCTGACCCTTTTCGGCTTCTTTCTCGGGTTGGCGGTCGGCATGACTGCGTTGGTTCGAGGGCTGCCAGCCGCGGAGGGAAGCGGCTCCGAAAAGTCGGAGCCGGAGGACCGGAAAACGGATGGCTGAGGTTCCGGATTCGCCGGGCAATCCGGGCCCGCTGGGCTCCCTGGCATGGGTCGCGGCGATCGTGGCGCTCGGGTATCTGGCTGGGTGCTGGATTCTGGGCTCTCCCGGAGCAGCGCTGGCTGGCCTGATCGGTGCTTTGGGCGGGATTCTGACCCAGGGCGTGGCAGTGTTCCTGCTCGTCAGGAGCGTGGACCGAAACGTGGTCGGTTTCCTCGGGGCATTTGCCCTGGCGTCGCTGCTGCGGGTTCTGGGAGGCGTGTTGCTGGTGCTCCTCCCGTTCGTCTGCGGGATGCCGGAACGGGCCGCTTTCGTCGCAGGGTTTGCGGCGGAATATGTGGTGCTCGAGGTGACCTCGGATGTCTTGTTGGTCCGCTCCTTGCGGCGGATGGATCGGGCAGAGAACGAATGATGAGCATGGTCGAAGAGGCTGCTGACGGCGCGAAGATCCCGGCGAGCGAGATCTTCGGCGGGCTGTTCTCACACCTCAACCCGCAGGTCTGGTACAGCTTCGAGTTCCTCGGCCTGACCTGGAACATCACCAATCACACCGCCCTGATCGTGCTGGCAGGGCTGCTCTTGCTGCTCTTCTTCTGGTTCGGGCACACCCGCAAGAAGCTTCGCGACGGAGGGGTCCCGAAGGGAAGGTTCACCAACCTGGTCGAGTCTCTGGTCCTGTTCGTTCGGGACGAGATGGTCTACGACATCATGGGAAAGAAGAACGGCCGCAAGTTCGCGCCGCTGTTCCTGACCCAGTTCTTCTTCATCTGGATCAGCAACCTGCTCGGCCTGATCCCGTTTCCCGGAATCGGCCACTACTCGTTGGCCGGCACCGCGACCTCCGCCATCATGGTGACCCTTGCGCTCGCCTGCACCACGTTGGTGGTGATGCTCGGCTGCGGTGTCAAGTCCTCCGGTATCGGCGGCATGTGGGTCTCCCTGGTTCCCTCCGGCGTGCCGGGTTGGATGTGGCCGCTGATGTTCGTGGTGGAGCTGCTCGGTTTCTTCGTCAAGCCGTTCGCGCTGACCGTGCGTCTCTTCGCCAACATGCTGGGCGGCCATCTGGCGCTGCTCTCGCTGTTCGGCATGGTCTACCTCTTCCACAAGTGGTGGGTGTTCGGCGCCCTGATGCCAATGATCCTGCTGGTCGGCTGCCTCGAGCTGCTCGTGGCCGCCCTGCAAGCGTTCATCTTCACGTTCCTGTCGATCATGTTTGTTCAGGGGTGTCTACACCCCGATCACTGAGAGCAGGACCTGGTTTTCCTATGAGTTGAGGCGCACGGAAGCCTCGAGTTGCGACTGATCAAGGAGTTTGAAATGGACCTGATGCCTCTGGGTGCGGGAATTGGTGCTGGCCTGGCTGTTATCGGTGGTGGAATCGGAATCGGCCTGCTGGCCGCGGCCGCCTGCGAAGGAACTGCTCGGCAGCCTGAGGCGGCCGGAGCGATCCGCACCAACATGCTGATCACCGCCGGCATGATCGAGGGCGCCATGCTGCTCGCGATCGTGGTCTGCATCCTGCTCAAGTTCGTCTAATCGTCGGTTTCCGGGTGAATGTTACTTCCTGATCTTTCGGAGGCGACCATGGGGCTCCTGGCTCCGGTGCTGGCTTCGGGGGGCGGAGGGTTGAACCCTCTCAACTTCGACTCGAGCGCCTTTCTGCTCACGATCATCCTGCTGCTGATCCTGTTCGGATTGCTGATGAAGTTCGCATGGAATCCGATCCTGGATGCCCTCGACGCCCGCGAGAAGCGGATCGAGGACGCGGTCGGCGGCGCCGAGAAGGCTCGTCGCGAGGCGGAGGAGATGCTCGCCGACTACAAGCGGCAGCTCGCTGACGCCGAACGGCAGGTTGCCGGGCGGATCGAGGAAGGGAAGGCCATGGCTGCGCGTCAGGCCGAGGAGATCGTCGAGAAGGCGAGGTCCGCGGCTGAACGTGAAGTGGATGGCGCCAAGCGCGAGATCGAGGTAGCGAAGCAGCGAGCGCTCCTGGAGATGCGCACCGAGGCCGTCGGCCTTTCCCGCATGATCGCGGAGAAGGTCCTCGCCCGGGAAGTCAATGCAGAGGACCATCGCCGTCTGGCGGATGAGGTTCTCTCGGCCCTGAAATAGCGATCCCAGGTTGCAGAGGTTGATCGAATGACGGTCGGCTTGAAAACAGTACGGTACGTGAAGGCGCTGTTCGCCGTGGCCGAAAGCCGGGGTGAGCGGGCCGCTCTGGGAGCCGAACTGGAGAAGCT
>JAZDLC010000403.1:0-10747 GCA_043802345.1 Planctomycetota bacterium | reverse complement strand
TCGCGGAGGAAGCCGTCCGGCTGGTTGAAGGCACGGACTCTCCGGACCCGGCACGGGCCCGCGTCTACGCGGATCTTCTCGAGCGCTTCCGCCAAAAAGTGGAAGAGACCCAGGGCATCTGCTGAGAGGCCGCTACTTCGGTATCTCCTCCAGCAACTGAATCACGACCTTCTCGATCTCCGCCTCGTCCCGGACGCCCTTGAGCCGGATCACGCCCTCGTGATCCAGGACGTACAGGGTCGGATAGGCGGCTACGTTCCAGACCGAGCTGATCTGGCGCTCTCCACCCTCGATGATCTGGGGCCAGGAAACTTCGTTCTTGTCGAATCGCTGCTTCAGAGCCGACCGGCTCATGCCGTCGCTGTTGATTCCCAGCAGGGTGAATGGCTGCGCGTCCAGGCGCTTGACCAGTTCCCGCTGCTCGGGAATCATCGCGACGCAGCCGCCTCACCAGAAGCCCCAGAAGTCGATCACCACGACCCGTCCCCGGAAGTCGGAGAGCCGGACTTCCTTTCCAGCCAGATCCTCGCCGGCGAAGTCCGGAGCCTCCTCTCCCACCTGGAGGTTCTCCAGCTCGAACAGGTGGGGAACCGATTCTCTTGCCGCAGCGCTCGTTGGAAAGCGTTCCTGGAGATCGAGAAAGAGACCGGCCGCGCGGTCGAGATCTTCCTGAATCTTGTCGAGATTCGGATCTTCCCGGATTGCGAATTCGTGGGACAGGGCGGCGGCCAGGCCGAACAGGGCCCTCGCCTCCACGTCGGGCGGGAGCGAGCCGGCCAGAACGGCGTCATACAGGGTCACCAGCTTGATGAGGGGGACTTCGTAGACGAGGCCCTCCATCATCCTCAGATGGTCGGCCGAGAGCCGGGTTGCGTGGTCGGAGCGGAGCTTCTCGAAAGCCCAGTCCCGGGTCGACTCCGCATCTTCACCGCCGATCGACCGACCCTGCTGGAGGATCCACAGGAGTGCGGGCAGGGCATCTTCCGGAGCATCGTTCCGCCCGGCCAGTTCCTGCATCTTCGGCAGGAACTCCGGGGCTGGATGGGGCACGGCCTGTCCTCCATCCAGCGACCCGTAGAAGCTCTCGATCGCCTGCGAGAACTCGGCCTGCAGCCGGTTGAATTCCTGTTGCGCTTCCGCGGGCGGCCCCAGGGCGAGGCCCGCGGCGGCCGCAAAAAACAGAAGGGTCGTTCTCATTCTCGCTCCTCTCACAAGCGGTCCAGAATCATGGAGGCTTCCCGGCTGAAGCCCAACTCGCCGAGGGCGGCGGCGGCAGCGTTCCGGCCCTCGCTGGGCGCGGTCGAGACGAGTCGCCTCGCGTGCTCTCTGGCGGCGAAGAGCCGCCTCGAAAGATCGCCCTCAACGAAAAACTCCACATGAACGGGGGCCGGCTCCGCGTCCGTGGTCCAGATGACATCGGCATCCACGAGCACCTTCTGGGCCGCGGCCGACGGCATCGCGGGCGCGGCTTCCAGCAGGTTCAGCTCGAAGCGAGTGTCCCTGCGCACGAGTAGTTCGATCATCTGTCCCGGCGCCAGTCCCGGTTCGGCAAAGCGCAGCCGTACCGTTCCCTCAGCCACCCGCACGGCCGCATCGTACGGCTCGGTGCCGAGTTCCTTCAGTGGACGTCTGGAGCCCTCCTTGATCCGCACGATCTCACTGTCCGAGAACATGCCGTTCTCCACCGGCAGGAACGGATTCAAGCCGGCGGCGCCCCAGTCGAGAATGGAGGTGGAGACTGCGTCATTTGCCGCGCCCAGCGTCACGACTTCCGCAAGCACATACCACACGAGGCCGCAAGCCGTGCCGGGGATGCCGACCGGCACCTCGTACAACTCGTTCTGGGCCGAGTACGGAGTCTCGTGCACCTGGATCACCTGGGACTGCTGCCGCTCGCAGAAGTAGCGGAGTCTCGCGGAGACCAGGGCCCCGTCGAAATCGAGATCGTCCAGCTGAACCGCCTGCGTCCCCTCGACACGGTCCCAGATGACCGCCTGCTCCTCTCGAATGAGATTGGCGCAGCCAACGCAGGGCGGAAGGGTGAACGTCAGCGTCAGCAGCAGGGGAAACGTGCGCATGGAAGGCATGCTACACGCCATGCGTGGGCCGGGGCACGGTTTTCAGTTCTGAGACATGCGGCCCGCCCGGTTACGGGGCCGGCCTGGTGGCTTGCCGACGGGGAGCCGCTTCTCCTACAATGGACGCCGCTGTCCTGGCGGTATCGCCAGACGACTCCTGGTGAACCAACCTTTCCGAATGGAGGAGGGGCGAAGGTTCGGCGTGGAGCAAGAAGAAAAGAAGGAGAAGCGGGCCGCGGAGGCGGCAACGCGCCGGCTCTCACCGGAGCGGGCCACCCTCCGTCGTAGATTCGAGCGTGTCTTCGGCAAGGGCCTCGAACCGGGAATCTTCCGGGAGACCGAGCCGGAGTTCGTATCCGCCGCGGAGTCCGACGAAATTCTGAAACGCCTGGCAGCCCATAGTCCGGCCAGCACCCGCTACGTGATGAAGGGCGAGATCGGCCAGGGCGGAATGGGGTCCGTGTTCAAGGTCTGGGACGGGGACCTGTGCCGCAACCTGGCCATGAAGGTCATCCTCGGCAAGTCGACGGGCGCGGAAGCAGCCGGTTCTCCGCCTGTCGACCGCAAGACGCTCGAACGTTTTCTCGCAGAGGCCCAGATCACGGCCCAGCTCGATCACCCCGGTATCGTCCCGGTGCACGAGCTGGGACTGGACGACAACGGCTGCGTCTACTTCGCCATGCGTCTGGTTCAGGGTCAGGATCTCCGGGTGGTATTCCGGAAGGTCGTGACGGGCGAGGATGGCTGGAACGAGACCCGGGTTCTGGGAGTGCTGCTGCGGGTCTGCGAGGCGATGGCGTATGCCCACTCCAAGCAGGTGGTGCACCGCGACCTGAAGCCGGAGAACATCATGGTCGGCCGCTTCGGCCAGACCTACGTCATGGACTGGGGCCTGGCGCGAGTGATGGGCCAGGAGGATTCGCGGGACCTCCGCATCCAGCAGAAGTTGGCTTATTCTCGGAAGCAGGGTGATGCGACGGGGCGGGATGGGGACGACTCACTGGTGACCATGGATGGGGAGATCGTGGGCACGCCGTCGTACATGTCGCCGGAACAGGCACTCGGGAAGCTGGACGAGCTCGGCCCCCGCTCCGACATCTACTCCTTGGGATGCATGCTGTACCACCTGCTCAGCGGGAGGATTCCGTACGAGTCGACCGGAGAGCATCTGACTCCCCACGCCATGCTCCGGCGATTGTCCCGCGGGCCGCCCGTGCCTCTATATGCCGCCGCCGAGCAGGTTCCGGTGGAACTGGCCGCCATCTGCGACAAGGCGATGGCCTATGAGATCGAGGATCGCTACGCCAGCATGGAAGAGCTCGGCTCCGATCTGCGGGCGTATCTGGAAGGACGGGTGGTGAGGGCGTACGAGACCGGGGCGCTGGCTGCGATGCGCAAGTGGACGGTGAGGAACCGCACCCTATCCCTGGCGGTTGTGGCCATCCTGGTTCTGACGGTGCTGTTCGTGGCCGGAATGTACCAGCAGAAGAATGTGGCATTCGCCAACGAACGCAGGGCCCAGCACAGCGAGGGGATCGCCCTGGAGGAGTCCATCCGGGCCAACGAGAACGCGGTCCGCTTCGACCGGATGTGGCGCGAGGCACAGGAGGACCGGGATCGGCTGCTGCGCCTGTCAGATGTGAAGCGGCTTGCGGACCTGCGCGAGGAGATGAACCGATACTGGCCGGCGCATCCCGATCTCGTGGACGAGATGGAAGACTGGCAGTTGCGGGCCGAAGAGTTGGTGGGTCGGAGCGAGAACCACCAGGAGACGCTGGCGGGGCTGCGCGGTTTCGGCCACCCGGTGGAGGCTGAGGACGGGTCAGTCACCTACGTCTTTGACGACCTGGAGACCGGCTGGTGGCACGACACCCTGGCCGAGCTGGTGTCGCAACTCGAGGAGTTCATCGACGGTGACGTCCACGGGCAGACCCTGGCCAGCATGGAGGCCCGCCTCGACCTGGCTCGCACGCTCGCCAGTCGATCGCTCACGGAGCCCCCGGAGCAGTGGCGTGAGGCGATCGATTCGATTTCCGATCCTGAGCAGTGCCCGCTGTACGGCGGCCTGACGATCGCGCCGCAGATGGGGCTGGCGCCCGTCCGCCGCAACCCCGACTCCGGGTTGTGGGAATTCTGGCACATCCTCTCGGGAGAGGCGCCGATCTTGAGCGGGTCTGGCGACCTCGAGCTCACGGAGGAGAGCGGCCTGGTCCTGGTGCTGATTCCGGGCGGCCGCTTCTGGATGGGAGCCCAGGCGGAGGATCCCGCCGGCGTGAACTACGACTCCCGAGCAGATCCGGAGGAATCTCCTCCCCACGAGATCGACCTGGATCCGTACTTCCTCTCGAAGTTCGAGATGACGCAGGCACAGTGGTTCCGTTTCCGCGGCGAGAATCCGAGCGCCTACCGGAAAGGCTTGCGGTTCGCAGGGGTGGAGGTCACGTCCCTGCATCCGGTGGAGCAGGTCAGTTGGGACGAGTGCGCCGTGACTCTTGATCGGCTCGGGCTGGTGCTGCCCACGGAAGCTCAGTGGGAGTACGCCTGCCGGGGAGGCACCGGAACGGACTGGTGGTGCGGCGATCTTCTGGAGGAACTGGACCAGGCGGCCAACCTGGCCGACTCGTTCTGCAAGGAGAACGGTGGCCCGCCCGGCTGGAGCTACGAGGAGAGCCTGAACGATCGCTGCGTCGTTCACGCGCCGGTGGGCAGCTTCCGCGAGAACCCCTTCGGGCTGCTGGACACCATCGGGAACGTCTGGGAGTGGTGCCGGGATGGGCTGGGTGACTACTCGATCCCGGTCCGCCAGGGGGACGGTTTCCGCCTGGTGGCGAACGCGCGCAACATGGCCTTCCGCGGTGGCGCCTTCAGCATCACCGCGGACCACGCCCGCTCCAGTTCGCGGAGCGGGTACTCCCGGGAGTACCGATTCAACTCCCTCGGCCTGCGTCCCGCCCGCGTTCTGAGTGGTGGCTGAACTCAGGGATCGCGGGGGATGTCGCGAGAGGGGATCCTGCGCGGCAGCCTCACGTAGGCGTTGTGGAACAGGGCCTCCATCGCCTCCGCAGCCTGCCGGAGAGGGACCTCCACGGACCGGGCCGCCTCCCGCACGGTGGCCTCGCCGTCGAGGCAGGAGAGAAGCATCCACAGCCAGATCGGAATGGGCACCGGCGCGCCGGTCTCGGGCAGGAGATCGTACGACTCACTGGGCGCCACCTCAGGGTAGCCGGCGACGAGGGTCGCGTAGGTTGCGCGCCCGACGTCCCGCAGTTCCATCTCGCGCCGGCGCTCCAGCTCTTCCAGGATCTCGCCGGTCTGTTCGGCCAGGTCCTCCAGGTCGTACGGCCAGTCGCATAGCGCCACACCCTCGGCGAGTACGGGACGCTCGTCGAGCCAGCTCTTCACGGTGCCGGCCTGCCGCCGCCTCTCGTCCGTGGCGCACGGGTCCTTGAAAGCGCCGCGTCCGTGGCGGTCGAAGTACATGAGCGTGTGGGCCACCGAGACCGAGCCGGCGTAGGGGTAGGGACGCCTCCCATACGACGCCGCCAGGCGATCGAGCCGGGAGACCAGGTCCTGGTAATCCTCGGGGCGCTTGGCGTCCCGCTTCGAGACGTACCGGGCCCGCAGCCGGAAACGATCGCCTGAAGGATAGAAGACCTCCTCGACCCCGTAGTCCTGAGGATTGCGGAACACCCTCGAGCCGGCCTCCAGGTCGAACTGTTCGACGAAGAATAGATCGATCCGATCGATGTTCTCCTCCAGGAGGTCCAACGTCGCGTGGGCTTCGGCGGTCGTCTCCGTGGGAAAATCGAGGAAGGTCATGGCCTGCACCGCGATGCCGGCGGAGGAGAAGCTCCCGAACACCTGCCGGTTGACCGCCGGATCGGTCCCTTTGTCCATGAGCTTCAGCAGGCGCGGCGAATCGGACTCCGTCCCGAACGCAGCGGCCACCATCCCGGCGGCCTTCAAGCGCCGGCACCTCTCGGCGTTGAACGATCTCTCGATGCGCAGGTCGGAGGTGAAGCGGATGTCGATTCCACGCTCGATGATCCGCTGCGCCAGCTTGAACAGGTAGGCGGGATCGATGAGATCTCCCGAGAAGTAGAAGAACCGGGCGTTGTGGCGGGCCTGCAGCCCGGCCAGGTCGTCGACGAAACGGTTCACCTCGAGGCGCCGGTAGGGGGCGGTTCCCTTGTCGGTCAGGCCGTAGTGGCAGAAGGCGCACTTCTCCCAGTAGCAGCCCCGCGTCGGCGCGACGTACAGCAGCAGCTCCGGCGACAGGTACCGATCGAGGGGAAGAAGCTCGTACTCGGGTGGTGGCTGGGAGTTGATGTCGATGGCCGCGGGGCAGGACTCGAACGCGATCTCCGCGTCCGCGAGCCGCACCACGTTCGCCAGGCCGTCATGGGGCTGCCTCCCCGCGTCGACCCGGTCGAGAATGTCGGAGAGGGTCTCCTCCCCCTCGTAGAGGACGAGGAGGTCGGCATAGGGCGAGAGGGAGGCCAGCTCCGATCGCTCGCTGCGCAGCACGAGTTGGGTGATGGCGGTGCCGCCGATGACGACGGCGGTCCCGGGGGCGTGCTCCTTCACCAACCGGCCGACGGCGAACGCCTGCAGCAGTTGGGCGTTGAACGTCGCGGAAATCCCCACGATGTCCGGCCGGAGCCGCTCGACCTCGGGCAGCAGCCTGTCCAGGTAGGTCGGGTGGAACGGGTTGAACGCGGGGCCGGACTCCCGGTCAATCTCGCTGGCGTCGTTGAGATAGAACGGCGTCTGGTAGGTGGTGAACTTGAGATCCAGTGGGTGGAAGCGGGCGGAGACCAGAGCCAGCGCCCGCTGCAGGACGTTGAAGGAACGCTCGTAGCTCTCTGGATCGTGGAAACGCTCGCGGTCCCGGAGGCACGCCACCGCGTCCTCGACCCGGTCGGCGACCCGGTCGGCGTCATGGACCGCCAGGGACAGGGCCAGGTACTCCGAGGAGTGGGGGAACGAAAGACCGTCGCTCGGCATGGCGGAGAGCCTTGCGCGGCACTCGTCGGCGTAGCGGCTCAGGCGCCGCTTCGTCAGGAGGTCGAGCCAGGACTCGAGGTTGAGGTCGATGGCGTGCGGCTGGTGCCCGCGGGCGCGGCAAGCCGCAGCCAGGTACGGAATGCTGAGGTACGGTCCGGTCGGGTCCGCGGGAGGCGGATAGACGAAGAGAATCGATGCCAAGGAGCGTGCTCCAACGCGAGCCACGAGGATGCGGCCCGAAACACCAGGAGAATGGAATGGATAGACAATCCGCAGAACCCGGTCAAGGCCGGCCCCGGGCATGAGAGAGCCAACGACAACCCGGTCCCGGCCCTCCTTGGTGCGGCTCAGCGCCGCTGGTAGCGGATCACCGCGGCGCCGGGCTGCGCGGCGATCTCGATTAGAAGCCCCACTTCCATCAGCTCGGCCCCGCCGCGCTCTTCGCTCGTCAGGGCGCCGAGGTTCGACACGACGTAGGTCGTCGCGGGTTCGAGCCCGTGCAGCCGGAAGCGAGCGGCCTCGTAGATGCTCCCGTCGCGGCGGAAGACCTGCACGATCCCTTCCCCGACCTCGGGACGGTCGAACTGCCAGGCCATCCAGAGGCTGGCGTCGCGCGACCAGGGCGTCAGCGGATAGAAGTCCCCGTAGAAGTTCGGAGCGACCACGCGCCACGCCTCGACCAGGCGGCGCAGGGCGGCGTAGTCGAGGTCTTCGCGCACGTCGACCGCCAGCACCAGGCTCGGCGCCGCGTTGCTCCAGAACGCGTAGGGTTCGACCGGCGTGGACCCGCTGCCGTAGTACGGTGCGCTGCGCGTGGCCACGGTCCCCGTCCCGTGGAAGGGAAGCCAGAGCGAAAGTCCGTAGGTCATGCACTGGTGGCCGATGGCCTCGAAAGCGTAGTCGCTGCGCCAGAGCGGCACGGCGCGGCGCATGGTCTCCAGATCGTTGCGCCGTCCGCCGCTCGCGCACGAGTCGATCAGGAGCTCGGGGTGGCGCCGGAGCAGCTCGTCCCAGTAGGCGAGATAACCGCTGACGTGGCGAATCTCGCTGAGGCCCTGGCGGTCGGCGGCGTCCGCCGCGCGCCAGTAGCCGAGCGGATCGATGTTGAAGTCCTGGCGGTAGAGGTCGATTCCCTGCGCGGTCAGGATCCCATCCACGTGGTCCGTGACCCACCGGCGCGCGTCGTCGTCGCCGAGGTTCAAGAGTCCTCCGCGCGCGCCGCCCAGGATCCACTCGGGGTGGTTCTCCGCCAGCCACGTGCCCGCGGCCACGCGCTCGGGCTCGAACCAGAGCAGGGTCTTGACGCCCCGCTCGTGAGCGTGATCGGAGACGGCCCGCAGTCCGCGCGGGAAGCGCGCGGCATCCACCTCCCAGGTTCCGACGCAAGGCCAGCCGCGGCCATCATGAACGTACCAGCCGGCGTCCATCCACCAGTAGTCGAGCCGGAGGCCCTCCTCCAGGTAGCGATCGAGGAACGCGACCTGGTTCTCCTCGTTCGCCTGGATCATCTCGGCGAACTGGCGCGAGCTCGAGGCCAGGAGCTGCGGCGGCGGCAGCTTGTCGCCGGGCCGGGGCATGGAATGAGCCTTCATCCAACGCCGCCAGACGTTCTGCGAGCGAATCCACTCGCCGTTCCAGAACAAGAGAGCAACGAGCGGCGTGCGGGCCTCCTCGCCCGGGAGAAGCGAGAAGTGCGTCAGCTCCTGGCCGGCGGCGAGGTGCAGGGAGCGCGCGCCGCGCCGCGCCAGTTCGGCCGCCCACTGGCCCGGCCAGCCGATGGCGACGATGAGCCCCCGGTCGCCGCCTTCGACGTTGAAGTAGGACCAGTCGGCGTTGGTGGGACGGCCGCCGGTGCCGCCGAGGTGCTTCGCCGCCCCTTCGCCCAGCGGCGTCTCGAGCGGGCGGTAGTCGTTGCCGTCGGCGGGCGAGCCGACGTTGTGGTGCAGCAGGAACTCACCGCCGCCGCCCCGGTAAAGCTCGACGTCGAATGCCTGGATCGCCTCCAGGATCGGGGTCTTCTCAGGACCCATGTTCCGGAAGTAGAGCGTCCATTCGACCGCGGGGTAGTCGTGGTACTCGACGGCCGCGCAACACAGCTCGAGGCCGGTGTCGGGATCGGTGTACACCAGCCGGTGTTCGGTGCGCTCGGCGTCGAGCGCGCGCGAGCTGCTCTCGACGCGCCATTTGGGGAGTAGCTCGGCCGAGTTCCGCCCGCCGTACACGAACGAGAACGGGGGCTGCGCGGGCGAGAGCGGGCTGCCGAAGGGCTCGTCGAGCGGCAGATCCTGGAGCCGGATCTCCCGGCCGTCGCCGAGGACGACCTTCGCTTCCCCCCACAGCGCCTGATCCCAGCTCCGCCCGTCGCCGCCATCCGCGACGCGAATCTCGAACTCGGACGCGCCGTTGAGCGGCACGCTGATGGGCCGGGGCCCATCCTCGAGCCGCAGCACGGGAGAGGCGTACCGCTCCGCTCCCCCGGAAAGCACGTGGAAGGTCACCGAGCCGTGGCCCGCGGTGGCTCCGCGGCGCGTGTCGTCGTTGTTCTCGAGGCCGACCTCGGCGACGAAGCGCTCCGCGGGCCGATCAAGGACCACGCGCAGGTTCTTGTTCGAGTTGAACGCGAGCCCGTGGGCGTAGGTCCGCTCGCCGAGCTGGAACGGCGTGCCGCGCCATGAGCGCCCGCGGGCCAGCGCGTCGCCGACGTCCTCGAAGAGCAGCTCGAGGTGCGGCGCCGCCGGCGCGGGCGCCCGGCCAAAGAGCGGATCCAGCCAGCGATCGCGGAGGCGGAACTCGTCGGGCCGGGGAGCGATGCCCTCCTGGGCAAGGGCCTCGAGAGCGAGAGTCGCGATCAGGAAGGCGCAGAGACCGAAGCGAAGCCGGAGGATCATGGGAGCTGCCTTCTTCGAAGAACGCATCGGGGATGAATGCCGCAAGGATAGGCGTCTTGAAGGCTCTCCACCACTGTCCGCGAGCCTCGCGGCCTCCGGCACCGAACGGCGCCGCGGTCGAAAACTGCCTGATCAAGACCACCCGACATTCCCGATAAGGAAGTGAGTGTCTTCCTTTCATGGGGTGGCAAGAGAATGCCGAGCCGCGAGTTCACCATCCGGTTGCATGCCTTGATCGACAGCTCCTTTCCGAAGAGATGCGGGCATTGCGGCAGGGTGTTCGAAAACCTGGACCAGTACTTCAGGGAAACCAGGTCTCTGAACAGGCCAGGCGTCCCCGGTCAGCTCTTCGACGATGAGAGCACGCGTCTCGTTGTGGTGTCTCGAAACTGCGCGTGCGGGTCGACCCTCATGGGAGTCTTCGACGACCGGCGTGATCAATCGGAGGAAGGCAAGAGGAGAAGAGTGGAGTTCGACGAGCTGCTCGGCCTGCTCGTGGCAACGGGCCTGGAGGGGGACTATTGCCGCGCCGAACTGCGGAATGCCGTTCGGGGGGACGGAACCGATATCCTGGATCGAATACGATGCATCAGGAGCGGCAAAGGGGACAGGCGCATCGATTGACCCGAACGTGAGCCGATCAACGGCGCGGGCTGCTACTCCGAGCCGGCGGGAAGTCCCCGTAGCTCGCGCTCCACTCGGGACGCCGTCTCTTCATCCTCGATCCGCCGCGCCAGGTCGAGGCGGTGCTCGAGCATCCTCTGCGCCGCCTGC
>JAZDLC010000402.1:0-13493 GCA_043802345.1 Planctomycetota bacterium | reverse complement strand
TCCTTGGCGCCGAGCCGGCCCGGGTCTCCGCTCCCGACCCGGCGCTCGGCAACCTGCTGGCGATCATCTCCGGCTTCACCTGGGCCACCACGATCTTCGGCCTGCGCCTGCTGAGCCGGGCGGGCCGCAGCGGCCTGGCCGCCGGGGCGGCTTCCGCCGGGTCGCTCCTCTCGTTCGCCGTGACCCTGCCGATGGCGCTGCCGGTCGAGCGGATCGGCGCCATCGACGTGAGCTTGCTCCTTTTCCTGGGGATCTTCCAGATCGGGCTGGCGTATGCCCTGATGGGCCGGGCATGGTGGATGTGCCGGCCCTGGAGGCCTCGCTGATCCTGATGCTGGAACCGGTGCTGAATCCGGTCTGGGCGTTCCTGGTCCAGGGGGAGCTGCCGAACCTCCTCTCGGCGGCGGGGTGCGGAACGATCCTATGGCGCTGGTGCTGAAGACGGCGATCGACTGGCGGTCGGCCGCGACAGGCGCCGATTCCAGACGGGGGAAGAAGGCCGTATCCTGCATGGACGACTCCCCTCCCACCTGCAAAGGACGGACTTCATGATCCGGCTGCGACCGACGTGCTTCCTTCTCCCACTCGCCCTGGTCCTGCTTTGCCCGCTTGCCGGCGGCCAGCAGAAGGATCAGCCCGCGACCAAGTCGATCACCACGCTGGTGACGAGCTGGCGGGTTCTCGGCCCGGTCGAGGTGCGGCCGCCGGCTTTCTTCGAGGAGAAGCCGGGCGCGTTCGAGCCGGTGGATCTGTTGAAGATGACGAACCTTGACCCGGCGCGGCAAGACCCGTGGGCCGCGGACGCCTCGGGCTGGAGAGAGGTGAGCCTGGTCGATCTCCCCGCCGGGGAGAACGCCCAGGTGACGCTCGCGGCGTTCAAGGTCGCAACCGACCGGTTCGTGAAGGGGAACCTGCTGGTGAAGAGCGGGGCCCTGCTGCGGGTGTTCGTCGACGGAGAGCAGGTGGCGGCGCGCGAGAAGATCGAGGGCGCGGAGGACGGGAAGCCGGGCGAGGCGAAGGCGGAGCTGAAGCTGGAGCCGGGCACGCACCTGGTGCTGGTGAAGGCGGTTTCCCCGCCGGGCGGCAAGGGGTCGATCCTGACGGCCGAGTTCAGCCGCGGGGAGGAGTGGGGCGAGGCGCGGCTCGTGATCGATCAGGAGTCGACCCGTCACTTGACGGTGGACGATCTGCTCGACACCGAGGCGGTCTCGTCGGTGCAGCTTTCGCCGGACGGCGAGTTGGTGGCGCTCAGGCTGCGGCGGCCCGAAGTCCCCGCGGACCACTCCGAGCAGTGGCTGGAGATCCGCGAGTTCGGGAGCGGCGCGCTGCTCCGCACCACGCAGGGGGTCGACGCCTGCGCCGGCTTCCAGTGGCGTCCGGGCTCGCGCGAGTTCAGCTTCGTGGTGCGGAAGAATGAAGAGGCGGCGATCGTCTTGACCGGTGTTGCCGGCGGCGAGGCCCGAGAAGTCCTGTCCGGGGTGAAGGAGTTCGGCGACTACCGCTGGACCCCGGACGGCGCCTCGATCATCTACTCTGTTTCCGAGAAGCCGCAGGAGGATGAGCGGGGCGTCAAGCGCATGCTCGGGCTGGCCGACCGCTTGCCCTCTTTCCGCTCGCACGCGCACCTGCATCAGGTCACGCTGGAAAGCGGGGTGAGGAGGCGGCTCACCGCCGGATCGCTCGGGATAACGCTCCAGGACATCCATCCCGACTCCTCGCGGCTCCTGTTCAGCCGCGAGCGGACCGGCCTGACGGAACGCCCCTTCTCGAAGACCGAACTGTACGAGCTCGACCTGACCACGCTCGCGGCGCGGAAGCTGCTCGAATCGGGTACGCTCGGCAGGGCGGAATACGACCCGGGCGGAGGGGACCGCATCCTGATCACGGGATCGCTGTCGACCCTGTTCGAGCAGGAGGGGTCGGCGCCCGAAGGGTACTACCCGAACGACTACGACAGCCAGTTGTTCCTCCTGGACCGGCAGGGGCGGCTCGAGCCGCTCACCCGGGAGTTCGACCCGGCGGTGGAGAGCGCGGACTGGTCGCCGGCGGACGGCCGGATCTACCTCCTCTGCACGCAGGGAGCGGGAGCGAGCATCTTCCGGCTCGATCCAAAGAGCCGGCAGTTCGAGGAGCTGGACGTCGGCCTGGAAACGGTCACCGGCATGACCCTCGCGGAGGGCGCGCCGCGCCTGGTGGCCCTCGGCTCCTCCGCGGCCATGCCGCCCCGGGTGATGGCGCTCGACCTGGCGGAGGCCGCCCCCGCCAGGCTGCTGCTCTTCCCCGGCGAGAAGACGTGGCGCCTGATCAGCTTCGGCGACGTCCAGACGTATCGCTTCGAGTCAGCGGCCGGCGACGGCATCGACGGCTTCGTGCGGTATCCGCCCGGCTTCGACCCGGCCGTGAAGTACCCGCTGATCGTCTACTACTACGCCGGCACCAGCCCCTCCCAGAAGGAGTTCGGCGGGCGCTACCCCCTCGATCTGTGGGCGGCGCATGGGTACGTGGTCTACGCGCTGAACCCGAGCGGAGCCACCGGCTACGGGCAGGCCTTCTCCGACCGGCATGTGAACAACTGGGGCAAGACGGTGGCGGGCGAGATCATCGAGGGGACGGAGAAGTTCCTCGGCGACCACCCGTTCATCGACCGGGCGCGGGTCGGTTGTATCGGCGCCTCATACGGCGGCTTCATGACCATGCTGTTGCTGACCCGCACGGACCGCTTCGCCGGCGGCATCGCCCATGCTGGAATCAGCTCGCTTTCAAGCACTGGGGCGAGGGGTTCTGGGGGTACACCTACAGCGCGGTCGCGACGGCCGGCAGCTACCCCTGGAACGTCCCGGAGATGTACGTCGAGCAGAGTCCGCTCTTCCACGCGGACCGGATCCACACCCCGCTCCTGCTGCTCCACGGAGACTCCGACACCAACGTCCCGGTCGGCGAAAGCGAGCAGCTCTACACCGCGCTGCGCGTCCTGGGCCGGGAGGTGGAGTTCCTGAAATTCTCGGGCCAGAACCACCACATCCTGACCTATCCCATCCGCAAGCTCTGGATGAAGTCGATCCTGGCCTGGTTCGACTGGAGGCTCAAGGGTCAGAAGGACTGGTGGGACGACCTGTACCCCGACCCGAAATAGCCCCGTCCAGGGCCACTCCCTTCGCTCCGGCCTGGACCTCCGTGATCGCCTGCTTCACCGCGTCCAGCGCCGCGTTCAGGCTGCTGGCGAATGGAGAGAGACGTCCGGCTGATTCCACATCCATCCGGCCGCTCAGGTCCCCCGCCGTGACCGGGTCGAGAAGATCCGACCGCTGCCACGGCGAGGGTGGCCAATTGGCAGCCGTAGACCCTGGCGGCCAGAGAAGGCATCCCACTCGGCCGGGAAGGGTCTATGCTGGCCGGGACGATATCCGTGGATCGGACCGGCCCCGAACAATCACCACCCTCTGGAGACCCGATGACCTGTGAGATCCAGCCCCTCGTCGACCTCGCCATCCAGGCGGGCAGGCTCGCCGCGGCCATTTGCCGCAAGGTCCAGACCCAGGAGACCGTGAGTGGAGTCCCGCTGTCCAAGGCGGGCAATGAGCCGGTCACGGTGGCGGACTACGCCTCCCAGGCGGTCATTCTCCGGGCCATTTCCCAGGCTTTCCCGGAACATCACGTCGTCTCCGAGGAGGATTCAGCCCATCTGCGGCAGCAGAAGGATGACGCCGTGGGAAGGCGGGTGCACGAACTGGTCTGCGAGGTACTCGACGAGACAGTCAGCTTTGACCAGATCTGCTCCTGGATTGATCACCAGGGGAACCCGGATTCCCCCCTGCGCTGGGCGATCGATCCGATTGACGGCACCAAGGGATTCATCCGGCGGCAGCAGTACGCGGTGGCCATCGGACTGCTGGAACAGGGTGAGCCGGCCGCCGGCGTGCTGGTCTGTCCGAATCTGGAGGTAGACGCACAGGCGCCCGAGGGTCAAAAAGGGGTCATCATGGCGGCGCGTACCGGGGCTGGCGCGGTCCAGATTCCCCTGGACGGCGGCGAGACCTCGCACATCCATGTCAACGCCGCCACCGACCCGAAGCACGTCCGCGTCCTGGGAAGCGTGGAGTCGAGCCACGGCGACCCGTGGCTCCTGACCGAGTTGGTCTCAACCCTCGGCTTCGGCGACGTGGTGCGGGTCGACAGTCAGGTGAAGTATGCGGTCCTGGCCCGGGGCGGCGCCGAGATCTACCTGCGGCCGAGGTCGGAGCCGGGATGGCGCGAGAAGATCTGGGACCATGCCGCGGGCATGCTGGTGGCGAAGGAGGCCGGAGCGATCACCACCGACATGGACGGGAAGCCGCTGGACTTCTCGTGCGGCGCGAAGCTGGAGCGGAATCGCGGAGTGCTCACGACTCACGGGCCGCTTCACGAACAGGTGGTCGAGGCCCTGGCGCAAATCGAAGCAGTGCGGGATCGGAGCTGACGAGGGGAACCCGCAAGCCTCACGCGCCGAAGCGCAATGACCCCTGGAACTTCTTCCGCGCTGCCAGCACTCCCTCCAGCTCCCGCGCCAGATCGAGGAGGTCCGTCCCCTGTTTCAGCAGCAGGGCGTACCCCATTCCGGCCCGGCGATTCAGCAGCGCGAGCAGGAGGTGCTCCACGCTGATCGCCGCGAGACGCCCTGCCTCGGTCAAATCCGAGGCCACCTCCAGGGTCTCCCGCAGAGACACCGCCAGCGGCAGTGTGGCCTTCCCCGGTGGGCCGGAGGAAGGAGCGAGCAAAGCTACATCTCGGCGGAACTGTTCCTCGGAGACCCCCTGATTCAGCAGCAGATTCCGGACTGGATGCTCATCGAGGGAGAACATCCCCAGCACCAGGTGTTCGGTGCCGATCCACCCGTGCGCATGTTGGCGCGCCAGATGCCGAGCGTTCAACAGGGCGCGCGCCGCCAGTACATTGTGCCGGTCCGCCATCCGGCTCCATTCTCAAAGCAACGTGTTTCAGCGCAGAGAGAAGATGTCCCTCCCGTCGCTAAAAACAAGGGCACTTCCAGTCGGGTTGCTTGGAATAAACTGGAAGAGAGGTGTGTGGAGAGAGGTCAACTCCTCGCCGGTGGCCGCATCCACGACCAGGACCTCGTCGCCGGCCATCTTGAAGTAGTCCCGCTGCCCCACCCGGGTCAGGAAACGCTCCGCCCCGACCAGGCGATACTTCTCCTCGCCGCTGATCTTGTCGATGACGGCCAGCATGCCGGAGAACGGCTGGTAGACAGTGTCGTCCGTCACCATCGGCGCGTCGTACAGCGCGCAGTTGGCATCGAGCCACTTCCAACGGATGGTGCCAGCGTTCCGGTTGAGGCAGTAGAGCGCGTGATCCTCCGAAGCCACGAAGATCGAACTCTCGTCGTAGGCCAGGTCAGCCGTGTTCTTACCCAGCGTCGTGACCTTCCAGTTGAAGCTGCCAGGCGCGGCGCCGGACGCGGGGCGCGGCAGCAAGGCGACCACGCTGCCGTCCTCCGAGGCGAAGTAGATCATCTGGTCGGCGCCGGAACCGACCGCCACGGGAGCGCCTGTGATCGGTCCGTCAGTGGTGAAGATCCAGCCCCGATAGCCGTCGCTGATCGAGACCGAGCGGAGCTTGTAGCCGTTCCCCCAGGCTCCGGTGTAGAGCGAGTCGAGAGTCAGCGCCACACTGGAGGAGGGCGTGAACTCGAGGCTCTTGCGCAGCACCACCGTGCCGCTGGTGCGAGTCGCGACCGTCACCTGGTTACGAGACACGAAAGCCACGAACCCCTCGCCTACCGCGACCGGACGGGTCGGTGGCGCGTCGAGCTTGACGATCCAGCGATGCGTCCCGGTGCCGATGTTGATCGCGTGAGCGGTGTTGGTGTAATCGACGACGTAGATCGTGTCGCCGACCACTTCCATGCTGCGGATCTCAGCCCCCGTGCGCACCTGCAGCGGAATCGGCTCCCAGGATGTCTCCGTCAGCAGGCCCGCTTCGGCCACGGCCCCCGGAGTCATTGGAACGCTCGCCGCAATGGGGTAGAGACCTTCCATCGAAGTGCAGCCCGGTGCTGCGGCCACTATCAGCGTCGTTGCCACTCCCAACACGGATCGGGACGCTTTCGCGCGAAGCCATTGCCTCGTCATTCGGGCGCACTCCTTATTCGCCACCTGGGCTCACGATTGGCCTTCCAAAGCGACCGTCCAACCCCCGGATAGCGGTCGGAGACTCGTCGGAAACAGCTTGCCAATCAAGGAAATAGGTCGGCGGGATCATAATCCGAGCAGAGCGTCATTCAAGCAGAAAAGTGGCGCAAGCGCCCGCTTCGACCTCTCCCGGCGCGTTGACGGCGCCACCTGCGGTCTGGTACAGCAGTGGCATGGCACCCATCCGCGATCATGGCGCGAAACCTGGTTCGGGGAAGCGACCTGCCGCGGAAGCTCTTGCAGAGAACCTGCGCCGCGTCCGGGAGCGGATCGCCAGCGCCGCGGCACGTGTCGGCCGGGATCCGCAAGACACGCGCCTGGTTGCAGTTACAAAGACGGTTCCAACCGCTATCATCCGCTGCCTGCTCGACCTGGAGATGGCGGACTTCGGCGAAAACCGGATCCAGGCGGCGGACCAGAAGATCCTGGAGTTGGGATCCGGCCCATGTTGGCATCTGATCGGGCATCTACAGGGAAACAAGGCTCGCCGGGCCGCCAAGTTGTTTCCCTGGATTCACGCGGTCGATTCCGCTTCTTTGTTCGACCGGCTCGAGCGAGCCTCGGAGGAGCAGGGGCTGAGACCGTCGGTTCTGTTCCAGGTCAACGTGAGTGGTGAGGAAAGTAAATTCGGAGTTTCCGTGGAACAGCTCGGACCCTTGCTGGAGCGGGCCGCCCGCGCCAGGGCGCTGGAGCCGGTGGGACTGATGACCATGGCGCCCCTGTCGGCGGACCCCGAAGATGCCCGGCCCCACTTCCGGACGCTGCGGGCACTGCTCGAGGAAGAGCGGGCCACCGGGCGGCAGGGCCCTGGCTTCCGGCATCTGTCGATGGGCATGACGAACGACTTCGAGGTTGCCGTCGAGGAGGGTGCCACGTTGGTGCGGATCGGAACAGCTCTCTACCAAGGCCTGGAGATTGACTGACAGTGCCCGTACTGATCCACGAAATGGGACCGTTGAAGGGGCAGACCTTCCGCATCGAGGCTGACCGTGTCTACACCTTCGGCCGTGAGGGCACCTGCGACCTGCCGCTCGATGACGAACTGGTTTCGCGGCTTCACGCCAGGCTGCGAGGGAAGGACGGCCGCTACTTCCTGAAGGACAACCACTCCAGCAACGGCACCTTCGTGAACGACCAGCCGATCGCGCCGATGCGGGAACTCCAGTCAGGCGACAAGCTCTCGTTCGGCGGGACCATCCTGACCTTCCTGTCCGACGCAGACGCGGGGGGCGGCGCCGGCAAGACCCTCGGCGGATACAAGCTGCTCCAGCGCCTCGGGCGGGGCGGCATGGGCACGGTCTACAGGGCTCTCCAGCTCTCGCTCAACCGGGAGGTGGCGCTCAAGATCCTCTCCCCGGAACTGTCCCAGGATCCCGCCTTCGTCCAGCGGTTCCTGAAGGAGGCCCGTTCCGCGGGACAGCTCAATCACCCGAACATCGTGCAGGTGTATGACGTCGACCGGGATGAAGGCCTGACGTTCTACGCGATGGAGTTCGTCGCGGGCGGCACGGTGGAAGACCTGATCCGCGAGCACGGCCGGGTCGATCTGGACCGGACGCTGGGCTTCCTGGAAGACGCCGCCAGGGGTCTGCAGTACGCGGAGATGAAGAAGATCGTCCACCGCGACATCAAGCCGGACAACCTGATGTTGACGGAGATGGGCACGCTGAAGGTCGCCGATCTCGGCCTGGCGCTGGCGCTCCACGAGGGCACCACCGAAAAAACCATCCTCGGCACGCCTCATTTCATCTCGCCGGAGCAGGCGCTGGGCCTGACTCTCGACACCCGCTCCGACCTGTACTCGCTCGGCACGTCGTTCTACCGGCTGCTCACCGGAAACACGATGTACCACGGGAGCCAGGCCGAGGAGATCGTCCGGCAGCAGGTCAAGGCCGAGCCGCCGAAGATCCGCGATTCAAGGCCCGAAGTGCCCGAATCGGTGGAACAGCTCTTCCAGAAGCTGGTCCGGAAGGATCCGAACGAACGGTACCAGACCTGCGCCGAACTGCTCGAGGAGCTCGCGGCCATCCGGGCCGCCACGGGATGGCACAGGCGCACGTTCGTAGTTGGCGCCGTGCTGGCACTGGCTGTGGCCGCCACGCTCTACTTCCTGCTGCGGGACGACGGGGAGGTCAAGGGAACGCCGGCCGCGGTGCAGGTCGTGGACAGCAGCCAGACGGACGCCCTGGCCGGAAAGGTGGCGGAACAGTCGGCCGAGCTGGAGCAGCAGCGTCTGGAGAATGATGCGCTCAGCGCGCGCATGCAGCTGGACCAGGGGTCCGATCAACTCTCCCGGGATGAGCTGCTGGCGGCCCTGAATGAACTGGCAAAGAAGTACGATGGCACGGTCGCCGCCCAGGCCGCGCGGGAGCAAGCGAGCCAGATCGCCGGCGAGATCGAGGCCGAGCGGCAAGCCGCGATGGCGCGGGCCGAGCAGGTTGGCGCCGCCGTGGAGCGGATGGAGGCAGCCGTCGCCGCGGCCCTGGCGGAGGGACGATTCGCCGACGCCTTGCTGGCGGTGCACGCGAGGGGTGACGCGCTGGCAGACGTCCGGACCGATGCCCGTCTCGAGATGGCCAGCTCCAAGCAGCTCGAAGAGGTGCGGCGCCAGGCCGACGCGGCCGTGAACGACGCCCTGACCGCCGCCAGGGCTGCGCTGAGCGCCTCTGATTTCGATCAGGCCAGAGAGGGGTTGCGAGAAACGGCAGCGCTGCTCCTGGGAGGCGAACGCGTTCCCGAGGAGTTCTCTTCCGGGCGGGATCTGCTGGAGTCCATGCATCGATCCGTCGGCGATCTGCTGGCCGAGACCGACAACATCGAACTGCAGCACCAGAGGGCGCTGCTTGCCGCCGACCTCCACCTGATCCGCACCGGCGTGGACTGGTCCTCCTGCTACAGACTCCAGCGCAACCTGAAGTTCGCTGAAGCGCTGAGCCTGGTGGAAGACCTGCAGCGCCGGATGACCACCGAGGAGTACCGGCTCTACCTGTCCCGCCGGGTCGAGGATCTGCGCCTCGCCGCCGGGGATTTCGACCGCTTCGTGAGCGCGCTCTCCGCCGGCACGCTCCTGAACGACGAGATTCCGCATCCAGAGCGCAACACCAAGGCCAGCATCAAGGAGCTCGCGCGGGAGGGGGACGGCATCCTCCTGAAGGTCACCCGCTCCGTGGGAACCGCCAGCAGCGTGGTCCGGTTCGATGCCTTCGACTCGCTCGAGAAGTATCTCGAGCTGATGGATGGCCGGGTGGAGAGGACGCCGGAGCAGCTTCTCGGCATGATCCGGGGCGGTCTGGCGGTGGCCGCCGCGAACGCGCATGTCGCGGTGGCCGCGGTCGGCGATCAGATCCGGGCCTATGAGCCGGCGCTGGGGTGGACCGTGACCCAGCAGCAGGCCCTGGCAGGCCTGAAGATCCCCACCTGCGAGAGCGAGAAGCTCGACCTGCTGATCGACTCCATCCTGCGGCAGAAGCCCGCTCTGAAAGAGGCTGTGAGTCTCCTGCGGGAACGGATCGCCCGGGAAGAACGGGCCCTGCGTCTCTTCGAGGAGGCGCTCCAGCCGTTTGGCAGTGAGTCGCCGGTGATCCATTTCCAGGAGGCGGCGGGCAAGCTGGAGAAGATCGTGAACTCCTACCGCGGCACCGACCTCTTCCTGGTGGCCTACGAGCTCTTCGATTCCGGCCGGGCGGACATTCCCCTTGTTGATTAAGCGCCCATGACGGGAAGCAGCAAACATCTCCGGCTCGGGGTGCTCGCATCCGGAGGCGGCCGCACGCTGGAGAACCTGGTCGAACTCTCCCGCTCGGGCGGCCTTCTGGGAGAGGTGGTGCAGGTGATCACGAACCGGCGGGATGCCTACGCGCTCGAGCGGGCGGTCCGGCATGGGATTCCGAGCGGATGCGTGCGGCCGGCCGACTACGAGAGCGAGGAGGCTTTCGGCCGGGCAATCGGCGAGCGCCTCGAGGAGGCGCGGGTCGACCTGGCCCTGCTGGCCGGATACCTGGTCCGGCTGCCGCTCCCGAGGGAATGGCGCGGCCGGGTGATGAACATCCATCCCGCGCTGCTGCCCGCGTTCGGCGGGAAGGGATTCTACGGACATCACGTCCACGAGGCGGTGCTTGCGGCCGGCGCAAAGATCACGGGTTGCACGGTGCACTTCGTCGACGACGAGTACGACCACGGTCCGATCATCGTGCAGCGGGCGGTGCCGGTTCGCTTCGAGGATTCGGCGGACGACGTGGCGGCGAGGGTTTTCGAGGAAGAGAAGGTGGCGTATCCCGAGGCGATCAACCTGTATGCGGAAGGTCGCCTGAAAATCCATGGCGGCCGGGTGATGGTTCTGCCTTGAGAGCGCTGCTGCTGCTGCTGCCGCTGGTCGTCGTGTGGGGGTGCCGGTCCGCGGAAGTCGCGAGCAGCCCCCCTGACGACCGGGAGCCGGAGCAGGGGGAACAGGAGTCGCGGGCGGCCACCGCCCTGGCCGCCGCCGCGTGGCAACCCACGACATTCGAGGTGGGCCGCTCCGTCAACGGCAGCCCGATCGAGGCCGTGCTGCTCGGCGGTGACCGGCAGAAGCCGGTGGTACTGATGCTGGCCGGCCTGCACGGAGATGAGCAGAGCGGTACCCCTCTTCTGCGCCGGCTGGAGCGGCATCTGACCGAACATCCTGGACTGCTGGAGGAGCGCGCGGTCCTGCTGATCCCGATCGCGAACCCTGACGGCTTCGAGCAGGGCTCCCGGCACAATGCACGGGGCATCGACCTGAACCGGAACTTCCCGGCCAGCAACTTCGAGCCGAGCCGCCGCCGGGGTCAGACGCCGCTCTCTGAGCCCGAATCGCAAGCTCTGTTCAGCCTGCTCCACAGCATCCTGCCGGTGCGGGTCGTCTCCATCCACATGGCGGCCTCGCTGGTCGATTTCGACGGCCCGGCGGCCGCACTGGCGCAGGCCATGTCCGCGCACTGCAGGCTGCCGGCGCGCCGCCTGGGGAACCGGCTCGGGTCGCTCGGCTCGTATGTCGGCGCGGATCTCGCCACTCCGATCATCACGCTGGAACTGACGGCGGGCGATCGGGCGCTTGCAGAGGAGGAGTTGTGGGAACGGTACGGCGAGGCGTTGCTGGAGGCGATCCGCTGGCCTCTGTAGTACTGACCCCGAAGACCTCCGCGGCACGCGCAGGAATCGAAATCGAAATCGAAATCGGGATCGATTGCTCGCACGCCACTCGGAAGGCGCATCCAAGCGATTTCGATTTCGATTCTCCGATGGCTCGGCGAGCAAGTCGGGAACGATCTTTGGTTGCGGCTCCGCCGCGTTGTGACCTTCAGATTCGGGAGCGCGGCTGATACATTCAGCCTCTTCGCTGGCCGCCACAGGAAACTCAATCAGATGAATCCTCACTCGAACAGGCCGTTGGTGCGGCGGACCATGCCCGGACGGTGTCATCTACTGGGCGCGGCGCTCGCGCTCTCGTTGCTGCCCGGTTTCAAGGCCCATGCCGCAGACGGCGAACCGATCCGGATGCTCAGGGACTTCGCCGTTTCTCCTGACGGCAGCCTGCTGGCCTTCAGCTGGGTGGGCGATCTCTGGATCGCGCCTGTTTCCGGGGGGGCGGCGCGGCAGCTCACGCGGGATGAGGGCACGGAGGAGAGTCCCTGCTTCTCTCCGGATGGCAGCGAAATCGCATTCAGTTCCAATCGCACCGGCCCCAGCCTGCTGTATGTCGTGCCGGTTCTGGGCGGGACTCCGCGGCAGGTGAGCCACCACAGCGAGGGGGGCACGCCGCTCGAGTACCATCCGGACGGATCCAGGCTGCTGGTGTCCGGGAACCGGGACCATTTCTGGCGCAACTCGTCGCGCTTCTTCCTGCAGGACCTGAAGCGGCGGGGAGTGGAACAGGTGCTGTTCGACGACTACGGCGCGGACGGAACGCTCGCGCCGGACGGCCGGCGGCTGCTCTTCACGCGGGAGGGGGCGCCGACCTACCGCAAGCGGTACCGCGGGTCACAGGCCAGCCAGATCTGGATGTACGACCTGGTGGAACAGTCGTTCACCGAGATGCTGAAGGACGAGCTCGGCTACCGTTCTCCGCTCTGGCAGCCGGACGGTTCGGGTTTCTACTACGTGGGGCAGCAGGACGGATCGTTCGACCTGTACCGCCGCGACCTCGCGCTGGGCAGCTCCACGCAGCTCACCTTCTTCGAGGACGATTCGGTTCTCTGGCCTGCCATCTCCAGGGACGGATCGGTGATCCTGTTCCGGCACCTGTTCGACCTGTACCGGTTCTACCCTGGGGAGGGGCGTCCGCCGGAGAGGATCGAGCTGTTCAATCCGGGCGAGCCGTATCGCAAGAAGCTGGAACAGCGGGAGCTCACTGCCGCCAGTGAGGCCGCCTTCACTCCGGACGGCCTGGAGATCGCCTTCGTTTCCGGCGGTGACCTGTGGGTCATGGACACCGAACTGAGAGAGCCGCGGCAGGTGACGAACACCGCGCAAATGGAATCCGAGCCGGTCTTCACGAGGGACGGGAAGTCGATTCTGTTCATCTCCGGCCAGACGGGTCAGAGCGACATCTGGAAGGCGGAGCGAACGCGGGAAGACCGCTACTGGTGGCAGAACGACGGTTTCGCGCTGCAGCGGCTGACGGAGGATCCTGAGCGCGAGAGCCGGCTGAACCTCGGACCGACCGGCGACCGGGTGGCCTTCGTGCGCGGCGCAGGGACGCTGCTCTGCATGAACCTGAGGGGAGGCGAGGTGCAGGAGGTGTTCTCCACCTGGAACAGTCCCGAGTTCGACTGGTCTCCGGATGGGAAGTGGTTCGTCTACTCGCTGAGCGACAACGACTTCAACAGTGACATCTGGATCACGCCGGCGGACGGCAAGGGAACGCCGTTCAACATCTCGATGCATCCGGACAATGACGGCGGTCCGGCCTGGTCGACGGACGGGCGCCTGATCGCCTTCACCGGGCGCCGCACCGACACGGAGACGGACATCTACTACCTCTGGCTCCGGGCCGAGGACGAGCAGAAGGACGCGAGGGACCGGAAGCTCGAGAAGGCGCTCGAGAAGATGGAGAAGGAGCGGCAGAAGGACGAGAAGAAGAAGGGGAAGGGAAAAGAGCAGCCGAAGGAGGAGAAGCAGGGCGGTCCGGATCCAGAGAAGAAGCCGGAGGAGGGGAGCAAGACGAACAAGGAGGGAGGTCAGGAGAAGGAGGAAGAGAAGAAGCCCGAGCAGGAGAAGTTGCCCGAGGTCGTGATCGACTTCGAGGGAATACACGAGCGGCTGCACCGGATTTCGATTCCCGATTCCGAG
>JAZDLC010000401.1:0-3726 GCA_043802345.1 Planctomycetota bacterium | reverse complement strand
CCTCTTCGCCAATGTTCCGCCTGGACGCTATCGAGTCGGGCTGGGGAGACTGTCCAAGCCGCTAGCAGGTCCCCTGGATGTGCTCGTGGTGGACGGGGAGGAACAGCGGAGGGACTTCCGTCTCGACGCGTTGGGCGACGTGGTGCTCGAGGTGCGATCCGCCAGCGGCTTCGGACTGGGCAACGCGAAGGTACACATGAAGGGACGCGGCATGGGAGCTTCCTACCAGGCTCGGACGGATGATGCCGGCAGGGCCCCGTTCCTGAACCTGCTGGCCGACACCTATCAACTGAAGGTCTCTGCGAAGAGCCACGTCGCGCACGAGGAGACCATCGACGTTCAGGCCAGGGGCCACAGGGTGAGGCCGGTGCTGCTCCAGCGTGAGGAGTGATCGCGGCCCCGACGCTGTCTATGATATGGACTCTGGTCTGCCCGAGGACCCTCCCGAGTGCACACCTGAAAAGCCGGATGCGCCGTTGATGCGACGATCGGACGGAAATTTCGGGAAGAAAACGGCTATAGGGCAAATCTCAGCCGTTGTAGGTGGAGGCCGAGTCGCTTGACGAGAAGAGAAGAAACGTTGCAGGTGTTTCACCATCCATGAAACAAATTTGAGTTTCTTGGGGCGTGAGATCGGGTTTTGTTGGAAACCGCGAGCTCTACTCCTTCAATGTGCGACCAGAAGGATGGCGGTTGGTGTCGGGACCTTGTTAATGCAGCGAATGTGAATTCCTCTTGTCCACTCGGTTGAAACCGAGAACTGCCTCCGATTGGCAAACGGCCGGAGCATCTGGCGAAGGCCGCGAATGACAAGAACAAGGAAAGATGGGGGGGGTCACCGGACCCTCAAATGAGTGCTCCACTCACCAAGATCCTGATTTAGGCTTGAACGACAATCCCTCGCAGAAACTCCCTCCACCTCTTGCTGGTGGCTGCCCCCCGTCCTTCTCTTTCCGACTTTTTCTCCACCAGCGCTGGGACTGGTGTGGGCTGGAACCGGATGGCCGGTAGAGGGATCAGAAGGTTGGAGGACTCCGGCAGGCGAGCGAGATGATTCAAGGGCCCAGTGACCATGCTTAGTTGCAGCTTTTGGACTCCGGGTTCGCTGTTTTTCGAGAGAATCCAAAGACACGCCGGATCGTGAGCTGGGGAGTCACCCGGGTGAGCGCAGGTGAATACTCTCAAGTCATTTCGACTAAGTGATTTCTGCGCGTTTCATCAATTTGCCCTGATGATGACCCGTGCGGCCTCGCTAGCAGACACCAGAACGGTCTGCTGTCCCACCACTGCCCCTTCCGACAGGGTCGGATCGAGCACCTCCAGGAGGTAGGTGCCGGGCAGGAGCCCCCCGAACGCGAATCGTCCCTCGGGTCCGACCGGCTCCTGCTGGATTTCTCCCGAGGGCATCGTCATGCGGACGCTCAGGCCGGGCCGTTTCGACTCCGTCAGCACCTGCCCCTCCAGGAACCGGCCCTTTCTCAGGCGGAGCGGCAGGGTCGAGGTCTGCCCCGGATGGATTTCGACGGCAGTGCCTTCCTCGGCGATCCAGTTGTTCGTCTCGCAATAGGCTTCCTCCGGGCCCACTCGCCAGACTCCCGGCGCGAGCGACCGGAAGGCGTAGAGTCCCCGCGTATCCGAGCGGGCTCCGATGCGCGTCTTCCCTGCGAGCACCGCGACCACGCTGGCGAACGGGACAGGCGAGCCCTCCTCGTCGGTGAGTTGGCCGGTGAGCGACCCTGCCCCTGCCGGAAGGTCGAGCGTCAGATCCCGCTCTTCCCCGGGATCCAGGTCGTCAATGGTCAGCGTCACCCGGCCGTGCGCGCCGTCGGAACTGCTGGCGGTCAGCACGAAGAGGTCGGGCGACAGCAGCCTCCTGAAGGCAAATTCCCCCTTGCCGTCCGCCAGAGCCGATCGGTGATTCCGCGAGTCGCCCTGCCGCATCAGCACCAGGCGCGCGCCCTTGAGCGGCGCGCCGGTGAGAGCGGAGCGAACCACGCCTCGGATGACAGCTCCACTCTTGATCACGAAGAGCACGGCATCCTGCTGGATTCCCTTCTTGATGGTGACCGTGACCGCGGGAGGTGGGGCCTCCGCGAATGCCTCGCCGGCGACCGCCACCGGGTACTTCCCATCGCGAAGCGGCCGCAGGAGGAACAGGCCGGTGGAGTCGGTGGTGCGGAAGGCGGTGCGGCCGACCAGGCGCACTCTCAGGCCGCCGACACCGGAGCCGATTTCGTCGACCACCCGGCCTTTGAGCAGGCCACGGGCGAGCGGCAACACCACATCTACATTGGTAAGGCCGCTCCCTTGTGGAAGATCCAGGACCACATCATCGAGATCCAGCACGTTCCGGGCGCTCACGCGCATGGTGACCGCTTCGTCCGGAACGCTCACATGGAACGTGCCCGAGAGGACCGCCCGCTGCTCGATCTCCAGCGCCTGACCAGCCGCATCCTCCGGGGTGAATTCGCAGTTGACCGGCCAGCCCGTGTCTTCCCTTCGCGTCACACCGTTGATGGCGCGCCAGGAGGGATGCCGGCTCGGGCGGGCCCCCACGGCCGGCAGGGAACGCACCGTCTCTCGCTCGTCCGGGATCGGAGCAGTGGGTCCTGCTTCTGGCGGGATTGCACCGGCGACCGCTGGATCCGGTTCAGCCAATGAGGGGGTCTCGACGGGCTTTTGAGGCGGCGGGCTCGATGGCCAGAAGTGCACCAACGCACCCCCGGCGATCAGCACCAGCATGATGGCGAGCGCCAGCCGTAGACCCTGACTTCTGGATGGTCCCGAATCGTTGCTCACGGCATTGCTCCGTGTGAATCGGGTGCCCACCCGGATTCTAGCAGGATGTCGATGAACTGTTCAACGTCGGCGCGGTGCTCATCTGGCCGGGTGACCCAACAGGTCATCAATCCGTTCCGCGATCAGGCGGGACCATGTCTCCAGGTCGACGCTTGGATCGGCGGCATGCTTCTTCAGTGCGTCCGTCGTGGCGAAGGAGGCTTCCAGATGCTCCGTCTCCCGCACCGAGACCTTTCCGGTGTAGACCCTGGCCAGATGAACGATCCCGAAGTGCACCGAGCCGACCGGATTGGAATCGTCGTTGATGATCCCCATTGGCGTCGGGTCAACCTCCTCCGGCAGCTCGATCTCCTCGTAGATCTCCCGCCGGGCGCAGGCCGCGAGCAGGTCGTCGAACTCCGCGTCCACCGGATTGATATGCCCGCCCACGCCGATCGAGAGCTTGTCATGCAGCCGCGTATCGCCTCCCTTTTTGGAACGCTTCAGCAGCAGAACCTCCCGATCGCGCACGATCAGCGTGTACGGAATGAGCTGCTTGAACGAGGAGTCGTTCTCCGCGTAGCGGCGCTCCATGAAGAAGCCGCGTTCTTCGGCCCGGCCGACGTATTCCGCCACCATCCCCGGCTGGGAGGATTCGGGAACGAAGCCGTGGGGGAAGTGCAGATCGAAGAGATCGGATCGCTTGACGACGTAGACGAATTCCACTGGCCGTTTTCCTCCAGGGCCCCTCGATTTTCGGGGGCTCCCCAGCTACTCTACACCCCGGTTCCCCGAGAGGAACAGGCGGCCGCTCTCCGCTTCCAGCGGAGGGAGGAAAGTCCGACCTCCATAGGGCAGGATGCTGGGTAACTCCCAGGGGCTGTGAGGCCACGGAAAGTGCAACAGAAAGTAGACCGCCCCGGGAACCGGTTTCCGATTCCTGGGGTA
>JAZDLC010000400.1:0-3910 GCA_043802345.1 Planctomycetota bacterium | reverse complement strand
GGGCGGAGCTTTGCGATTTCGACGGTGTCTCCTTGCGCAGGGCTCCAGATCGGGAACGTCTGCTTCGGGGTCTCTCTCAGGTCAACGACCTGGCCCCCGGCACTTCCGTGCGGCGCCGCCTGCGCGTGCTCCGCTCATTGGCCGCCGAGGTGCCGGATCTTCGCGGCCCGGGCACTGCCAGGGAGATCGCCCGGCGCACGCTGGTCCGCTCACGCAAGGTGTTGGGGACCGCGGCACCGGAGGCAGTGAACCATCCAGGGGCGAGTTGATGAAGATCCTGCACGCCTTCAGCAACTGGAAGTGGACCGGACCTGCGGAGCCGGCCGTCCGTCTGGCGGAGAGCCTGCTGGCTCGCCATTCGGTGGACTTCGCCTGTGGCTTCTGCCCCTACCCTGATCTGGAAAATCTGGTGGAGTCCGCGGCCCGGGCGGCGGGGCTCGAACTGGTGACCGGCTTGCGTCTCAGAAAGCACTTTGATCCGGTGACCGGAGTGCGCGACCTCGCGAAACTGACCCGGCGGGTCCAGTCGAGAGGGTATGACGTGGTTCATACCCACCTGCTGAACGACCATCTCCTGGCCGGCGCCGCCGCGCGCCGGGCCGGGAAGTCGAGCATCGTGGTCCGGTCGGTCTACGGTGGTCCCGATCTGTCGCCGAGGTTTCGCACCGCGCTTGTGTTCCGGCGGCTCACCGACGGCGTGTTCGCCGCCTCGTCCGCCGCCGCCGAGGTGGTGCGGACCAGGACGAACATCGCCGAGGAAAGGCTGTTCGTGATCCGGGGGGCGGTGGATGCGAACCGCTTCCGGCCAGACGCTCTCTCAGCGCTCCGCGATCAGGCCCGCCGGGAGTTCGGATTCGGGCCGGATGACGTGGTCGCGGGTCTGGTGGCGAGAATCCAGCGCCATCGCCGGTTTGACCTGCTGCTGGAGGCGTTCTCCGCTGCGGTCTTGAAGGAGCCTCGCCTTCGGCTCCTGCTCATTGGGCGCGGGACGCACCAGGATGAACTGGTGGGGGCTCCGGTGCGGCGTCTGGGGCTGGAGGAAAAGGTGCTGCTCTCGGGCTACCGGGAAGGGGAGCAGTTCCTGGCGTTGCTGGCCGCTCTCGATCTGGGTCTGTTCCTGGTGCCCGGAAGCGACGGATCGTGCCGCGCCGCGCGGGAGCTGGCGGCCGCTTCCCTGCCGATGATCGTGACCAGGCGTCCGCCGTTGCCCGAGATCGTCGAGCACGGGTCGAACGGCTGGGTGGTGGAGGAGCAGGTTGGTGAGCTGGCCGGGGCACTGGCCTCCCTGGCTGCTGATCCGGCCCTCCGGAAGGCGATGGGACTCGCGAGTCGGAGCCGGGCGGAGCGCCTGTTCTCCCTGGAGCACCAGGCGGAGGAGGTGGAGCGAGCCTACGAGCGGTTGCTCTCCCTCGGGATCGCGGGTGCGCGATGAAGCTGCTGCTGTCAGCACCGGGTGCTTGCGGGACGCGCCTGCTTCTGGCGGCGAGGGGGTGTGGTCTGGACGCGATGCTGTTCGATCACTCGGTCTCGAGAGATCCCACCCTGGAGCTGCCCGAACTGGCCCGGATCCACCGGCCGGGTCAGGTTCTGTTCGTTCATCCGGAGCGGGAGGATCCCTGGACGGTCGAATTGGTGCGGCGGGGCGGCGCGAAGGTGATGCTGTGGTGCGCGCCGGTTGCCGCCTCTGCCCCGGCCGTTTTCCAGGCCCGACGGCAGTGGATTGGCCGGGCCGCCGACAGGATCGCCGTGACGGAGCGCTGGCTGTGCGGGTCGTTCCAGGATCGGTCCGGCCGACCAGCGGTTTATGTTCAGGAGCGCGAAGATGTGGGACAGAGTCTTCGAGAACTGATGTCCCATCTGGAAGAATGAGGCGATGATCAGAACCATTGCGCTGTTGTTCGCGGGTCCGATGCTGATCGGATGCACTGTGCCCTTGAGTGTCGAGACGGTCGACGAGACGCCACCCGCGCCCTGGGTGAGACCGACCGTCGAGGCGCCGCCTCCCACTCCGCCGGCGCCCGCACTCACCACGCCCGCGACTGACAGCGGACTTGCCCTGGAACGGGTCACCGGCCCCTATTCCCTGAAGGGCAAGCGGATCGTCGTCGATGCGGGGCATGGCGGCAAGGATCCCGGGGCCAAGGGGGTTTCCGCTGCTTCCGAGAAGAGCATCACGCTGGCCGTGGCCCTGGAACTCCAGAGGCGCCTGAAGGCGAAGGGAGCGCTGGTGACGCTGACCCGCTCCTCCGATCAGTATGTCGAGCTGGACGACCGGGCCGCCGCAGCGGATCGTGTGCGGGCAGACCTGCTCGTCTCCCTGCACGCCGATTCGTCGGAGCGGACATCGGCATCGGGAGTCGGCGTCTGGATTGGTCGCAACTCGCTCGGACTGAGCCAGAAAGCGGCCCAGGAGATCCTGCGCTCCGTCAAGGCGGCAGGCCTCAAGGTGCGCGGCCTCCAGAAGGCCGGGTTCCGAGTGCTCGTGGGACACAAGCGGGCCGCCGTGCTGGTCGAGTGCGGCTTCCTGACCAACCAGGATGATGCCACGCGACTCAATTCCCCCTCGTATCAGGGACGGCTGGCAGAAGCGATCGCGACAGGAATCGAACGCAGCATCGGCCGCTAACCCCCCCCCTCAATCCTGAAGCTCCGTGCCGCACCAGTTGCTTCAGGATTGGGGCGCGCTAGGACGTCTTGGCGAGGAGCGCGACGACGGTGGCTTCCATGACCTCGCCTCGTCCGATCAGACCGACTCCTTCGCCGGTCTTGGCCTTGAAGTTGACGGTCGCGGGGTCGGCTTGCAGCAGGCTTGCCAGGCTGGCGCGAATGGCGGGACGGTATGCCGCCAGCTTGGGGCGTTCGGCGGCCAGCACCGCGTCGAGGGAGAGAATCTGAAAACCACGGGAGTGGACGAGCTCCAGGACCTCGCCGGTCAGCTTTTTCGAATCGGCTCCCCGGAAGGCCGGGTCGGTGTCGGGGAACAGGGTTCCGATGTCGTCTTCTCCCGCGGCTCCCAGGAGAGCATCGATGACGGCGTGCAGTAGCACATCCGCGTCGGAGTGTCCGGCAAGGCCGTGGTCGCCGGGGATCTGGATGCCGCCGAGCAGCAGGGGGCGGCCCGGAGCCAGTCGATGCCGGTCCCACCCCACGCCGATGCGCAGAAAGGAGAGGTTCACTTGAGACATCCCTGGTCCCCTTCCTCCGAACGAACGAGCTCCAGCAGGCTGCGGGCGAACCGCAGATCCTCCGGGCGGGTGAGTTTGATATTGGTCGATTCGCCGGCAACCACATGGACCGGAACGCCGAGCTGCTCCATGAGCGACGCCTCGTCGGTATGGGCGATGCCCTCCGCGCGGGCGCGCTCCACCGCATCCTTGAGTACGCGGGTGCAAAAAGCCTGGGGAGTCTGGGCGCAGTAAATGCCCGCACGATCGACTGTCCGGGAGACCCACCCGTCATCGACCTGCTTGAGAGTGTCAACCACCGGAATCGCGGGGATGGCGGCACCATGCCGCAGCCCGGCCTGAATGACCCGAGCCAACAGCGCCCTGGACACGAACGGCCTCGCCGCATCGTGAACCAGCAGGAGGTCCAGATCTGGCGAGGCGGCCTCCACGCCGGAGCGGACCGAGTCGGCCCTCTCCAACCCGCCTTCAGGCAGGAGCAAGCGCTCGACCGAGGCCGCCAGACCGGAGAGCATGCTGCGTACCTCTTCCCGCTCCTCCGGCCGCACGACGACGATCAACTCGAGAATGCGGGGATCCCGGCTGATTGCCTCCGCCGCGCGTTCCAGGATCGGACGGCCGTTCAGTTCGACCAGCAGCTTGTTCCTCGGGGAACCCATCCGCTGCCCCCGCCCGGCCGCCACCAGCACGGCGCCGATTCGGGGCGGGGCGATCTCATTCGGCGG
>JAZDLC010000399.1:0-3724 GCA_043802345.1 Planctomycetota bacterium | reverse complement strand
CTGGCCGCCGCCGGTCTGCTGGTCTGGATCGTGTCCGTCTGGTTCGTTTCCTGGGCGGGCAAGGTCTCGCGGCAAGACTCGGACCTGTCGTACGATCCGGAACGGACCGCGCGGGGGGCCATCTCCGGCGAGGCCGAGATCGAGGGACGTTCTGACGAACTCGTCACTCGCAGCGCGAGCCTGCTCGCGTCCGGAAAGCTGGGGCTTCCCTTTGGACCGGCACGGATCCTCGAGCGCACTGCCGACCGGATCGGCTTCACGGCAAGCGGCATCGGCACGCAGCTACGCAGTTCGTTCCGGGGATCGTTGAGTTTCACCGCTGCCAACCCCCGGCGCACCGTTGTCCGATATGAGGCCACAGTCGGCCGCGGAGGCCTCCTCATCGCCGCCCGCGTGGTGCTCGTCGCGGGTCTGCTGGTGCTGATCGGTCTCTATCTCACCCTTGATGACTTCGTCATCGGCAGTCCCAATCCGGCAGTGCGCGCACAGGCGGTCCAGATGGCTCAAGCCGTCCACTTCCTGTGGCCCCCCTTCCTGCTGGCCGGCCTGGAGCGCGCGCGGCGTCGCGTGATCAGAAATACGCTGGAGACATTCGTCTCCAACTTGCCGCACGTCGGCTAGGAACCTCCCTTTCACCACGAAGCACACGAAGGGCACCCTTCGTGTGCTTCGTGGTGAAAGGAAGCTTCCTAGTTTTCGAACCTCACCGTCACGGGGTTCGAAACGAAGCCCGTGGCGCCGACCGGGAGAACGGCGTACGCGAAGCTGGCCGCCTGGCCGACCCAGGCCGGGCCGAGCGGGCCGACGGTATCGAAGGTCGCGCGCGCCGCGCCCAGGCCATCCAGGGTTCCGACGAAGCCTACCAAGTAGGGCGATCCCGCAAGCTGCAAGGTCAGGCCTGTGAAGTTGTCGATGTTGAGCGGAACATGCACCCCGGAGACATTGAAGCCTGGATCGGTGCCCGAGAGCGAACCGGCGATGAGGTAGGTCGCGCCCGCGTGGGCGATTCCCGCATCGAGGACGAGATCAGCCGACCCACCGGTGCTCACCGAGATCTCGTACTGCTCGGCCCAGAGGCTCGGGTCGTGGTCGAAGCCGCGCACCAGAAGATCATCGATGTTCCAGCCCGAATACTGCCACGAACTGTCGGTGATCCCCATGGTCCACCGCAGGTACACGCTCGGCTGTCCGTCCGCGATGGCGGAGATGTCGTAGCTCACCTGCGTCCACGAAGAATCCGTGATCTCCGCGGTATTTTCCCACAGGTCGGTGAAGGTCGTGCCGTTGGTGCTGATCCTCAGCTTGGCATGGTCGTACGCTGGCTGCTCCACGTTCAGCCAGCGCCAGAACGAAAGTTCGGCGCCGCTGACGTCGGAGAAGTCGAGAGCGGGGGTCGTCAGGTGGCGCTCCGGAAGGTCGTTGGCGTAGTCGCCGGCGAGGTTGTAGCCGTAGACCGTCGACCCCGTATGGCCGCCGGTCGGATCGGGATTGCCGTACTGGCCGCCTCCTCCGGTGGGAACTCCAAAGGCCCACTGACCCTGCGTGGACCAGCCCGGATTCGAGTCGAAGGCCTGTTCCAGCACGACCTCCTCGAAGCACAGGTCGAACGAGAAGACGGTTGTCGGTGCGTCGTACGGACGGAGCACGGTAGATCCGCCGTTGCCCTGAGCGCTGAAGTAGAACTCCGGGACGTCTCCTGGACGCGTGTGAGGCAACGAGCATTCGTAGAGGTTGCCGCCCACCGGGGTCAGGGGGACCTGCGTGTAACTTCCTCCGTTCAGCCGGTAGTACAGCGTCCCGGACCCGGGCACGTATGTCTCGAGGCCGTCGAGAATCCTCACCGTGAACTCGGCGGCCGCGCCGGGGTACATCCACTCCGGAATTCCGCCCACGACGGAAACCGTGAGGGGTGGCTCCTCGATCAGGCGCACCGAGGGATCCCCGAAGAGATGCCAGGTCATGAACATGTCCTGACCGGCGGCGCCCATGATATCCATCATGGTGCAGGAGCCGCCGTACCAGCAGCCGCCCACGCTCCAGTTCGACTCCATCCAGAAACGCTCGACAGCGCCGTACTTGCTCCCGATCGAGTGATTCCCCTGGGCGTACATCGGCGGATCCCACGATTGGTTCACCGAGGAGCAGTAGGCGGCGATCGCCCCGCTCGGCTGGCCCCCGTAGGTCGCGCGCAACCAGGCCTCTCCGAAGCTCGTCGTTCCGCTGAAATCACCTCCCAGGCAGGCCACGCTCTGCACAAACGGCAGCTTGCCGACGTTCGTCAGACCGTTGATGGCGGTGGTGTCGAAGCCGGTCGTGGACCAGCCGTAGGTGTAGCCGTGTCCGGTGTAGTGCACACATCGGCGGCCGGCGTTCAGGCCGTTCACAACTGCGGTCAGGGTGGCGGACGGATCGTAGACCTGGTCCACCTGGTTGAAGCCCGCCGCAAGCAGCTCGCCCCGGATCAGGTTCTGGTGGGTGTAGTCCGCCTCGCCGTAGTGACCGATACCAGCCCCCTCGGCCGAAGCGATGCCCATTCCCATTGCGTTCCAGCCGCCCATCGAGGTGCTGTGGCCGGCCTGCTCGTACTCGAGCACGCGCTGAACCTGCGTGTCGACGTGCGCGGTGGTTTCCGCCGAGAACCGCCCGATGAAGATGTCCGGATACATGTCGGGGGTGATGGCCGAGTAGGTCGGGTCGGACTCCGCTCCGGTGTAGCTCGGGGTCGCGACCTGTGCGGCGTCACCGACGAGCAGCACGTAGGAGAGGTTGCCCGCGTTGTAGACCGAGGTAATGTAGTTCGAGATGGCGGTGACGTTGTTCCCGATCGTGCCGACATCCACCATCGTCGTGTTGATCCCGATCGTGTTCTTCCAGTTCACGAACGGCAGCATGGCGCTCATGAACGGGCCGTGCGAGATCACCAGCATGTCCCCGTCCTCTGACGGCGCAACGGCCTTGCCCAGGCCGGATCGGCCTCCCCCGTAATTGCAGAATTGGTTCCGGTAGACCTGCTCGAAGGAGAAGCACGACCTGCGCGGAGCCTTGTCTCGATCGATGATGTTGATCGAACCCGGTCCCGCGGAGAAGACCTCCACCACGATCTTCGTATGCACGCGCAGCGTCCGCGTTACCGGGTTGTACTGCAGCGGATGGATCTCGACCACGAGACCACGCACGTCATGGAGGATGTACGGATCTCGCAGGGAAACCACCTCGGCGGGATAGATCGCGTTCTGCTCATAGATCGGGCCAAACTCGTACTTCACCGTATCCGGATCCACGTTTCGCAGGATGGCGCCCCGGTGCGGCGCGACACGGACATCTTCGATGTCGTAGTACTCCGCGTCCACGACCCTGGCGCTCATTCTGGACGCGTCTGGAATCAGCACGCTCGTGCAGACCGCGGGGAGGCCGGGATGGCCAACCCCCTTCATGTCGATCGTACCGGCGTCATCGATCGAGAACCGCTCGTACTCGACTCCATCGATCACAACCGGAGCGCGCGAGAACTTGTTGATTCCGAAGTCGAGAACCGTGCGCTCCACGCTGCGGCACGACACATCGAGGGACACGTCCTGCAGGTGGCTCCTGCTGTTCTGCGCCGCGGCCGGAGAGGGCGCGAACAGCAAGACCAGACCGGCGACAGTGAGAAACAGGGGTGGCTGGTGCGAGAGACAGAGGGTCATGGCTTACCTTCCTATAGGAGAGTCCGAGCAGAGAGGAA
>JAZDLC010000398.1:0-2083 GCA_043802345.1 Planctomycetota bacterium | reverse complement strand
TGCCTGGCCGAGGCGCTCGCCGGCTTCCGGGGGATTAGCAGTCGATGGCGCCTGGGGTGGAGCGCTCAGCATCTCTTGCTGCTCACGGCGACGCCTCACATGGGGAAGGACTATCCTTACTACGCCCTCTGGCGGCTGCTGGAGCCGGAAGCGCTGGCGACTCCCGAGGCGTTCGCCGAATTCCCGGCTGAACAGCGCCTCTGCCGATTCATACGGCGGACGAAAGAGGAGATGGTCCACCTCGACGGTCGGCCGCTCTATCCCACGCGGATCTCCGACACGCTGGGATACGACCTGAGCCAGGGGGAAGTCAGCGAACAGAAACTCTACGACGAGACGACCGAGTACCTGAAATACGTCTACAACAAGGCGAAGCTCTTGAACCGTGAGGCGGCGCGCCTGGCCATGAGCGTCTTTCAGCGTCGGCTGGCCAGCTCGACCTACGCCCTGCTCCGCTCGCTGGAGCGGCGCATTGTCAAGCTCGTCGAGCTGATCAGCCAGGTGCAGGACGGGAAGTTGACCGTCGAGCAACTGGTCCTGTTACAGCAACGCATTCACGAAGCCGATGACGTGCTGGAGGCCAAGGCGGCGGACGACGAGGCCGGCGAGGAGGGTCGCGAGGAAAACGAGCTGGCCGAGGACAAGCTGCTCCAGGGGGTGGTGGCCGCCTCGCTGAACGACCTTGTGGTCGAGCGAGACCATGTCAAGCAGCTCCGAGCTTTGGCACAGGCGGTATACGATGCCGGCATCGAGTCCAAGTTCGAGAGACTCCGGGAGATTCTGGGTGATTCCAGGTTTGCCGGGGAGAAGCTCATCATCTTTACCGAACATCGGGACACGCTGAACTTCCTGGTCCGTCGTCTGAGCGGGATGGGGTACACGGGGCAGGTGGCCCAGATCCACGGCGGGATGCACTACACCCAGCGCGAGGAAGAGGTCGAGCGCTTCAGGCTGCCCCTGGTCGGCGGCGGGGCGCGGTTCCTGGTGTGCACGGATGCGGCGGGCGAGGGCATCAACCTGCAGTTCTGCTGGCTGATGATCAACTACGACATTCCCTGGAATCCCGCCCGTCTTGAACAGCGGATGGGGCGCATCCACCGCTATGGCCAGCAACACGATCCCGTCATCATCATGAACCTCGTGGCCCCGTCCACGCGGGAGGGTAAGGTCCTCAAGACGCTCCTGGACAAGCTGGAGCGGATCAGAAAGGAACTCAACTCGGACAAGGTCTTCGACTGCATCGGCCGGATCTTCCGGGACGTGTCCATCAAGCAGTATATGGAGCTAGCCGTCACCAAGGATGCGGAGGCGGTGGCGCGCGAGCTGGACGGCCGATTGACCACGGAGCAGGTCGAGGCCCTGGTCGCCCGGGAAAGGTCGCTCTACGGCTCCGGCGGCGACGTGGTGGCGGAACTCCCGGGTCTGCGGACCCGCCTGGAGCGGGAAGCCCTCATCCGGCTACTTCCGGGATACGTCCGCCAGTACGTCGAGAACGCGGCGGCGCTCGTTGACGTCGAGATCGAAGGCGACCCGGGGGGAAGCTTTGCCTTTCGGGAAAAGCGGCACGGGGCGCTCGACCCGCTGCTCCCGGCAATGGAGATATACCCGGAAAAAGTCCGGAGAAAGCTGTCGGTCCATCGGCCCTCGGACGGGAATGAGGCCATCTGGCTGCACCCTGGGGAGCCCCTCTTCGAGCGATTCCGCGCGCTGGTCTCTGAGCGGCTCGCCGACGTGGGAAAACGCGGAGCAGTCTTCGTCGATCCCGCCGCCGAGAAGCCCTACCTCTTCCACCTGGCGCTCCTGTCCATCATCCGCAAGGCCGACCTGCCTGCCGTGATCGATCCGGTAAAGGAAGGATCTGAGCCGGAAGGCCTGGCCAGGGAAGAGACGCTGGAGTGTCGCCTCGTCGGCGTGAAGCAGTACGAGGGGGCAGAGGTGGCCATCTGCTCGGTGGAGCATCTCCTGTTGCTCAGGGGGGGCCGTGGGCTCCCCCCATCAGCTCAGCGGCTGGCGGTGGATGCAACAGGAATGCGGGAGCATGCCTTGGCCTTCCTCGTGGAGCGGGTGGGGCGCGAGTTGGCGC
>JAZDLC010000397.1:0-31220 GCA_043802345.1 Planctomycetota bacterium | reverse complement strand
GCAGGCGATCCGGTTCTCTCGCAGGTTCTCTCGATGATCACAGGGGAACTGTGCGTCATGCTGGGGCATGTGGAGGGCGAAGCCGCGCTGGTGCTGCTGGCCGCGTGCGAGGATCCCGGCCGGTTCCAGGAGGTCGTGCAGCAGTCAGAGAAGGGGTCGGCCCCGGACGGGCGCATCATCTCAGGGGACGAATCCGATACCTCCTGGTCCGCGGCCCAGGTGGGAAACTGGATCCTGCTGGCGCTTGGGGAGAGCTCGGAGAAGGCAGCCGCAGCAGCCCTGGACCAGCTGCACGAGCCGCCGGACCCCTCCTTTCCGGGGAGGGAGGATGCGCCATCGCCTGACCCGCAGGGGACGAATCCGTTTCTTCGTCTCGAAGCGGACCTGGCCGCTGTCGGGAGCCTGCTGGCGGGCCGGCTGGAGCCTTCCGCGGGGACCCGGGCGGTCCTGACCCTGAGAGGCTGGAACGATGGAGGCCGGCTTCGCGTTCACCTGAACCTGCCTGCCGGGAGCCTGCTGGATTGCGTTCCCACGGTGAGGATCCGATGAGACAGCTTCTCCGGCTCGCCCCTCTGCTCTTCCTCGGCCTCGCCGGTTGTGGCGCGGAGCCGGCCGCGGAATCTCCCTTCTCGGGGACGGGTGCGTCCGAGTTGGATGGGGTGGTCGCGGTGGGACACTTCAAGGCAAGCGCCCTGAACGCGGAATGGTCTCCGCCCGCCCTCCTGAACTCCGTTCCGGAGGGAGCGGATGTGACCTTTCTCTGGCTGGATGCGGCGAGCTACGGCGGTTCCTATGCCCTCCTCGTGTCTGGAATCGATCCGAAAGAGGCGGCCAGGTCGCTGCTCCGCGGCGGGCTTCTTCAGCAGACCGGAAACGCTGATGAGTTTTTCATGGACCTGAGCCTCCTCCTACCCGGCGGATTGCCGGCGCTGGAGGCTTTCCGGGCCCGGAACAGGCTGACCGGCCGGGCGGGGGGGATCCGCACCATGCTCAAGCGGTACGACCGGGGCGACCGGCTGGTGCTCGTTCCCACGGTTGACCTGAGAGACTGGTTGATTGAGGTGAGCGACCGGATCTTGCGGGAGCGGTCCCCATCCACCGCCTTCGCAGTCGCGCTCGACGGACAGTCTGTCGCCAGGTTCATCCGGGAGCAGATGCAGCCGGTGCTCGGCATGATGTCCATGTTCGAGGGGTTCTCACCGCACGGAAAGGAAGATCCAGGACCGAAGCAGTGGTTCGGACTAGCAGGGAGGCTGCTCCTGGAGGCGATCGATCAGATGGAAGGCGTTGTGGTGACTGCCGACCAGGAGAAAGAAACGAGAGTCACGGCGCGCCTCACGCCGCAGGCGGACAGCCCTCTTTCGGTCTGCTTCGAAGCACTCGAGCCGCTGACCGGATCGTTCCCTGCCGTGGGGAGGGTCGGCGGGCGGTTGCAGTATGAGGTAGCGCTGGATCCCGCCGCCCTGGCCGACGGTCTGTCCCGTCTCGCCGGGCCGGTGCTGGAGGAGACGTCCCCCGAGTTCGTGAAGGCCTTCGAATCGGACCTGGCCTGGGCGCGCACGTCTCCGGGCCGGCGCCTCAATGGGTTCTTCGGGCCAGAGGAGTCGCAGCGCCTGGCGTTGTCGGTGCATCCGGGCTTCCAACTGGACCAGCTTCCTCTGACTCTCAAGCCGGATCTCTGGACCATCTGGGAGGATTGGGTCTTCTGCGGGGAGCCGATCGAGGAGTTGGTTCCCTGGAGCGGTGAGAGCGGTTGCGCCGCCAGGTTCTGGGTGAACTCGACCGATCCAGTTCTGAAGGTGCAGGCGAGTCTTATCCCTGGGGATCGGTATTTGACGGTTCAATTCGACATGACGCGAGTCGAATAGCGTCAAGTTGGCGTTTCCATCGTTCTGTCACGGCAATATGGCGCGCTGATTCGGGTGGAACCACCCGATTCCAGGGCTTGGGGCAGGCATGAAACGTGCTCTTCCTCTTGGTGAACTCATAGGGAGGTACCGGCCATGCGCATGGAGAAATTCACCATCAAGTCCCAGGAAGCCCTGCAGGCGGCCCAGCAACTGGCCGAGAGCAAGGGGAACCCGGAGATCACGTCGCCTCACCTGGCGATCGCTCTGCTCGATCAGGACCAGGGGATCGCGACACCCCTGCTCAGGCGCATTGGCGGCGATCCGGCAGCCCTCAGGGACGCACTCAACCGGGCGTGGGAGGCGTTGCCCCGGGTCAGTGGGGCCGGGCTGAATCTCGCCGTTTCGGGGGAGCTCAAGAGCGTGTTGGAGGGGGCTTTCGACGAGGCCGCTCAGCTCAAGGATGAGTATGTCTCCACCGAGCACCTGCTGATCGCGCTGGCCCACCATTCCAAGTCCTCGGTCCGGGGTGCGTTCTCGAAGCACGGCGTCACCCGGGAGGCGCTGCTGAAGGCGCTGGTGGAGGTGCGGGGTTCCCAGCGCGTTCAGGACCAGAATCCGGAAGGGAAGTACCAGGCCCTGGAGCGCTTTACCCGGGATCTGACCCAGATGGCGCGCCAGGGTAAGTTGGATCCAGTTATCGGCCGGGACGACGAGATCCGCCGAGTGATGCAGGTGCTATCACGCCGCACGAAGAACAACCCGGTGCTGATCGGCGAGCCGGGCGTGGGCAAGACCGCCATTGCGGAAGGACTGGCCCGTCGCATCGTGGAGGGAGATGTCCCGGAAGGCCTGAAGAACAAGCGGGTGCTCGTGCTCGACCTGGGGGCGTTGGTGGCCGGCTCGAAGTTTCGGGGCGAATTCGAGGAGCGCCTGAAGGCGGTGCTCAAGGAGGTCGAGGCTTCCGCGGGCGAGGTCATCATGTTCATCGACGAGCTTCATACCCTCGTCGGGGCCGGTGCGGCGGAGGGGGCCGCGGACGCGGCCAACATGCTGAAGCCGGTCCTGGCGCGGGGGGAGTTGCGCTGCATCGGCGCCACGACCCTGGACGAGTACCGCAAGCACGTGGAGAAGGACAAGGCGCTGGAGCGCAGGTTCCAGCCGGTGCAGGTGAGCGAACCGAGCGTCGAGGACAGTATCGCCATCCTCCGGGGACTGAAGGAACGATACGAAGTGCATCACGGCGTGCGCATTCGGGACGATGCCCTGGTAGCGGCGGCGCGCCTCTCGGACAGGTTCATTTCCGAGCGGTTCCTGCCGGACAAGGCGATCGACCTGATCGATGAAGCGGCCGCCAAGCTGCGCATCGAGATCGACTCCATGCCGGTCGCGCTGGACGAGATGGAGCGCCGCACCCGCCAGTTGGAGGTGGAGCGGCAAGCCCTGAAGAAGGAGAAGGACCGTGCTTCCAGGGACCGGCTGCAACGCATCGAACTGGAACTGGCCGAGCTCCAGGAACGCTCCGGCGGGATGAAGGCCCGCTGGCTCGACGAGAAGAAGGCGATCCAGGAGATCCGGTCGCAGAAGGAAGCGATCGAACAGGCCAGGCTGGAGTCCCAGCGGCTGGAGCGGATGGGCGATCTGGAGAAGGTGGCCGAAATCCGTTACGGGACTCTGCCGGAGGCGGAGCGGAAGCTGAACGAGTGTCAGCAGCGGCTCGCCGACCTGCAGGCCGATGGGGCGCTGCTCAAGGAAGAGGTGGGCGAAGAGGATGTTGCCGGCATCGTCGCCAAGTGGACCGGCATCCCGGTCTCCAAGCTGCTGCAGGGCGAGCGGGAGAAGCTGCTCTATTGCGAGGAAGCCCTGCACCGCAGGGTGATCGGCCAGGAGGCCGCGGTGAGCGCGGTGTCGAACGCGATCCGGCGATCACGCTCCGGCCTGCAGGATCCGGATCGGCCCGTGGGATCGTTCCTGTTTCTCGGTCCCACCGGCGTGGGGAAGACCGAGCTGGCACGGGCGCTGGCGGAATACCTGTTCGATGACGAGAGGGCGATGGTCCGGCTCGACATGTCCGAGTACATGGAGAAGCACACCGTCTCCCGCCTGGTCGGGGCTCCACCCGGATACGTCGGCTACGAGGAAGGAGGAGCGTTGACCGAGGCGGTCCGCCGCAAGCCGTATTAGGTGGTGCTGCTTGACGAAATCGAGAAGGCCCATGGCGACGTGTTCAACGTCTTCCTGCAGGTGCTGGATGATGGTCGGCTCACCGATGGCCAGGGGCGCACCGTCAATTTCAGGAACAGCATCATCATCATGACTTCGAACCTCGGATCCGACTTGCTCTCCGAGTCGCCGCACGAGCAGCACCACTCCTGCCAGGAGCGTCTGATGGAGGTGGTCCGCAGGACGTTCCGGCCGGAGTTCCTGAACCGAATCGACGAGACCATTCTGTTCGACCGTCTTGGCCGGGACGAACTGCGCCAGATCGTGGCGATCCAGTTCGCGCGCCTGCGCCGGCTGGTGGCGGACCGGGGGATCTCGCTTGATCTCACCGACCAGGCGGCCGAGCACCTGGCCGAGCTGGGGTACGACCCGGTCTACGGCGCCCGGCCGTTGAAACGTCTGATTCAGAACCAGGTCCAGAATCCGCTCTCCATGAAGCTCCTGGCGGGAGAAGTTGGCGAGGGAGACCGGCTTACGCTGGACGTAAGCGAGGGGAAATTCGTGTTTCGCGTCTGTGAAACACCGCGGGAGTCGCAGCCGGAGGGCGCCGGAAGTGCCAGTTGAGGTGAAGGGGTGTTGCCGATAGAGGGCCCGGAGGTATACAATTCTAACGTTCTAGAACCTGGGTGTGTTCCCCCGATCGCCCTCTGGTTCCGGGCTGGAGTCGCAACATGGGTGCAGCGAGCGGGACTGATTCACCGGGCCGCGGAGCGCTCTTCGCCAGGATGCTGGGAGTGCTCTCCCTTCTGGTTCTGGCCTTTCCGGGTGGTGGCACCTGGGTCGGCACGGTTGAAGCCGCGGGCGACTATCCGTTTGTCGATTCCGATTTCGATGGTCTCTCGGACAGGGTCGAGGCGTATCTCTCGTTGACCTCCACTGACCCGGCCCTCGCGGCGAATCCGTTCAACGGCGATTCAGACGGCGATGGCCAGCCGGACGGATTCGAGTTCTGCCTGAGCGATCGGCAGGAAGTCGTTTCTCCAGGATCCCGGCATTCCGTGGTCCCGACCCTCACACTCGGCTCCCACCAGGAGGGAGACAGCCTGGTCCTGACCCTCTACGTGATTCCGGGTGATCCGACCCAGATAGGGGATTTTCATTTCCTGGCTGCCGCCCCATCGGTCACGGGAGAAACGGTGGTGCTCGAGGCGACCGACCTTCTGGTCGACAACATCGTGCTGAAGGGCTCGAGGTCGTTGGTTCGGTACGGACCGTATTCCATGGCGGTCTACCAGGCGCGGACCTCGATCGCGCTGTTGGAAGCGTTCTCGTCGGTTGCGTTCGCGGTCGTAGCCGACCTGGCTGGGCAGGAAGTGGGGGATTCGGCGACTTTCACGGTCCATCACGGGACCGCCTACCGCTGGGAGTACTCCAGCTCCGGGGGCGAGACGGCCGCCTCGGACGGGGAGGCAGAACCGCAGGAGAATCCTGGCGACGGGGCCGAGCCCCAGAGGGTCTGTCTCTCGTCAGAGATCCTCGATCCCACCGGTATCCCAGGAGTCCTCGTCACTGTGCCTCTCTCCACCGCCTGCAACACTGGCGACTGGCTGTGCGACGGATCCGTGTGCAACAACATGGGACCGGCTGCCCAGCCGAAGGTTGTCCTGGATCACCTCCTGCTCCTGAGGTAGGGTCCCGGTCGATTTCCTGATTTTGTCTAAAGTTCCGCATGTCAGTGACTTGCGGGTTGTTCGTCTGGCCGGAAAAAGTCGCGGTCAAGGGGAACCGTCCGCTTCCGCGCACCGTCTAATCCGTAACTTCTATGATCCGAATGATGGAAGACGACGACTTCGAGCTGGTTCGACGCTGTCAATCACGCGACCCAGATGTCTACGAGGCTGCCTTCCGGGAGCTGTATGAGCGGTATCAGGACCGCGTGTACAACACCGCATATCGGGTTCTGGGGAGTGCCGGTGACGCGGCTGACGTGTCGCAGGAAGTGTTTTTGACGATCTTCCGGAAGATCGGAGAGTTCCAGTTCAGCTCGCGCTTTTTCACCTGGATTTACCGGATCACCGTGAATCTGAGTATCGACAGACGGAGACGGGTCAATTCAGCGCCGCACATGGTGGGTGATGGGGCCACGGCAGGTCGAGCCCTGGCGGTGCTCGAGGATGGGAGCGAGAACCCGCCCGATGCGTGGGCGGATGCGGAGTTCCTGGAGAGCCGGGTCCAACTCGCCATCATGCGTCTCAGTCCTAAACTGCAGGCCACGGTGGTGCTCCGGTACATCGAGGATCTTCCCTACAGCGAGATCGGCGACGTCATGAACTGCTCGATCGGCACGGTGAAGTCGCGCCTGAATCGGGCCCACAGGAACCTGGAGCAGTCCCTGAGGCCGGTGATCGACGAGATGGCCGCGGGAGGCGAGGAATGAGCTCTCCCCGGGATTCCGGCCAGCAGGGCGGCGATGAACATGCGGTTCTGTATCTGGATGGGGGGCTGACACCCGCTGAGCGGGCCGCCTTCGAGCGAAAGCTGGAGGAGTCGTCCGATCTCCGAAGCGAAGTCGATCGGCTACGGAAGGTTCGGAGCCTCGTCTGTGGTCTGACCCGCAAACGGGCGATTCTGCCCTCTTTCGAGACGCTCCTGGAACGACTGGACGCAGAGCCGGGCGCCGCGCTTCAGGTCGTGCTCAGGAACCTTCCGAGGAAGGAAGCCCCCGCCGATCTTCTGGATCGCATCCTCGACCGGTTCTTCGAGCGGGATGGACGGCGGCGGCCGACCTTGAAATGGGGCGCGGTGTGGCGCGGTCTCGTTGTTCCCGGTCTGGCGGCCGCAGCCTTGCTGCTGGTGGCGCTCAACCTCCATGGCTGGCGGGAGCGGCCGGCGCCCCGGTTCGAGAAGCACGGGGCTCTCAAGGGAGTTCGATTCCAGTTCGATGTGAGCCGTTCCGTGCCCGGAGCGACGATCTCGGGGACCACGGACTCGCGCACCTATCTACCTCGGCCCGGGGGTGGGCGATGAGGCTGATCACGCCCCTCCTGTTCTCGCTCTCCCTGGTGGTCCTGGCGGGTTGCCTGCCCGAGGAGTCGGATCGGGCCGCGTTCCTGGGGCTGACGGCCGAGTCGGTATCGGCCGCCGAGGATGTCGCGTACAGCGCCGTCAGGAGGTACACCGACTACGTTGGCATGGTTCCTGGAGAGCACACGGAGAGGTTCACGCGCGCCGATCGTGAGCGCTATCGGGTCGATCTCCTGACCTTGAACGGCCTCTCCCGCGGAGAGATGGCTTCTCCCGGAGAGGTGGAACAGTTCGATCAGCTCCAGGCGCTGTTCCAGGGTGGCCGAGGACGGTACGTCGCCAAGGGGCGCGATTTCCGGCTTCGGGACCTGGAGTTGTTCGAGGCCAACTACTCGTACGTTCTCTACGACGCGCCTGTCATGATCGCCGGCAGGCTGGCGGACGTTGTCGAGGTCACGCCCCATTTCGGTGAGCGCCCCTCCTATGTCGCCTGGATCGATCGCGAGACTTCTGTCACGCTCAAGTATCTGGAGTTCCTCTCGAATGGGGCGTTGGCGGCGGAGATGGAAGTCCTCAGCTTCGACGCGCAGCCGGATCTGAGTTCGGTTCAGTTCCCTGTACCCCCCGTGACGGAGCCCGTCGAGTTGGACGAGGTCCAGGTGCAGTCGTTCGCCCCGTTCCAGGTTCTTTCTCCGACGTATCTGCCGAGAGGCTTCGCCAGGCAGTCGATCCGGGCGAGGCAGTTGACCGGAGTGAGCGCGCTGACCTGGTCGTACAGCGACGGTCTTCAGGAACTGTTCATGATGCAGTACACGGAGCAGGGCGGCGGTTCCACCGGCGAGGCATTGCCGGCCCGCGTCGGCATGACGGCCTATGGACCGCTCACGGACGCCGAATTCGCCGTCATCGGCACCCAGGTCCATGTAGGGGCGAAGCTGGACGTGGGGGAGGTCATGACCTTCATCGAGAGCCTCGACCTCCTGATCGAGGACTAGGAGTCTGCGCCCAGGGTCGGATTACTTCGGCTTCTGGCCCTCGGTCGGATCCTTGCTGTAGTTGGCCTTCACGTACTCCTCCCAATTCTTGTCGAATTCCTCACCCGTCCAGCCGAACACCTTCTTCAAGCAGTCTTCCTCCTGCTTGAACCCTCCCAGGGACTGGATGTACGTCTTGAACTTGTCAGGGTGCTCACGCATCAGGAAGTCGACGATGCTCCAGGATTTCGCCAGGTCGGCGAAGTCGAGCTGGTTGGTGGTCTTCTTCACCAGCTCGGCGTACGGGTGGGGCTCTTTCGTCGCCCCCTCGATGATGTCGTAGCAAACCAGCCGGTAGGCCCCGTCCGAGTCCTTGTCGGCGATCTCCACCTCGTTCTCGTACTTGGTTTGCGACACGCAGTAGGTCGTGTTGACCGTGAACTCGTTAATCGAGGTATAGGCCGCGAACCCCTCCGTGAGCCAGGAGCGGGCCTGTCCGCGGGAGTACCAGATGATCCATGTTTGTCCGACCCAGTGGGCGATGGAATGGCCCAGCGGCGCTCCCGATTCGAGACGGGCAGAGAGCGGGCGCGGCATGGCGCTGATCATGCCGCCCCCATCCTTGAAGAACTTCTTCGACTCCGGATCGAGGTTGTTGATGTTGTTGTCGATCCAGTCGATCAGGTCGATGAAGGTCCCCTTCTGCTTGACGTGGAAGAAGAGATACGGCCCCTTCGACTGCCAGAAGCAGGTGTCGACTGGGAGTCCGAACAGCTTGTTGGAGGTGATCAACAGCCGCTCGGCGAGCTTCAGATGTTCGACCACGTCGGCAGGCGGCATCTGAGCCCGCAGCGAGAAGTGTTCGCTCGTGCTCACGTTGAAGGGCTGTCCGAAGAAATCGTCGAGCTCCTTCGCGACCTCGGCGTCCGCCGTCTTGTTCGTTTCGATCGGCTTGAGGAACTCGCCGAGCTCCTTGGAGACATCGCCGATTCCGGCGAGTGGATCCGAGCCCGCCGTTTGGGACTTTTCGGATCCTTTCTTCTCATTCCTGCGCTCGACAGCGGCCTTGCGTTCTTCCGTCTTGCGCCGCCGCTCAGCCTCAGCCAGCTCCGCCTTGGTGACCCAGGCGCCGTCGACCAGCACGAAGCCCAGGGCCCGGCGGGCGGTCTCGTTCTCCGCATCGACCTGGATGATCCGGCGATAGACCTTCTTGCTGAACATGGTGAGCCGGTTTTCCTCGCACCAGTCCGCCAGATCGAGCAGGGCCAGCACGTCGTCACGGTCGACCTCTTCCCAGCGCGTCTTGAACTCGTCAGCAGGGCTGGCCCCCTTTTCGATCCTCAAGACCTCGGAACGGGGAACCGTGATCGGACCGAACTTGGTCTGCACGATCACGTGCTCATCGGTGTCCTCGACGATCTTCCCTTCCACCGTGCGGCCGTCCTTCTTGTGGACGATGTCGGCCATGACAGCGGACGGAGTCAGAAGAAACGCTAGCAGGGCCAGGACTGGCAGCAGATGCCGGAGTGACATCGGTAGGTCCTTTCGCAGGGGCACGGTGGAAAACGGGGCGTCAAGAATTCGGATTATAGATGGCCCGCAAGGGCGTCACAACGTCAGGTCGGCGGATGAGGGGGGAGGCGGGCCGCCCATTCCTCGAATTGGGCCTCCAGTTCGTCACATGGGACACCGAACGCCTGCTCGAAAGCCTCCTCTTCGGTGGTCCGCACCCGGATCTCGAACTTCTCCTCGAAGGCGGCGCGGATGTAGTCCACAAACGTCTTCTGACGGGTTTCCATCAGCCAGTAGGTCATGAAGTAGGCCTTGACCAACTCGAAGGCGTTCAGTTCCTCCGCGATCTTGCCGCGGATGCTCTTCAGGGAAGGAAGCGTGCGGCGGAAGTCAGGATCGGCCATCCTCGTGTACCACTGAGGGAAGGTCTGCAGAGTCATGTCCCACTTCTCGATGTGCTCGTACCCCACATATTCGGTGATGGACAGAGTCTGGTACCCGTTCAGCATCCCTTCGTAGTAATGCGACATGCCGGTTTCCACCCAGCCGGGAACCATGCCGCCGCGCTTGAAGCGGCGCACGAGCAGATTGCCGGTGTAGTGGGAGATGAACCCGATCTGGCTGGTGATCCGGTTGCCGCCGCCCTTGAGGTGGCGTCCTTCAGAGGTGACGATCAGGGGGCGCGGGAAGAAGACCGGAAACGAGTTCGCGTCCAGGTAGCGCTCGTTGATCCCCTTGGGCGGATTGTACAGCTGGATCATGTAGCCGTTCGGTTCCACGAACTTCGTGACGGCGTTGGGGTCGGGAAGCACGTAGATCGGGATCGGGTAGAACCCCATGATGTACGCTTCCTTCTCCGTTGGCTGAAAGACCTCGAAGAAGTGATCCCACGCCATCTCGACCACTTCGAGGATCTCCTTCTGGGTTTCCTCATCCAGGTTCGATCGCAAAGTGAAGTGCTCTGAGTCGCGAATCTTCAGGGTCAGCCCCAGCAGTTCCGGCATCTTCTCCTGGGACTGGAGCGTGTAGATCTCCTTCCAGCGCAGCCACTGCCCCTTGTAGAGCTCGAATCCCTGAAGACGCTTGGCGGTGTCCTCGTTGACCCACTTGCCTTCGTGGAGCACCTTGCCCCTGGCCTTCATCTGCTCCGAGAGCTGGTTCAGGTGCTTGTCCAGTTCCTCGGGGGTAAACCACTGGCCGTCGTAGAACGTCTTGCCGAGGGCCGCATTCGCCGCCGCATGGTTGCTGTCGTACTGGAGCACCTCCTCGAGGATCTTGCGATACTCCTCGGTCAGCTTCTGCTCCTGGGCGTACAGCGCGACCTCGTACAGCTTGACCGGGTCGTTTCCCGCCGCCTCGCGGCGGTGCCTGACTTCTTCCACGGGCAGCCTCTGGTACTCGATCCGGTCGATCTTGCTCCGATCAAAGCTCATCCGTCCGAACTTGGTCTCGACCACCAGCGCCGAGGCGCCATCGCTGACGATCTTCCCCTCGACCTTCTGCCCGGACTTCATGTGGATGATGTCCGCGTGGAGCGTCCCGAGCAGACTCACGGCGATCACGCCCCCGGTCCACTGAAACCATCTTCTGAACCTCTCACGCATGTGTCTCTCCTGGAAGCTTCCGGATCCCATCGGGTCGGGCGCACGCCCTCACCCTGGGGAGGCAGCGATGTTTCCGATAATAGCGTGGATGCGACACGATTCGGCCAGGCAGAGAACCAGCGTTTCGCACTTTTCGCACTGGGGCCCGCCTGCCGGTACAATCTGGGGCTGATGTTAGCTCTAGACGACGCCCCCAACCTGCCCCCCTGGTCCCGCTATCGGGTGGTCCGAAAGATCGGCGAGGGGTCCGGCGGATGCGTGCATCTGGCCCGTGATTTGTACGCGCGAAAGGCCGTGGCGTTGAAGCGATGTGCCGCGGAGGTCGCATCTCACGCCGCCGCCGAGGCGCGCGTGCTGGCCGGGATCCGCTTTCCCGGAGTCGTCCGCCTGCTGGATGCCGGGCTGGATCACCGGGATGGTTCGTTCTTGGCGGTCTTCGAGTACGTGGAGGGCACCGACCTGCTGACGGCCACGGAGGGTCTGGAGCCGGCGCGGTACGCGGGCTGGCTGGCGGAGATTCTGCGCGCCCTGGGGTTTGTCCATCGCCGGGGACTCGTTCATCGCGACCTGAAACCCTGGAATCTACTGGTCGAGGGTGATGTCGAGACGGGGCGAGCCGTCCTGATCGATTTCGGCCTGGCGGGGGCCGCCGCCTCCCTGAAGGGAAGTCGCGCGGGCACCCCGGGGTATCTCGCGCCCGAGGTGCTGGAAGGAGCGGCCGCGGACCATCGCTCGGATCTCTACTCCCTGGGGGTCGTCCTGTACCAGCTCCTGGCGCGCCGGTTGCCGAGCGCGGGGCTTTCCGGTGCGGAGGCGCTGCGACTGCACTGCTCGGAAGACCTGCGACTTCCGCATCAGGTGGCCGCCGGGGTCCCCTCCGGTCTGGCCGACCTGGTTCGCACCATGCTGATGCGGGATCCGGCTCTGAGACCCACGTCGGCCGGTGAAGTCCTCGAGCGTCTGGCACGAGCGCTCGACTGCCCGTTGGAGTTGGAGACCGCGGAGACTCTCAAGGGGAGAATCCGTTCGATCGAGTTCTCGCCCGACGAGTCGCTGATTGACGGGCTCTTGAATCGGCAGTCGGGAACGAATCGCATCCTGCTTCAAGCGCCTCCAGGGTCCGACGTTCTCTTGACTCGACTCAGTGTGCGGCTGGCCTCGCTAGGACGGCCGGCATTCAGACTTGATCTCGATCCAGCCGGCTTCCTGCCGGAGAGCAACCAGATGATGGAGTTGCTGGAATCGGCTGGGACGCTGTTGATCGATTGCGCGACGCATCCGGGACCTCGGGAACTCTCCTTTCTCGGGGAACTGCTGGGGAGGACGGCGGCACTCACCCGCGGGGGGGATGTGATCGTCTTGCTGGATGCGGACATGCCTCTCCCCGACCAGCTGGAAGACGCGGGCGTCGCCACCCTGCGGCTTCCGGACCTGCCGGTTGCTGTGGTGCGAGAGCAGGTGCGAGGTGCTCTCGGCCTGGAGCTGAAAGAGCGAGCCTTGAGCTGGATCAGGGCGCTGGACGGGTACTCGCCGGAGTCGGTGATGACGGGCCTGTGCGAGCGGGTCGACTCCGGGGTGATCCTCGCGGAAGGGGAACAGCCCGCATGGAACCTGGCGCGTGAGCTGAGGCGAGGCGCCTCGAAAGCGAACGTCGAGCGGGCGGCTCGAGCCCTGGAGAATCTCCCGGAGGACGACCTCGGCCCGCTGCGGGTCCTCGCTCTCCATCGACTGCCTGTTCCGCCGTGGGTGGCGCGAGAGGTGTTCGGACAGCACGCCTCGGGCGGGCCGGAACGACTGGAGCGGCTGCTCTCGGGTCCGCTGCTCCTGGAGGGGCCGGAGCATGGCGAGGTGGGCCTGTCATCGGCGGCGCTTGCCGAGGCGCTTCTGGAGGGAATGTGCGCCGAGGAGCGGAGCGCGAGAGCCTCCTGCCTGGCGGATCTCATGCCGGGGAGCGAAGGGCTCGAGGATGAGGCCCGGGGTGAGCTCGGCATCCTCCTTTGCGAGGCCGGTCGCGAAGGTGCCGCCCTGCCAGTGCTGATTGATGCGGGCGTTCGGCTGCGGACCTCTGGGCGTTCGCTGGAGGCGCGGCGGTATCTGGAGCGGGCGCTGGCGATGACTTCGCCCTCCTCGTCGCCCGCGGAGCACGTGCGCGTGCTGCGTTGGCTGGCGGACTGCGCTTCCCTGGAAGGGCGCAACGGAGAGGCGGCGAGGCTCGCGGAACAGGCGCTCACCATGGACGGCACCCCGGACGACCATGGCAGGTGCTACGTGGTTCTGGCCCGAACGGATCTGCGTGGCGGTGACTTCGAGTCGTGCGCCGGGAGGATTGCCGCGGGTCTGTCCCTGGCGGGGACAGACTCCCGGACCCGATCGCTGCTGTTGGGGCTGCGAGCCGTCCTCCTCCGGCAGGGGAACGACTACCGGGGAGCCAGGCAGGCCGCCGTTCTGGCCCTGGAGGAGGCCGGCGCGGAGGCAAGCCACGAACGGGCGGCCGCGGTGATGACGCTGGCGAATCTCGACGCGCATGAGTACCGGCCCGATTCCGCGGTGGAACTCTATCGGGAGGCCCGACATCTGGGCGAGCAGCTCGCGCGCCAGGATCTGGTGCACCAGGCTTCCTCCAACCTGGGGAGGTTGCTCCAGGAGCATGGGCGCGCGGCCGAGGCGGTGCTGGACCTCGAACCGGTTCTCGATCAGTTCAGCCGTTCCGGGGTCATCCGCCAGTGCGAGGACATCCTGGTGATCCTGATGGAGGCCCAGGGCGCGCTGGGGAGAATCGCCGCAGTCAGGGAACTCGGCCTCCGGGGGCGGGCCTTCTTCAGCGACGACTCGTCCCAGGTCAACCGCGCCATGTACCTGCGGCACCTGGCGGATGCTGAACTCCGGGCGGGGAATCCGGGCGAGGCCGAGAGACTCATGCGCGAGAGCGTGGATCTCAGGGAGCGAGCCTGCTCGGTTGAGGTGATCGGAATCGGCCGGGCGGCGCTGGCGCGAGTGCTGACGTGGAGGGGCGATTTCTCCTCCGCGCGAGCCGTCCTGGCCCGCGGGCTCCGGAGCGTGCGCTCGGGAGGACCGACCGTCTCGCTGCTGGAGTTGCTGCTCTCGGCGGCAGAGCAGCACATGGCGGAGGGCCGGAATCAGACCTGGCTCCTGGTGGCGATGAGATGCTCACGGATTGCCCTGGAGGTTTCCCCCCACCACTTGTGGCCTCGCGCCGAGTCGCTGGTCTGCCTGGGACTGGCGAGGGATGAGAGTGATCGCTCCCTGGTGGAGCGCTCCACCCGCGCCCTGGGCGCCCGGGCGGAGAATCCCTCCACCGCCGCGGACGCCCTGCTGCTGGCGACGCGCGGTCTGGGGAATGCTCGCGAAGGAAACCTGAATCGCGCGGACGAGGATTTCGAGCGTTCGCTGGAGGCTCTCGCCTCCGATGGCCATTCCTTCGAAAGGGCGCAGGCGTTGATGCTCCGCGCTTCTGGACTCGTGGAGTGGGCGGCGAGCCGCCGGCAGGAGGCAGACCGGGAGGCCGTCCAGGAGATTGCATCGTTCCTGTCAAGGGCCCGGGCCGACCTCGACCAGGCGGCGACGCTGTTCTCGAGGCTTGGGGTACAGTTTGGCCTGGCGCAGGTGGCGGCGATCCGGACCCGATTCGAAGGCGGGGATGAGGGGAGGTCGGCCCGATCGTACGCAGGTGTGGACCGCCGCATCCGCACGCTGGATCGCTTGCTGGAAATCAACCGGGCCATCAACTCGGAGCTCGATCCGCGGCGCCTGCTGAGTCTGATCCTGGACGAGGCGATCGACCTATGCGGCGCCCGACGCGGGTTTCTCATTCTGGTTCGAGGAGCTCAGATCGACGTGCGGGTGGCCAGGAACTTCGCCGAACAGGACATCCGCCAACCGGAATTCCAGTTCAGCCACTCCGTGGCAAGGAGCGTCGCCCTGTCGGGGGAGGCGATCCGCACCTCCAACGCTCTCCACGACCGGAGGCTGCGATCGATCGCCTCGATCGCGGAGCTGAACGTGACCTCGATTCTCTGCGTTCCCCTCCGGGGGAACGATCGGGTTCTGGGGGCGATCTATCTGGACCATCCGGACGTCATCGACAGATTTGACCAGGGGCACCTCGAGTCGCTGATCGACCTGGCTTCCTCGGCCGGAATCGCCCTGGAGAGGGCCCGGCTTCACCAGGAGAATCTCGATCGGGCGGCCGCCCTCTCCAGCGCGAAGCAGGAGATCGAGCGGCTGAACGCGGAGTTGATGCAGACGGTCGTCAAGCAGGCGCGGGAGTTGGACGAGGCGAAGGTCACGATCGCCGCCGAGCGGAGGGCCACCGCCCTCAGGTACGACTACCGGCGAATCGTGACCCAGAGTCCGAAGATGCAGGAGGTCCTGCGCATGCTCGACCGGATCACTGATACGGAGTTCCCGGTCATGATCCAGGGCGAGAGCGGGACCGGCAAGGAGTTGGTCGCGCGGGCAATCCACTTCAACGGGCGGAGAGCCGGCAGGCAGTTCGTCTCGGTGAACTGCGCGGCGGTTTCAGAACTGCTCATCGAAGCGGAGCTGTTCGGGCACATGAAGGGGGCGTTCACCGGTGCGGACAGGGACCGGAAGGGGATGTTCGAGGTCGCGGACGGCGGGACGTTGTTCCTCGACGAGATCGGCGACATGAGCCTCGAGGTGCAGAAGAGATTGCTGCGAGCGGTTCAGTACGGGGAGTTCTTCCGAGTCGGTGGAAAGGAGACCGTGAAGGTCGATGTCCGCATCATTTCCGCGACCCATCGCGACTTGAAGACACTGATGAGCGCCGGTCGTTTCCGGGAGGATCTGTTCTACCGGCTGAACGTGGCTCCGGTTCAGCTTCCCCCGATTCGGGAACGGCCGGAGGACGTTCCACTTTTGATTCGCCACTTTCAGGATGAGCTGCTCGGTGAGGGGGCTTCCGACCGTGTCAGATTCTCGAAGAAAGCCCTTGCCCTGCTTGAGTCGTACTCCTGGCCGGGCAATGTGCGTGAGATCCAGAACCTGGTCAAGCGGCTCACACTGCTCTGCGGAGATCAGGAAACAATCGACGTGGAAGACCTTCCGCTGGCCCTTCGGGAAGAAGTCGACCTCGGCTCCAAACCCCTTCCAGATGGCACTTTGAAGGAGTTGATGAGCTCCTTCGAGAGACAGGTGGTGGAGGCCGCACTCCTGCGGACGCGCGGGAACAAGAGCGAGGCAGCCCGCGCGCTCAGGGTGTCGCCTCGGGGGCTGTACAAGATCATTGAGCGCCTCGGGCTGGGGCCGCGGAGAAGTACCGAAGAGCCCCCCGGGGACGCGTCGCCCGGCTCCGAGTCAGCTCCCCGCCACGGGGAAGGTGAAGATTCCTGAGCCACTGACCGATATAGGGGTGTACAATCTGGCGTGGAATCGTGGCTCGGTCGTTCACCGCGGTTCCCCTGTGTCATTTTTTGAGGCGGGTTTAGAACATCATGAGGTCATCCCGGAAAGCTGGGCTAGGGATTCTGGGGGTGCTTGGGGTTCTTTGTACTCTGGCCATGCCGAACGTGGGACTCAATCCGTCCCTGTTCCTGAGCACCTTTGACCTTCCAGGTCAGGTCATCGTGGCGGAAAGGGGTGCATGGGTCGGGAGTTCCGGCCCCGAGGGGATCAGCCTGGTCCCAAGCGTCTACGGCGGGCAGGAACTGGAGTTCGACAATACGCAACTTGAGGGCGCGGAGCTGTTTCTAAAGGGCTTGTTCGCCGCGGGGGCCAGAATCGATGAAGGGAATGTTCGCCTCACCCTCCGGGTAGTGATGGATGGAACCCTGAGTGCCTGGAACGTGGGGTTCACGACCGACAGCCCGACCTCAGAGTTCGTTCCGGTCACCGGGTCTGGCGACAACGGCCACTTGTGGGTCGAGAGACGGGATACGGGAAACGCGCTTCCGGTCGACACGGATCTGTACTTCCTGATCGAGGTCTGGCGGGAGACCCGTTTCGATGACTGGCAATACGCCGTGACGGTCCAGTACCAACTGCCGAGCAGCGGGGGCGGCGAGAAGTTGATCGAGATCCTGCCATCCAGCAAGACCGGGACCCTCGGTACCATCGACTGCTCCCGGTATATTCCGGTGATCGGTTTGCGGCTGGAAAAGCCTCATGGCCTTCCCGGAGTGATCCGGGCTGACTCTGTTCGCGTGACCTACAAGCCCTACTCTAGCTGAAGCATGCCCTCGCGATTCGTGGCCATCACCTCCGGCCCGAGCAGGGAGCCGTGGGATGATGTCCGGTTCCTCTCGAATGTCTCCTCCGGCCGCCTGGGGAAGTTTCTGACCGAGGCCTTCCTGTCGAACGGCCACCGGGTCGCGCTGCTGTGCGGTCCTGGCTCCGTCCGTCCCGCGCCGTCTCCTCTGCTAGAGGTGATCCCTTTCACCACTGCCGAGTCATTGCGGGATCTTCTTCTCGCTGTTCTTCGTCGCCGGTCCAGCCCGGACCTGCTGGTGCACGCCGCGGCGGTGGCGGACTTCGCTCCGATCCCCTGTTCCGGGAAATTGTCGTCGAGTCTCGAGAATCCTGTTCTACGCCTTCTGCCGACTCCGAAGGTGGTGGATTGCATCCGGGAAGCCTGTTCAGACCTTCCGATTCTGCTCTTCAAGCTGGAGTCGGGAATCGAGCGCTCCGAACTTCACCGCAGGGCGCGCGCCACAGCGGCCCGGGTCGGGGCGTACGGCATTGTTGCCAATCTGCTGGAGGAAGTGGGGGAATCCGAACACCGGGCGGACTATCTGCGGTGGGACGGTACTGTAGAATCGCTTCACGGACGGCGAGCAATCGCCGAGTGCCTGCTGCGTGAGGCGGAGTGCGCGATTTCCTCCGCGTTCTTCAGGGGCTTTGAGAACGGGAGTGCTCCATGATCAGGGTGATTCTCGGCGTGACCGGTGGAATCGCCGCCTTCAAGGCATGCGATCTGGTTTCCGAGCTGCGGGAGCGGGAGATCGAGTGCCGGGTCGCCATGACGCCCGCGGCCACTCGCTTCATCCAGCCGCTGACCTTTTGCGCTCTCACTGGCCATGAGGTGCTGGTGGACGACCTGTCGGAGCCCTTCCACCCGCCCATGCCGCATATTGAGTGGGGTCGGTGGGCCGATGGAGTGGTCATTGCTCCGGCAACCGCCGACTTCATTGGACGGCTGGCGGGTGGGCTGGGAAGTGACTCGCTCTCCAGCCTGATGCTGGCGCTCGATCCCGAGAAGCCGGTCATTCTGGCCCCAGCCATGAACACCTGGATGTGGAGCAATGAGTTCGTCCAGAGGAATCTAGCGCTCCTCCGGAGCGCGGGGGAAGGCCGGCGATTCCGGATTGTGGAGCCGGTGGAGAAACGCCTGGCCTGCGGGGACTTCGGGATCGGCGGGCTGGCGGACGTGAGGGATATCGCGGACGTCGTGGCGGCAGCGGTGCGGTAATCCGCCGCTTCGCTTCTGCGCGCGCGATTTCGGCAGGCAGCCCCTGGATCGGTTTCAGTAGAATCGCCGCGTCTTGCCCGCACACGAATACGGCATACCCAGAAGGAGACCGCTGTGAGCGAAATCGGCGAAAGTCTGAAGGAACTGCGCCACCGGATCATTCGACTCAAGGACTCTCTTTGACATCGTCGGACGTCTCGAGAAGAAAGTCCGCATTGAGCGGGAGATGGAGGCCGCCGACTTCTGGAACAACCCGGAGAAGGCCGCAGAGACCGTCTCCAAGCTGAAACGGGTCCGGGCGGTCGTCGACCCCTACGTCGACCTCGAGTCTCTGCTGGACGATGCCGAGGCGATGGCGGAGCTGGCCGAGGAGGACGGGTCGAAGGAGGCGCTGGAGGAGTCAAGAAAAGCGGTCGTCCTGGTGGAGACGCGCTGCGACAAGCTCGAGCTAGCGGTCCTCCTGGGAGGGCCGCACGATCATCGCAATGCCTTCCTGCAACTGCAGGCCGGGGCGGGCGGAACCGAGTCGTGCGACTGGGCCCAGATTCTGCTCAGGATGTACCTGCGCTGGTGTGAGCGGAATGACTTCGACGCGGAGATCATCGATGAGCAGCCGCACGAGGAGGCGGGAATCAAGTCGGCAACCGTGCTGGTGAGTGGGCAGTTCGCCTACGGCTACCTCCATTCCGAACAGGGCGTTCACCGTCTGGTGCGGATCTCCCCCTTCGATGCGGCGAACCGCCGGCATACATCGTTCTGCTCGGTGGACGTGGTGCCGGAATTCGACGAGACCGTCGAGGTCGAGATCAATCCCGATGACCTCCGGACCGATACCTATCGGGCCGGTGGCGCTGGCGGCCAGCACATCAACAAGACCGATTCGGCGGTTCGTATCACCCATCTTCCCACGAACATCGTGGTGCAGTGCCAGAACGAGCGGAGTCAGCACCAGAACCGGTCCACGGCGATGAAGATGCTCCGGGCCAAGCTGTTTGCCCTCGAGGAACAGAAGCGAGAGGCGGAGATTCGGGGGCTGCAAGGAGACAAGGGCGATATCGCCTGGGGCCATCAGATACGATCGTATGTGCTCCAGCCGTACACCCTCGTCAAGGACAATCGCACCGGCACAGAGAAGGGGAACGCGGCCGGCGTGCTCGACGGCGATTTGAACGAGTTCATCCAGGCGTTCCTGCGGTATTCGGCCAGCGGCGCCTCTGGCAAGGGCAAGAAATAGACAGACGGGAGCGGTCATGAAGGTGAGGCGCGCGCTCTTTTCGCTGACGGACAAACGCGGCGCGGCGGAGTTCGCTCGCGGCCTCGAGAGGGCGGGAGTGGAGGTTCTCTCCACCGGCAACACGGCCCGTGTCCTGCGGGAAGCCGGCGTCTCGGTGATCGATGTCTCGGAATTCACCGGCTTCCCCGAGATTCTCGACGGCAGGGTCAAGACCTTGCACCCGAAGGTCCACGCCGGCCTGCTGAGCAGGCGCGATGACGCGGGACATCAGGCGCAGATGCGGGAGCACTCGCTCGAGCCGATCGACCTCGTCGTGGTGAACCTCTATCCATTCGAGCAGGTCGTGAGCGCCGCAGACGTCGCCCTCGCGGACGCGATCGAGAACATCGATATCGGTGGGCCCTCGATGGTGCGTTCGGCGGCCAAGAACCACGAGGATGTCGCGGTCGTCGTCGATCCGGATGACTATCCGGGGCTCCTCGCCGAGTTGAAGCAGAACGACTTCTCGTTCGGCATCGACACGCTCCGGAGGCTGGCGAGAAAGGCCTTCTCGCGGACGGCGGCGTACGACGCGGCGATCTCGCGCTTTCTGTGCGGGCGGCCGGAATTCGGCTCAGGAGAGGCCCGACAGCCGCCTCACGGCCTGTTCGAGTTCAAGGAGTCGATGACACTGCGTTACGGCGAGAACCCGCACCAGGCGGCGTGGTTCCACCCTCTCAGTGCCGCCACGGAGCCATCGCTGGCCACGGCCACGCAGCATGGCGGCAAGGAACTCTCCTACAACAACATCATGGACTCGGATGCGGCCCTGGCTCTGGTCCGGGAGTTCGATCGTCCCGCCTGCGTCGTCATCAAGCACACCAACCCGTGCGGAGCGGCGGTGGGGGAGACGCCGATCGAGGCCTACCGGCAGGCCCTCGCGGGCGATCCGCTTTCCGCCTTCGGCGGGATCCTGGCGTTCAACCGGGACGTGGACGAGGCGCTGGCGGATCAAGTCGCCCAGAAGGACCGCTTCTTCGAGTGCATCATCGCGCCGGCATACTCCGAGAAGGCCGTGGAGGTGCTCTCGACCCGGCAGAAGTGGGGCAAGAACGTACGACTGCTCTCAGTCGGCAACGGACCGGAGGACCTCGCGGAGCCGGAAGTCCGGAAGGTGCGGGGCGGGATGCTCATTCAGGAACGGGATCGAACGGGACCGGCCGACCCGTTCAAGAGCGTTGCAAAGAAGGTGCCTGACGCGGCCATGGAAGCTTCGCTTCGCTTCGCCTGGATCGTGGTCAAGCATGTGAAGTCGAACGCGATCGTGCTGGTGAAGGACTGCACTCTGGTGGGAGTGGGGGCAGGGCAGATGAGCCGGGTCGATTCGGTCGCCCTGGCGGTGAAGAAGGCGGGGGAGCGCGCGAAAGGATCGGTGCTCGCAAGCGACGCTTTCTTCCCCTTCCGTGACGGCGTGGACGAGGCCGGCAAGGCCGGCGTCGTGGCGATCGTTCAGCCGGGCGGATCGGTCCGGGACAAGGAAGCGGTCGAGGCGGCCGACGAGCACGGAATGGCCATGGTCTTCACCGGCGTGCGGCACTTCCGGCACTAGCCCGAGCGTCACCGTTGGGGGGCGGGGGCACGCGGGCTGTTCACCCACGAAGGACACGAAGAGCACGAAGGAAGCTCTCCTTCGTGCTCTTCGTGTCCTTCGTGGGGTTGTCGTATCCCGGTCGTCAGCCGGAGAGCTGCTCCGTGAGCGCGGGGACCACTTCCATCAGGTCACCCACGATTCCGTAGTCAGCCACCTTGAAGATCGGTGCCTCGGCATCCTTGTTGATGGCGACGATCACCTTCGATGAGGTCATTCCGGCCAGGTGCTGGATGGCTCCGGAGATGCCGCAGGCGATGTACAGGTTGGGAGAGACGACCTTTCCGGTCTGGCCCACCTGCTCGCTGTGGGGGCGCCAGCCCGCGTCTACCACCGCTCTCGAGGATGCCACGGTCCCACCCAGCAGAGTCGCGAGCTTCTCCAGCAGATGGTAGTTTTCCGGGCCCTTCATCCCTCGGCCGCCGGCGACGATCACGTCGGCCTCGGTCACGTCCATGGTTCCCTTGTCGGCGCTCTCGATCACCTCCTTGACGGTCAGCTTGGAGGGAACGGGATTCGCCGGAGCGAACGGAGCGGGCGGCACCTCGGAACCGCAGGATTCCACCGGCGTGAACACGTTCGGTCGCAGGGTGGCGACAAAGCGCGGCCCGTTGGAGCGGACCGTCCAGTTCACCTTGCCGGCGTGGACGGGCCTGAGGGCGCGGATCTCTCCGTCCACCACATTCAGCGCGATACAGTCGCTGACCTGGCCTGACCGCAGCAGCGCGGCCAGCCTGGGGGCGACGTCTTTTCCCAGCGAGGTCGCGGGAAGCAACACCGCCTTGGCGTCACGCTCCTCCACGAGGGCGGCCAGAGCATGCGCCAGGGTGTCGGGAGCGTCACCGGCGAACTCGCTGCCGCCTCCCGTCAGGACCTCGGCGGCTCCAAAGAGGCCCAGTTGCCCCGCATCCTCCACGGCTCCCGCGGAGGGGCAGACGGCGGTGACACGGGCGCCCAGCGCCTCACCCAGTTGGCGCGCGGCGGTCACGACCTCCCGCGCTGTCTTCTTCAGTTTTCCGTCCCGCTGTTCGGCGAACGCGATGATCTCGGCTGTCATTGTTCTTCTGGCTCCAGTGGCTCCGGGACGTTCAGAGGACCTTGGCTTCCTCGCGAAGCAAGCGGACGAGTTCGGGGACGGCTTCCACGCCTTCCCCTACGATCTTGCCTGCCGGCCGTGGCGGCGGCGGCACCATCTCGACGACCTCGAGGCCAAGCTCGGGGAGATCCAGCGCCTTCTCATCGATCGGCTTCTTCTTCGCCTTCATGATTCCCTTGAGGGAAGCATAGCGCGGTTCGTTCAGGCCCTTCTGGGCGGTGAGCACGCAGGGAATCGGAACCTCGATCACCATCGTCTTGCCGTCCGCTTCCCGGTGGACGGTCAGCTTGCCGTCTCCCGGCTCGACCTTGGTTACCTCTGAAACAGCTGGAAGGTCGAGCAGCGTGGCCACCATCAATCCGACCTGGGCGTTGTCGTGATCCACCGCCTGGCGGCCGAAGAAGATCACGTCGTGGTCGATCTCCTTGAGAGCTTGCGCCAGGATGGTTGCCGTGGAGAAGGCGTCCCGATTCGGCTTGTCATCTGGGATCAGAACGGCCTTCTCGGCGCCCATGGCGAGGCACTGCCGGAGTTCCTTGGTGGAGTCCTTCGGTCCCAGGGAGAGGATCGTGACCTGGCCACCGACCGCCTCCTGGATCTTCAGGCACTCCTCGACGGCAATTTCGTCGTAAGGATTGACAATATATGAGATTCCGGACGTGTCCAGCGATTTGCCATCAGCGGCTGGACGCACCTGAGAGGTGGTGTCCGGCACCCGTTTGACGCAGGCGACGAGGTTCATGGATACTCCGCGACTTCGCTCTTCGAGTCACAAAAAAGAGGTGTGAGTCTAGGAGTTCCAAGCTGGCGGAGCAAGCCCGGGGTCAGGAGTGAGCGGGAACGAGGAGCCTGTCGACAAGGCCCGCTCGAACGCTCTCGAACAGGCTGCGGCAGAGTTCCGTGTCGAGGCGCTTGGCGTTGCACTCCTGCTGGATGATGCGGATTGCGTCGTCGTCCGACATCGGGCTGCGATAGGAACGCTTGGATGTGATCGCATCCCAGTAGTCGGCGATCCGCACGATGCGAGCGTCGAGGGGGATTTGGTCTCCCTTGAGCCCATCCGGGTACCCGGTGCCGTCCAGATTTTCATGATGCCAACGGATCATCGGCACGACCGGAGCGAGGCAGCTGATCGGCTGGCACAGTTCGGCGCCCCGGGCCGAATGGGCCTTCATCGTTGCGAACTCCTCCGGCGTGAGCGCGCCGGGCTTGTCCAGGATGCAGTCCGGGACGGCCATCTTCCCGACGTCATGGAGTCTTGCACCGAGACTGATGCGCTCTACCTCGTCGCGGCTAAGGCCGCAGCGCTCTGCCATCAGCCTGGAGATCTTGGAGGTCCGATCGGAGTGCTCCAGGGTATAGCGGCTCTTCATGTCGATGATCTGAGCGAGGGCCAGCAGGAACTCCTTCAGATGCATCTCCTCCTGCATCCTCCGTTCCCGAAGCAACTCCAGCTCCAGCGAGCGGCGCTCCAGGTATTGCTTCTCCTCCACCCGCTTGATGGTGCTGATCACTTCCTCGAACCGGAACGGCTTCTTGAAGTAGTCGAATGCGCCGTTCTTGATCGCCTGGATCGCGAAGTCCAGTTCAAGGTGGCCGGTGATCACGGCCACGTCAGTCTGCCGGTAGTCTCTTCGAATGCGGGCCAGCAGTTCCAGGCCGCCGATGATCGGCATGGAGATGTCGGTGATGACGAGGAAGAACCGCCTTTGCTCCAGAGCGTTCAACGCTTCCTGGCCGTTCTTCGCTTCGATCACATCAGGGTAGCCGCTTTGTCGCAGGAATCCGGCCAGCGATTGGCGGATGGCATCTTCGTCATCAACGATCAGAATCGACTTCCTGTCGGACACGTCGTCGTGCACATCACCCCCCAGTGGACCACGTTTCAGCGCTAGTGGCTCGATAACAACAGCTTATATCGGTTCATCGACAGTTCGTCCGGCAGTATGTTGGGAAACTGTTGACAATTACTCACGAAGACCTTGGCAATGTGGTTCACAAATGGAACGATCGGCGATAATTGCTTTTTTATAATCGACTTAGGACGTCTGGGCCGGCTGCGCGCAGCGGCAGCGGCCGGGAACGGGATCGATCCGGTTCCGAGTCGCTTTCGGGCGGAGATATCGGTTGGGGAAGCGGGGATTCCCGCTACTTCGAGCCAGCGCGCGGATGGTTCTCTTCGTGGTAGCGGAACTTTTCGCCCAGATAGACCCGCCTGACCTCCGGGTCGTCCGCCAGCTCCTTCGGCTTCCCCTCCCGCAGGATTCTGCCCTCGCTGATGATATAGGAGCGGTCAGTGGTCGCGAGAGTGGAGTGGACATCGTGGTCCGTGAGCAGGACACCGATGCCGCGATCCTTCAGGCTGACGAGGATTTCGGCAATCTCCTCCTTCGCCTTCGGATCGACTCCCGAGAACGGTTCGTCCAGCAGAATCAGCCGGGGATCGGTAGCCAGGGTCCGGGCGATCTCGAGGCGCCGGCTCTCCCCTCCCGAGAGGGTCTCAGCACGGTGCCGCGCCAGGGACGAAATCCCCAGCTCGTCCAGCAGGGCCTGGGTAATCTCCAGTCGCTTCAGCCGCGGGTAGTTCCGCACCTCGAGGACCGCGAGGATGTTCTCCTCGACGGTGAGCTGCCGGAAAACCGACTTTTCCTGGGACAGATAGCCCATCCCCAGCCGGGCCCGGCGGAACATCGGCAAGCGGGTGACATCCACGTTGTTGAACAGGACCGATCCCCGGACCGGCGTGATCAGCCCGACGGTCATCAGAAAGGAGGTGGTCTTCCCCGCGCCGTTCGGTCCCAGAAGCCCGACGATTTCCGCTGCATCGACATGGAAGGAGACGCCGTCAACGACTGCCCGATTGCCGTAGATCTTGACCAGCCCCAAAGCCTGCAGGAGCGAGTTCGCCGGGGCCGAGGCCCCGGATGTCTGTTCCGCGTCGGGCGCCGGTCGGCGCCTGCCGATCGTCATCATCGAAGGAGCTTCCATCGGAAATGGGGAAAAATCGGCCAGAAGACTGCGATTGCCTTCCCGAGCAACAGGTTCCTGGGGATGAAGTTGAACGGATCGATCCCTTTGCGATCGATGATTGGCTCCTGGCCGTACGGAGCACGGTAGGTCTCGCCGTAGATGTCGATGAACTCCAGGGTGTCCCAGCCGTAGTCCCTATGCTCTCGCAGCACCTTGCGGCCATCCTTGAAGGTCACCCGTTCCGCGGTCCACATCCTTCCATCATGGGAATTCTGCGTATTGTCGCCCAGGGCGAAAAGCGAGTCGTCCGGAATCTCGAAGACATTCTTCCCGGAGTGGCCATGGTTCGTGTAGTGGATGTCCCGCAGGATTTTCAGCCCGTCCAGCGTCGCCGGCCCACCCCGAATCTCGACCACCACGGAGTTCCGGTCGGATCTTCTCGGCATCGGAAAGACGCCGGGAGCCGCTTCCGATCCTGATGATTCAGAGATCTCGTAGGGGAACGAGAGCCGCTGCCTGCCATCGATCTCCAGCACCAGTTCCTGATCGACATGGAAGAACGCGATCTCCACCGTTTCGCCCGGTTCGATCGACAGGTCCGGATCGTTCGCAACCACGGTCCCGAGGGAACAGACGGCGACCAGGTCATCCCCGGCACTGCCGACGTATCCAGACTCCAGGCGGCTGCCGGTATCTCGGCCGATTCCGACCACTGCCCGATGTTCGATCTCATTGGCCAGAATGCTCAGCCGCGCTTCCTTGCACCCCGCTCCCGGGGAGAATTCGAATCGTACTCCCAGGTCGGACACGACCTCGCGCCCGAACTCCGCGACGTGGTCGGGCGCCCGGATCTGCCAATCCGGATCGTATCCATCCAGATACCGGTCCCGGATCGGTTCTCCATGACCAAAGCGAATCTGGGTTCCCGCCGAGAGGGTAACCTCGTCACCGTCCACCGAGTGGCTTCCTGTCACCACCTGGAAGGCGGCATCAAAGGTCTCATTGGGTCGGCCCGAGGGGTAGACCGTCTTCATCACCGCCTCCCGGATCTGGCGCTCCTTGCGAGCGATTTTCATCGGCCCGAAAGTGCCGTCCTCCCCGCGTCTGGATGCGTAGATATTCCCGCCGAAGATCGTGATCTGTTCTCCCGGCAGCCCGATCAGCCGCTTGATGTAGTTCTTGCTCCGATCCAGGGGGAACTTGAACACGATCACATCGTACCGCTCGGGATCGTCCACCAGGTAGGCGAACTTGTTGACCAGCACCCGGTCGAAGATCGCCGAGTTCTCATCGCCCAGGATGGTCGGCTGCATCGAGCCGGTGGGGATCTTGTATGCCTCGACCAGGAAGTACTTCAGGATCAGCGCCATGACCACGGCGATGGCCAGGCATTCCAGGTTCTCGGCCACGACCCGCCCCTTGCCCAGTCCGATGGAGTGGCCCACCCAGGCGAACAGTGCCACGCCCGCGAACCGGCCGTAGGTCCAGAGGACGGTGCTTCTGCTTTCGTAGTCGAGGATCTGACCCAGGAAATAGACAAGCACCAGGGCGAGGCCCGCTCCCACGAGCAGAAAGCGGAACGCGGCGGCCTGCTGTCCCGCGGTGGGCTTCTGCGGCGGCGGCTGCTCTCGATCTCCTCTGGACCTGCTCATTCAGTACCTCGAATCGACCACGTATTCCGCTCAGAATAACGACGGGACACCCGTCTCACCTGTCCGAATTACGCTGAACACCGAGAACGGAGAGGAACGCCTGCTGGGGGATCTCGACGTTCCCGACCATCTTCATGCGCTTCTTCCCGGCCTTCTGCTTCTCCAGCAGCTTCCGCTTGCGCGTGATGTCGCCCCCGTAGCACTTGGCCGTGACGTGCTTCGAGAGGGCCTTGATCGACTCGCGCGCGATGATCTTGCCGCCGATGGCCGCCTGCAGGGCGACCTCGAACATATGCCGGGGGATGTGCTTTCTGAGAACCTGCAGCACCTTCCGTCCGCGGACCTCCGAGTTCTCGCGGTGGACGATCATCGAGAGAGCGTCCACCTCGTTGCCGCCGACGAGGATTCGCATCCGCACCAGATTCGCCGCCAAGTAGTCGATGACCTGGTAATCCATGGTGCCGTATCCGCGTGTCAGGGACTTGAGCTTGTCGTAGAAGTCGAACACGATCTCCGAGAGGGGCATTCTGAAGGTCAGCAGCACCCTGGTTTCGCTGATGTACTCCTGATGTACGAACTTGCCCCGGCGATCGATGGCCAGCGTCATCAGGCCGCCGACGAATTCGGACGGGGCGATGACGTCGAGCCTGACGATCGGCTCCCGGAACTCATCGATCAGGTTGGAGTCGGGGAGGCCCGAGGGACGGTCGATCCTGACCACCTCTCCGGCCGTGGTCAGGATCTCGTACGTCACGTTCGGGGCGGTCTGGACGATGTCCACGTTCGATTCCCGCTCGAGCCGCTCCTGGACGATTTCCATGTGGAGCAGTCCGAGAAAGCCGCAACGAAATCCGAAACCGAGGGCCTCGGACGATTCGGGAGCGAAGGAGAAGGAGGCGTCGTTCAGGGACAGTCTCTCCAGCGCCCTGCGCAGTGAGTCGAAGTCCTTGTTCTGGGTCGGGTAGATGCCGCAGAACACCATGTGCTGGGGAGGATGGTATCCGGGCAGTGCCTTGATCTGGGCGGCTTCCTTCTCCAGGCAGATGGTGTCGCCCACCCGCACATCCGCCAGGTTCTTGATACTCCCGATCATGTAGCCGACCTCGCCATGGGAGAGTTCGTCCCGTGGGACCAGCTTGCCGGGCGTGAAGTAGCCGACCTCGAGAACCTCGTAGGTGGAGCCCACGCCTTTCATCCGGATGCGGCTGCGCGTCGTCAGCTTCCCCTCGAAGATCCGCAGATGAACCACCACACCCCGGTAGTCGTCGAACACGGAATCGAAGATAAGTGCCCGCAGCGGACCCGGCTCGGGGGAGGGAGGCGGAGGAATGCGGGTGACAACCGCTTCCAGGATCTCCTGCACCCCCTCGCCGGTCTTCGCGCTCACCCGCAGCGTTTCCTCTTTCTCCATCAACAAGGCGTTCTCGATCTCCTCCTCGACCTCTTCCGGCCTGGCGGTTGCCAGGTCGATCTTGTTGATGACCGGAATGATCTTGAGCCCACATTTCTCTGCGAGATGGCAGTTGGCGACCGTCTGCGCCTCGATTCCCTGAGCCGCGTCGACCAGCAGCAAGGCACCCTCGCAGGCCTGAAGCGCCTTGGAAACCTCGTACGAGAAGTCCACGTGGCCTGGAGTATCGATCAAGTTGAACTGGTACTTCCGGCCGTCCCGGGCCTTGTAGAACATGGTCACGGCCTTGGCCTTGATGGTGATGCCGCGCTCTCGCTCGAGGTCCATGCCGTCCAGGATCTGCTCGACCATGGCCTCCTTCCGCACGGCTCCCGTCATCTCGAGAAACCGATCCGCCAGGGTGGACTTGCCATGGTCCACGTGGGCAATAATGCAGAAGTTCCGGATGGCGGCGGAGTTCACAGGACACTACCGATCCGGTCGAGATGGTGAGTCAGCTCTCTCAGGGCGACGCCGCGGTGGCTGTAGAGGTCCTTCTCGTCGGGATCGAGTTCGGCGAACGTCTTGCCGGTCTGCTCGTGGAAGAAGAGACAGTCGTACCCGAATCCGCCCTGGCCCTGTTCCCGATCGAGGATTCGCCCCTCGCAGGTGCCGCGGATGCGGGCCAGAACCCGCACGCCCCGAACCAGCGCGAGCACGCAGACGAACCGGGCGGTCCTCCTGGCCGGGGGCACCCCATCCAGGTCGGCGAGGAGGCGCGCACGATTCTCTGCGTCATCGCATTCCGGTCCGGCGAAGCGCGCGGAGTGGACCCCCGGGGCCCCGTTCAGGGCGTCGACTTCCAGACCCGAATCATCCGCCAGGACCGGACCGTCGACCAGCGCGGCGAAGGCCCGGGCCTTGATCAGGCTGTTCTCATCGAAGGTCCGCCCGTTCTCCTCCGGCTCCAGGTCCAGACCGAGTTCACCCGGAGTCACGACCTCGAACTGCCGGCTTGCGAGGATACGTTGGAGTTCGATCCGCTTCTTCGGGTTGCCCGTCGCCAGAAGCAGTTTCATTCCGGGCTCTCCAGCGACCTGGCCTGCGCCAACGTGACCTGGCGAATGCCCTCCCTGGCCAGGTCCAGCAGGCGCTCCAGCATGGCCGGACTGAAGGTCCCCTTCTCCGCCGATCCCTGGACCTCGATGTACTCTCCCTCCCCGGTCATCACGATGTTCATGTCGACCTCGGCAGCCTGGTCCTCCCGCGCTTCCAGATCAAGAACCGGCATGCCCTCCACGATGCCCACCGACACCGCGGCGACCTTTGTGAGTAGAGGTGACGAGGCCAGGGCACCGCTCTCAAGCGCTCTAGAGACGGCGTCGTGCGCCGCGAGCCAGGCGCCGTTGATCGAGGCGGTGCGGGTACCGCCGTCAGCCTGCAGCACGTCGCAGTCGACGTAGAGCGTCCGGCCTGGCAGGAGGCTCAGGTCGGCGCCTGCCCGCAGCGAACGGCCGATCAGGCGCTGGATCTCGCTGGACCGGCCGTCCGGCCGTCCTCGTGCCACGTCCCTGGTCCTGCGAGTGGGGGTGGAGCCGGGAAGCATGGAGTATTCGGCTGTCAGCCAGCCGCTTCCCGAGTCCTTGAGAAAGGTCGGGACACCCTCCTCGATCATCGCGGTGCAAAGGACGTAGGTCGCGCCCCAGCGAACCAGCACGGAGCCGCCCGGATTGTCGGTATAGCCGCGCTGAAACGTCAGGGGGCGGATCTGATCGTGCTCTCGTTGGGTCCTCTGCACCAGGCGTTCCTCCTGCGTGGATGAACGCGGCATTGTACGCAAGGAGGCGCGTGGAAGTCACGCGCCTCTTCCCCTGCCCCCTGCCTCCTGGAGTGAGACCTACCGAATCCGGATCGCCTGCCCCTCGAGCACGAAGATCAGCTCCGGCCCCAGGGCCAGGAGGGGCGCCAATTCAGGATGCTGCTCGAGGAGCTGGAAGAACTCGTCTGAGAAGGCGTCGATCTCGCGCATGGAACTCGCCATCGACTCCTTGAACTCCATGTCGATGTGCAGATCTCCCGCCTTGAGCAGCCGCCAGCCCGCGACCTGAACGGTCTCGACCGGGATTCTCTGGTCGTGGGCCCATTCCCGCGCGGCCGACAGGCTGGTGGCCTCCTGGAGCCGCCGGCTGGACTTCGCCGTTGCGACCGCCGTCTCGCCGGCCTCCTCGTCCCGGTCGCTGGCGTCGAGCCGCTCCAGTCCGCTCCTGACCTCTCTCTCCAGGCGATCTCCCGCCGTACCGGGGCCCGCGGGTGCTCCTCGTCCAGGCATGCCGGGCATCGGGGGTGAACCGCTGATCCTCCGCAGGCGCTCCCCCTCTTCCAGCACCAGGGCGGAGGTGTACGGCGTGACGATGCCGTACTCGCGCCCCAGCTCGACCACCGCGTCCACCAGCTCCCTTGCCGCTCCGTGCAGCCGGATCTCGTTCAGCAGGTAGCCGACCCTGCGCGCCGCCCAGAGCGCGGGCAGGAAAGTGGTCTCGCGTTCCTCGAGTGGGAAGCGGAGTTCCGCGGTGAGGCTGCGTTCGCCGGCGGGCCCTTTTCCCGAGAGGGTGACCGCGTGTGCACCCGAGCCGCGATAACGGCCGGTCACCAGGACCGACGAACCGGCGAAGAGGTCGGG
>JAZDLC010000396.1:0-6612 GCA_043802345.1 Planctomycetota bacterium | reverse complement strand
GCCGATTGCCACGTCGGCGCTACTTTCGCCAGGCGGCTTGAGCAACGTCAGCGCGAGCAGATCGGTCGCCACCACGACCATGGCGTCGGCGTCGTGGGCCCGGGCGCAGTGGGAGTCCAGGTCGAGCAGCGCGCCGTCCGTGGCGGGATGCTGGATCAGGACTCCGAAGACCTGCTCGCTGTACTCGAATTCACCAGGGTCCGCCACCACGACTTCAATGCCCAGAGGAGCGGCGCGCGTCTTGACGACATCGATGGTCTGCGGGTGGCAGCTGTCCGCGACCAGGAACCGGCCGGCGTCCTTGCGCCGCTGCTGCATCCTGCGGCAGAGGGTCATGGCCTCCGCCGCGGCCGTACCCTCATCCAGCAGGCTGGCATTCGCGACCGGGAGACCGGTCAGATCGGAGACCATGGTCTGGAAGTTCAAGAGGGCTTCGAGTCTTCCCTGTGAAATCTCCGCCTGGTAGGGCGTGTACTGGGTGTACCAGCCAGGATTCTCGAAGATCATGCGCAGCAGCACCGGCGGGGTGATCGTTCCGTAGTAGCCGAGGCCGATGTAGGAGCGGAAGACCGAGTTCTTCGCGGCGAGCCGCTTCAGGGCGAGCATGGTCTCGGTTTCGGTTCGCGGCTCATTGAGGCGCAGCTCTCCGGACATGCGAATGCTCTTCGGGATGGTCTCATCAATGAGCTGATCCAGCGAGTCGACCTCGAGCGATTCGAGCATCCTGGCGGTGTCGGCCGCGCTGCGCCCGATGTGGCGGTCGATGAAGCGATCTACGGGACCGAGTGGGTTGAGTGGAGATTCCGAAGCCGGCATGACGTGTTTCCGATGGTGGGATGGAAACGACCCGTCTCAGGGTCGATGGATGAACCCGAGAAGGTAGCGGGCTGGCCGGTCCGAAGCAATGCGGGCCCTCACTCCTCGCCGAGACCGTCCAGTTCGGCGGAGTGTCGCTCCCAGTCGGCCATGGCCGCGGCAAGGGTCTCCGCCACCCCCCTGTGCCGCTCTCCCAGCTCAACGGCCCTCAGCCTGTCCGCGTAGACCTGCGGGTCGGCGAGCTGCCCCTCCAACTTTTCCTTCGCCAGCTCCAGTTCCTCGACGCGCTGTTCGAGCTCCTTGACACTACGAACCAGCCGGGCGCGGTGCTTCCGGCGGCGCATCAGGTCCTCCCGCTCCCGGATCCTCTCCGCCTTGGCCGGACGGGCGCTCTGTGAACCCGGCCCGGGGCGCGATTCGGCCTCGGCCTCGCTCCGCCCGGCCCCATTCGCGCCATCGAGCTGATCCTGGATGGAGGACAGATGATCGAGATAGTCGGCAAGGGACCCGTGATACTCGGTCACCGAGCCGTCGCGGACGTCCCAGACCTTGTTCGAGAGCCTGCGGGCAAAGTCGAGGTTGTGGGACACGAACAGGATGGTGCCATCGAAGGTCAGGAGCGAGTCGGTCAGCTTCTCCGCGGATTGGGTGTCGAGGTGGTTCGTCGGCTCGTCGAGAAGGAGCAGGTTGCCCGGGTTTGCCAGCAGCCGGGCCAGCGCGACGCGGGTCTTTTCACCGCCGGAGAGCACGCCGATCCGCTTCTCCACGTCGTCGCCGCTGAACAGGAACGCGCCGCAGATGCCGCGGACCTCCGACTGGGAGAGGCCGTTCGCGGCGCGCCACACCTCATCCAGGACCGTCTTGTTCTGGTCAAGGACCTCGGCGTGGTGCTGGGCGAAGTAGCTCATGCGCGCGTTGGAGGTGAGCCGGACCTGGCCTTCCTGGGGTTTCAGCTCCTCCGCGATCCGTTTCAGCAGCGTGGTCTTGCCGGCGCCGTTCAGGCCGACAATGGCGATGCGATCGCCGGGACGTACCGACAGATTGACATCGGAAAGGACCCGATGATCGCCGTAGGAATGGCAGAGCCCCGCAATCTCCAGCACCGGATCTCCGACCCTGCCGGTCGGCTTGAACTTCAGGTGAATCGACTTGCGCAGTTGCGGAATGTCGGCTTGGTTCTCGAGCATCTTCTCGATCAGCCGCGCCTTGCTCTGTGCCTGACGGGCCTTGCTGGCCTTGGCCTTGAAGCGCGTCACGAACGCCTCGAGCTCCTTTCTCCGCGCCTCGTCCCGCCGCGCCCTGTTCTCGAGCGTAAGTAACTCCTGCTGGCGCTGTTCCAGGTAGTCGTCGTAATTCCCCGGGTAGGTCCTGAGCCCCTCGACCTCGAAGGAAGCCACTCTGCGCACGTGCCTGTTGAGGAACTCCCGGTCGTGGCAGACCAGGATCAGCGCGTGACGAAAGGCGTTCAGGAAGCGGTTGAGCCAGTGGACGGAGGGCATGTCCAGGTGGTTGGTCGGCTCATCCAGGAGCAGCACATCGGGCCTCTGGAAGAGCAGCCCGGCGAGCGCAGCCCGCATCCGCCAACCGCCGGAGAACTCGCGGAGGGGGCGGTCGAACTCGTCACTCGAGAACCCGAGGCCCAGCAGGATGCGGCGGGCGTGATGCGGCGCGAAGTCGCGGTCCAGCTCCAGCAGCTCTTCATGCAGCTCCGCCAGCTCGCCGGAGAGGCTCATCTGCCTGGCGGTGTCGTGCTGGATCTCGAGCTCCTCCTGGAGCGCCTCGAGCCGGAGTTCGAGTTGCGCGCGCCGGGGCGCGCACGACATGACCGACTCGAAGAGCCTCTCGTCGCCTCCCGGAGCGAGTTCCTGGGGCAAAAACCCGAGCCGCAGGTTGCGCGCCCGGACAACCTGGCCGGACTCCGGTTCGGCCGCGCCCGAGAGCAGTTTGAGAAGGGTGCTCTTGCCGGAGCCGTTGGGACCGACCACGCCGAGCCGGTCCCTGCTTTCCACGGCAAGTGTGGCGCCGTCAAAGAGAGGGCGCCCGTGAAAGCCGAGCCGGATATCCTGGATCGAGAGGAGCGACATCCCCCCAGAGTAGCTTCTTCAGCGTGAACCGACAAAAGGAGCCGGCGGGCTTCGCCATGATGAGGCTTGCCGGCTGCGGGTTTCGCCCTTCCGCAAGAAAGAAACCGAATTCAGCGGGCGGCCCGGCCGAGGAGTCCGAGTGCGAGGGCCGCCAGCAGGTAGGAGCCCACCGCGACCATCAGGACAGCCTGGAAGCCGAAGGAGATGGCCAGGAGAACCGCGATCGGGCCGGCCAGGACCGAGCCGACGCCGTTGGCGGCGAAGGCAGTCGGGACGAGATGGGGATGCCGTTCTTCCAGGAGCCGCACCGCGAGCGGAAACGGCATTCCCATGAGAAAGGAAGGAAGCGAGAGGAAGGCAACGGTGGCGGCGGCGCGCGCCGCCGTTCCCTGACCCACCGACACATCCAGCAGGGCCGGGTGGCTGCAGATCGGAACGATCGCCACGACCAGCGCGGCGCCGAAGGTCACGACCGGAGCCTTGAGACGGTCGAGAGTCCCGGCAACCAGTGAGCCGGCTCCGGAGCCGAGCATCATCGACGTGAGGACCACGGCCACCGCGAACACTGGATGTCCCAGCACCAGAGAGAGCCTCTGCATCAACGGGATCTCGACGCAGAGATACGCGAACCCAAGCAGCAGGAACGGGAGCGACGGAAGCAGAGCGCCGCGGCTCCCTGGCTCCGCCGGCGCCCGGGAGAGCCACAGCAGCGGGAGGGAGAGCAGCAGCAGCACGACGAGTGTCGCCACGAGGAGTTCCTGGCCGCCGAGCCTGCCGTGGATCCAGTTCCCCTCGCCCCGGAAGAGGGTGGAGAGGTGCGAGTTCTCGAAGAAGAACGGCCGGTCGTCCGTGGTGGCGTCGACCCGAAAGACGTGCCGCGCGGCCACCTCCTTGGCGCCTTCGAGGCACAACGCCTGTTCGAACAGGGATGGTGCGGCTCCTGCCTGGCCGCGTTCGATCGGATGAACCGGCACCGCGCCCCTGCGCTGGCACGCCTGGAGCAGCCCCTCCCGCTCCTCTTGCGAGTACTCCCCCTTCTTCAGCAGGAACAGCGAATTGACGCCGGCGCGAGCGATGATCACCCGCTGCCGCAGGTCGGTGATGCCAAGTTCGGAGAGGGCCTCCGTGGCGGTCACGGCGAGGCGCAAGGTCTGCCGGGGAGGCTCGAACCACCAGCGGGCCAGCGCGAGGATCCCGCCTGGTTCGAGGTGCAGGTAGAACTGCTTGAGGGCCTCGACGGTGTAGAGGTAGTTCTCCGAGAGGGCGAAGGCGCCGGCTTCGGTGGCGGCAAAGGTATCGACGCCGGAGAGAACGATCCTGTCGTACCGCCGCGCATCACTCTCCACGAAATGTCGTCCCTCCGAGACGACCACCTCAACTCTCGGGTCCTCGTACAGCCTGCCGCTGTAGTCCGAGAAACGCCCTCTCACCGCGTCCACGATGAGCGGATTGATCTCCACTGCGGTGACATGCCCCGCCCCGGCCTGCAGCGCTGCCAGGACGTCAACTCCGCCTCCGGCACCGATGACCAGGGCCCGGTGGCCGGGCGGGGCGGCGACGAAGGCGACCGTGGGCGGATAGAGATCGAGGAAGGAAAGGCGTGTCGTGGGCGTCTCCCGCTTCAGGATCGAGGTAATGGCCCAGGAGTCGATCGCCACGCCGATCGACTCGGGCAGGGACGAGCGGGCGGCCGGGTCGATCTGCCACAGGCCGTGGTGTTCCGGATTCTCGTAGAAAGTGACCCTGGAGAAGCTGTTCCACTGCTCATCCAGGACCCGCCCGGCGGGGATCCTGGGAAAGTGCTTGCGGCTGGTGAGAGGGATGATCGTTTCCGGAATGGCGATCGCCGCGAGCGCGAGCAGCAGGGCCGCGACCGGCCTCCCGGCCCGGCGGGTCGGGAACGACCCGAAGAGCGGCAGGAGCGCGGCGACGCCGAGGGTCCGCGGCGTCCCGATGGTCTCCATGGCCAGCAGGAAGAGAAGCGCACCGGCGCCACCGCCGAAGAACGAGGCCCCATAGACCCGGCCAATCGCCTCCCGGCCCGCGCTGAGGGTGCCACAGATGAGCGTTCCCAGGCAGACGAAGGGGAGCGCGAGCAGAAGCGCCAGGAGGAGGAATAGCGCCGGATCGTACCAGGTGTCGAGCAGCCGGGTTGGATCGATCGGCAGCCGCAACACGACGATCAGGGACAGGCTGATGGCGAGGGAGGAGAGCGTCGCGAGACTCGCCAGGTCGACCGGCACGCCGCTCCGGTTTCGCCGGCGGACCACGAGACCGCCGGTGGCAAGCCCGAGCATGGCGAGGCTGACCGCGAAGAAACCGAGGTGGTACCAGAGAACGACGGAGAAGACCCTGGGCAGGAGAACCTGCAAGCCCACGACCACGGCGACGCCCAGGGCCGAGAGAAGAGTCAGGCTGACTGCGCGGGCCGGGGAGGCCGGGCGGTTTACTTCCACGGGTTCAGAGATGGATCAGGATGTCCGACTTGGCGATGCTGATGCGCTTCACGGCCTCCAGGGGAATGTACTGGCGAACCGGCTCCTTGGTGGCGTCGCGCCCCTTGTGCACCAACTCGGTGGCCACCGTGACGAAGTCGGGATTGACGGCCAGGATCTTGACCCGATAGAAGCCGGTGGTGAGCTGATACCCCATCGGAGCATCTTCCAGGGACTCCGGGTTGACGCAGGTGATGACCTTGCCAAGCAGGGAGCGGAAAACGTCAGCAAACGACTGAGGTGCTTCGCCCCCCGGGATCTCGCTGGCGTTGTGGGGCTCGGACTCGCTCATGAGAATGCTACCTCCAATCCATGGGAGCAGTCAGAAGATGAAGGTGGCCGATTGTACAGTGTGCGTGGTGGCGGAGTGAGCGCCCGCGCCCCTGTTTTCTGGATCAGCGCCTGCGCGCTTGAAGCGAGGGCAAACAGAAGGAGCCGCGAGTGGCTGAGTCGAAAGGCAGGTCTTCCCTCAGGCTGGTGACCTACAACATCCACAAGGGGATCGGCGGGATCGACCGCAAGTACCGTCCCGAGCGGATCATCCGGGTGCTGAAGGCGTGCCGGGCGGACCTGATTCTGCTGCAGGAAGTGGACGAGGGAGTCCCCCGGTCGAGGGGAGACCGGCAGGTCGACCTGCTGGGGGATGCGTTGGGGATGGAGCACCGGGCATACTTCCCGAACGTCTTCCTCAAGCGGGGCCGGTACGGAAACGCGATCCTGAGCCGCTATCCTCTGGACCATCACGAGAATATCGACCTGACGCGACGGCTCAGGAAGCGGCGTGGAGCGTTACACGCAAGGTTGACGGTGCCCAATGGCTCGCGCAGGTTTCGCCTCTGGGTCTACAACGTGCATCTAGGCCTGGCCGAAACGGAGCGTCGGAGCCAGCTCCGTTCCCTGCTGGGATGGCATGCCGGGCATCGAGTTCACGCCAGTACGGTCGTCCTGCTGGCCGGAGACTTCAACGACGTCTGGCGCAAGCTAGGTCGAGGGATGCTGGAGCCTGCCGGCTTCCAGGGCCTCCCCACCAGACCAAGGACATTTCCAGCAGTGCGACCTCTCAGGCCCCTGGACGCCGTTTTCGTCCGCGGCCCGGCGCGTTTTAGCCGGCAAGGCACGGGGGCCGCGGACCTGGTCCGCGAGGCCTCGGATCATCTGCCGATCGTGGTTTCGCTGCGGCTTGGATGATGGGGGGTTCCGTCCAGGGAAGGGGGTGG
>JAZDLC010000395.1:0-39544 GCA_043802345.1 Planctomycetota bacterium | reverse complement strand
GCACTGCTGCACAGCCTGCAGGACGAGTGACTGCGGGCAGCGCGTTTCGTACTCGTACTCAGTCCCGCAGGGACGGTACTCGTACTCGTACTCGAACCGCAATTCGTCAACCTCGTATCCACGAAACCGGGGCAACCAGGCAGCTCACGATTCGAGTACGAGGACCGCCGCTAAAGCGGCTGAGTACGAGTACGAGTACGAAGCGTCCCTTTCGCCTGCTTCGAGTATACGAAGCGCCCCTTTCGCGTGCTTCATCGTGACCTCGAGGGCGATGTCGGATACTCTCTATTCCCAATGGAACCCGACGCGGAACATCACGATGGCGACACCGCGCTCGAGCAGGTCCTCGACCGGTACCTGCGCGAGCTCGCCGACGGTCTGGAACCGGACCAGGAGCAGTACCTCGCCGAGCACCCCCACCTCGCGAAAGCTCTCAAGGGTGTCTTCCGCACCCTCGACTTCGTCGAGGCGACCAGCCGCACGCTGCATGCCTCCCGGCTGGAGACGGGCCAGCGGCTCGGAGAGTACCGCATCCTGCGGGAGGTCGGTCGCGGCGGCATGGGGGTCGTGTACGAAGCGGTGCAGGAGAAGCTCGACCGGAGGGTGGCGCTGAAGGTCCTCGCCACCGATTCGCTCCTTTCACGCACGGCGGAGGAGCGGTTCTCCCGGGAGGCGAATACCGCGGCTCACCTGCACCATCACAACATCGTGCCGGTCTATGCCGTCGGCGAGGACCAGGGGATCCACTACTACGCGATGCAGTACATCGACGGGCATTCCCTGGAAGGTCACCTCCAGGAGCGGCGGAAGCAGGGAGCGATCTCGGAGAAGGGAGACTTCCTGCGGGTGGCCGGGTGGGGCCACCAGGTGGCGGAGGCACTGGCTCATGCCCATGACAGCCAGGTCATTCACCGGGACATCAAGCCGTCGAACCTGCTGCTCGACGCCCAGGACGACGTCTGGATCACCGACTTCGGTCTAGCGCGGGCGGCGGTCCATCCGACCATCACGATCTCGGGAGACGTGATCGGCACCGCTCGCTACATGTCTCCCGAGCAGGCCCGGGGCGGAGGATCCCGGTTGGACGAGCGCACCGACATCTACTCGCTCGGCACCACGCTGTACGAGCTGATCGCGATGCGCCCCGCGTTCGATGGAGAAACCCGGGACTCCATCCTGCGCCAGATCGCCGCGGGCGAGACGCCGAGCCTCAAGGAGCGGGCGCCGCAGGTGCCCAGGGATCTGCAGACGATCGTCGAAAAATGCATGGAGCAGGAGCCGGATGCCCGCTACCTCTCGGCAAGGGAGCTCGCGGAGGACCTGCGACGCTTCCTCGCGGGCGAATCGATCCTGGCCCGAAGGACTCCGCTGATCGTCAGGTGCGGCCGCTTCGTGAGCAAGCACCGCCCACACACCCTCGCGGCCTTGCTGCTGCTGGTGATGCTGGCCGCATTCATCTACCGCACCGTGCAGGAGCGCAAGACCCGCGCGAACCAACTGGTGGAGGACGCCTTCACCGAGCTGCTGTTCGAGCGCAAGGGGTCGCTGGCCCGGACACGACTGGAGGCGGCGGGCGCCCTTGGCGCCGACTCCGCTCGGTATCGCCTCTGCCGGGGTCTCATCCCCCTGCTGGACGGCCGGAACAACGAGGCGATCGCATACCTGGAGGAGGCCCTGCGGCAGGCCCCCTCGGACCAGGCGGCCTGCTACGCGCTGGCCCTGGCGCATTCCTTGAACACCGACTTCGTCCGGGCGCAACTGATCATGGACCAGACCACCGGGAAGGAACCCGAAAGCGCCCTCGCCTGGCTGCTGAGGGGCGAGGTGCTGGGAAGGGTCCAAGGGAGCGCGGCGATCGACGCGCTGAGCCGCGCCATCCAACTCCGTCCGGACTTCACCCTCGCCCTGGAAAACCGCGGCCTCCACCGGGGGAATCAGCTGCTGAACCAGGGAGATCGCTCCCAGCTCCAGGCGATGCTGGATGACACCAACGCACTGGTCATCCTGCGCCCGGAGGACCCCTCCTCGTATCTCCACCGGGCCCGGGGCTGGCTCAGCGCCGCGATCTACGCTGGAACTCAGGACGACCTGCCGGGCCAGGAAGCTCTCTGGTTGGAAAACTGCCGCCAGGACCTGGAACGGGCCGGGGCCCTGGAGAAGACGGAGAACCTGGGGCTCGCGATCCTCGAGGGAACCTACTGGCGCTACTCTGGCAAGCTGGACCTTTCCGAGGAGCGGTTCGCCGCCGCCCTGGCGATCGGCCGGAAGGGGCCGGCCGGACAGGATGCCTACCTGTTGTTCGAGCTGGCGATCACACAGCACGCGCGTGGCGAGATCCAGAAGGCCCTGGAAACGTCCGGCGGCGCAGAGGATTCGCTGCTCGAGTACTACCCGATGGTCCTCCTGCGCTCGGTCCTGCTCGCCGAATCGGGTCGTCTCGAAGAGGCCAGGGAGTGCTGTGGTTCCCATCTGGGCGCCCTGGCGGGAAACGCCACCGCGCTGTTCATGGCGGTGGCGGGACTCGAGCTGTTGGGGGATCGGCCCGCCGCGGCCGGAGCGATCGAGGAGTTCGTCGCGCGCCGGGGAGAGAGAATCGTCTCCGAGCACGCCAACCCGGATGTCATCGACCTTCCGTTGCGCTACCTCGCGAATGAGATCGAAGCCTCCGCTCTGCTCTCGTCCGCGGCCGACAGCCCGGGCAATCGGTGCGAGTTCGCCTTCTACATCGCCCTGCGGGAACTGGGCCGAGGCCAGAGAGAGGCGGGCATCGCCGCCCTGAAGACCTGTCTCAAGACCGGGGTCTTCCATTTCGGCGAGTATCGGTTCGCCCAGGCCTTCCTCCGCCGAGTGGAGAGCCAACCGGACTGGCCATCATGGGCGGCCGCGAAAACCGCGGACCCGGCGGACGGCCACCGATGACCTGGCTGCCCGGGTTCCTTCTGACGGCCGTGCTCGGACCTCTGGCGGCTCCGTGCGGACAACCTTCGGAAATTACGTCTCGATTGGAGCAATGGCTCGATCGGTACGCGCGGCGCCTACCGGAGATGGAACTGTTCCAGGATTCCCACAAGGAAGCCCTGTTCGAAGCCGCCGCGATGGAGCCGCGGGAGAACTCCGGGCTGCAGCGGTTCGTGGAGGCGTATCTGGCCCACATGGCGGTGCGTCCCGAACAGGCGATCGAGAGTCATCCGGCCGATCTGATCGCCGCGATCCGCAGCCCGGAGGTGATCCGGGAATCCGCGCGTGCCGAGCTGTTCACGCGCTACGCCGACATGCTGGAGCTGTTCGAGCTGGCGTCCCAGGATGGAGCGTCTGAATCGATCCGCCTGCTGCTCGAGATCGCGAGCTTTGACTGCGGCCGCTCCATGAGCCCCAAGGAGTGGCGCCACGAGCAGCCGTTCCGGCCGCACCTGGTCCGGAGGGAGGCCCGGCTGGCGCTCCTGCGCGTTCCAGGAACGAGGGGGATGGAAACCCTGCTGGCGGCCCTCTCTTCCATTTCACCGGAACAGGCGAAGCCGGTCCGGCCGGAGACGCAGGAAGTGGCGGCGTCTCTCCTGGAGGTGATCGTCCGCCGGGAGAAGCTCGCCGGATACCGGCAGTTCCAGCTCTTGGAGACCTGCTTCTCGCTTCTCGAGCACGGCAGGAACGAGCGCCTGCGGTTCAACTGCGGGCTGGTCCTGGCGGCGCTGCTCGAATCCGCCCCGGGCCGGACACTCGGCAAGGGGAAGCTCGCACGTCTCCTGCAAATAGCGACCGAAGAGCAGCCGGTCGCGGTGCAGGTAGCCGCCCTGCGCGTGCTGGCGCACATTCCGGAAGAGGCGGTCATCCGCCGTCTGGCCGAGCGGCTCGGGTCGGAGGCCCGGCTCCCGGACCGCCTCGTCGATGAACTCCTCGACACGCTGAGCCGGATCGCTCCGGACATCGTTCTCGACCGGGGGAACCGCGGCGCCTGGCTGGAGTGGTACCTGCGGGAAAAGGACACCGACCAGTTCCGCCGCTGGATCGAACTGCGAGCTGGCGGGAAGACGATCGAAGAGGAGCGTCCGATCGCGGAGAGGTACGACCCGCTTCCCCGTTTCTACGGAGTGCCCGCGCTCGGCAAGAGGATCGTGTTCGTGATCGACGTCTCGGGCAGCATGCTCGAGCCGCTGGAGCCGTTTGGCGCGGTCTCGAAGATCTCCATGGCAAGGCGGGAACTCGTCGCCACGATCCGGGCCCTGCCGCAGGAAACGCGCATCAACCTGGTCAAGTTCAATCCCGTGGTGCGGGTCTGGTCGGAGGAATTCGTTCAGGCGACTCAGGGGAACAAGCTGCGGGCGGAGAAGTTCTTCCACGGGCAGGAGGGGTCCGGCGGCACGAACCTGTTCGGGGGACTGCAGCAGGCGCTCGGCGTGGCCGGCACGGGCAGGCGGCTGGAAGGAGAGTCCCGCTCGCTTCCGGATCAGATCATTCTCCTCTCGGACGGACGGCCGACCGTCGGTCTCCTCACGAACGCGGAAGACATTGTCGAGGAGGTGAGCGACATGGCGCGGGACCTGGGCCTGAGAATCGACACCGTCGCGTTCGGGTTGGACGCCGATCAGGACTTCCTGAGGAACCTCGCCGGGCGGAACGGAGGCATGCTCTCGGTGATCCTCTCGGACGACTGAGCGCGTGGGCCGCGAGGCAGATGGACAGCCGATCCCCACTTGCGCGGGGCCGTCGAGGAATCGATCCCGATTTCGATTTCGATTTCGATTCCTGCGTACACCGCGAGGAACTCACAGGCAGGTAGCCCGAAGAAGAACGAGGGCCGTCCGGAACCCCGGACGACCCTCGAACGCCTACCCGGTCACAGCCCGCGCCCCGCCCAAGGGCAACGGGCTGCCGCTGGGCAGGGTAGCTCCCAGCGATATCAAGTCTTTTCCGCGCGCGGCTACTAGAATGACCAAGGCGCCGCGCCACCCCAAGGGCCCTGTAGACCCCCGACTCATTCCCCATCTGCGGGAAAGGGGCCGCGCGGGGGCAGGCAATTTCGAGGATTCGTCTTCACTTTCTATGATTCCGTGAGAATGGCGAACAACCAGATCACCCAGATGCTGATGGAACTCCGGCGGGGGGACAGTTCCGCCGTGGACAGGCTGCTGCCGCTGGTCCATGATCATCTGCGCGGACTCGCCCGGCGGTACCTCGAAAAGGAGCGGGGCCATCCCACCGTGCGGCCCACCGACCTGGCCAACGACGCCTACCTGCGCCTGGTGAACGAGGCGCAGGTCGATTGGCAGGGCCGCTCCCACTTCTACGCCGTGGCCGCGCGGAGTATCCGTCAGATCCTCGTTGACCACGCCGAAGCCCGCCGGGCGCAGAAGCGCGGGGGAGGCAGAGCGAGGCTGACCCTCCGCGATGAACTCCATCCCGCCAGGGAAGAGTCCACGGTGGACGTGCTTGACCTGGAGCAGGCGCTCCTGGATCTCGCCCGACTCGACGCGCGGCAGGCTCAGGTCGTCGAACTGCGCTTCTACGGCGGGCTCTCGGTGAAGGAGACCGGCGTTGTTCTCGGAATCTCGGAGAAGACCGTGAAGAACGACTGGCGCTTTGCGAAATCGTGGCTGCGCAAGAGACTGACGAGCTGCGAGCCGTGAGCGATGCGGCAAGACATCGCAAGCTGGCGCAGCTCTTCCGCCAGGCCTGCGATCTTCCCGCGGAAGAGCGGGCGGCATTCCTTGACTGCCAATGCGAAGGGGACGCAACCCTGCGGACCGAGATCGAGGCGCTCCTCCTGCAGGACGCGGAAGACCCGTCTTTTCTGGAGCAACCCGCGCTCGGAACAGCGTTCGAGCTGAGCACGCCGGAGCGGATCGCCGGCGAGCCCGGGCCGCTCGAGGAGGGCGGCCTCTTCTCCAGCCACGACAGCCGTCTTCGAATCCAGCGGGTGCTGGGACAGGGGGGGATGGGAGTGGTCCTGCTGGCCCAGCAGGCCCTCCCGCGGCGGCTCGTGGCATTGAAGGTCATCCGGCCGGGGGTCGCCACGCCAACCCTGCTGGCGAGGTTCGCGCACGAAACCCGCATTCTCGGCCGCCTGCAGCATCCCGGCATCGCCCAGATCTTCGAGGCAGGGACCACCGACGAGGAGAGCGGTTCACGGCCGTTCTTCGTGATGGAATACGTTTCCGGCCGCTCCCTGCTGGAGCATGCCGAGGCGGAGCGCCTCGACCTGAACCAACGCCTGTCACTCATGGCCTCCATCTGCGATGCGGTCGACTACGCGCACCAGCAGGGAGTGGTTCACCGGGATCTGAAACCGGAGAACCTCCTGGTGACGGACGCGGGCCAGCCGAAGATCCTCGACTTCGGAGTGGCCCGGGCCACCGATAGCGACATCAAGACCACCACCCTGGTGACCCAGATCGGCGAGTTGATCGGCACGATCCAGTACATGAGCCCGGAGCAGGCGGCCGGCGATCCGGATGCGGTCGACTGCCGCAGCGACGTCTACTCCCTCGGAGTGATCGCGTTCGAACTGCTCTCGGGAGAGCTGCCGCAGAAGCTCGATCAGACCACCGTGTTCGATGCCGTGCGCAGGATCCGGGAAGAGGAAGCGGCCCGCATCGGATCGGTCGACTCCAGCCTGAGGGGAGAGGTCGAGACGATCCTGGCCAAGGCGCTGGAGAAGGAGCGGGAACGTCGCTACCAGACGGCAAGCGAGCTGGCCGACGACATCCGGAGGTTCTTGAGGCACGAGCCACTCATGGCCCGGCCGCCGAGCGCCATCTACCAACTCGGCAAGTTCGCCCGGCGCCACCGGTCATTGGCCGTCGGCATGACGGCGCTGATCCTCGTCCTGGCCGCCGCAACCTCAGTCAGCTTGCTGCTCTACTTCGAGACGGAACGGTCCGAGGAGGAAGCCTCGAGGAGACAGAGCCAGGCGGAGCGGAGCTCCTACTGCGCCGACATCGTGGCCGCGAACCTGAGCCTCGGCCAGGGGGACACCCGCGCCGCCAAGGCGCACCTTCTCGAAGCGCCGGAAGCGCTCCGCGGATGGGAATGGGAGTACCTCTCCGGTCGCTGCGAGGAGAGCGAGCAGGTGCTGACCGGGCACGAAAGCCGGGTCTACTCGGTGGCCTTCTCGCCGGACGGGAAGCGGCTCGCCTCCGCCTCCTGGGACAAAACGGTCCGGATCCACGACCTGGAGACCGGCGCCTGCCGGAAGACGCTCACCTCCCACGAAGACCGGGTCTACTCCGTTCGCTTCTCTCCGGACGGCCGGCACCTGCTTTCCGCCTCGTGGGATCACACCGTGCGTCTCTTTCGTAGCGACACGCTCGAGGAGGTGCGGGTTTTCACGGGACACACGGATCGCGTCTACTGCGCGGTCTTCTCGCCGGATGGCTCCCGCGTGGTCTCAGTCTCCGCCGACCGGAGCGCGCGCTGCTTCGATCCTTTCAGCGGGCGGGAAGTGTGGACCGCCGGCTCCCACGGAGACGAGGTCTACTGCGTGGCTTACAGCCCGGACGGACGTCAGGTCGCAACAGCCGGGGCGGACACAGTGGTTCGGCTCTTCGACGCGGAAACAGGAGAGCTGCGCGGCAAGTTCGAAGTCCATCTGGAGAAGGTGAGTTCGATCGCCTTCTGCCCGGAAGGTGGCCGGCTCGCCTCAGCGTCAAGTGACGGCACGGTCCGGCTGTTCGACCTCGAGCAGAAAAGGCAAGTGTGGGAGCACCGGCCGGCCGACGCAGATCCGTTTGGGCTGGTCTTCTCCCCGGACGGGCAGAAGCTCTTCGTCGGCCTGGCCCGGGGTGGGATGATCCAGTGCCTGGAGGCCGTGACCGGGAGGCTACTCTGGGAAGCCAGGGGACACCTCGACACGGTAGCGGAGCTGGCCGTTTCGCCTGACGGATCACGCCTGGCTTCCGCATCCTTCGACTGCAGCGTGCGCCTCTGGAGCACGAACCTGCCGCCGGAGCCCCGCGTCTTGAGAGACCACACGGCGGCCGTGCGCGCGGTTGCCTTCAGCCCGGATGGTCTCCGGATCGCCTCTGGTGGCGACGACCAGACCATTCGCGTTTTCGATGCCCTCTGCGGGAAGGCTCTCCTGGTACTCACGGGGCACGAGGGCAAGGTGCACTCCGTGGCCTTCAGCCCGGATGGGAACCGGCTGGTCTCCGCCTCGAGAGACTCCACGCTCCGCATCTGGGATGCCCACTCGGGTGAACCGGTCAGGACGATCCAGGAGGCAGCATTCGTCCGGCAGGCCATCTTCCTGGGTAATGGCCGCCGAATCGCGCACTGTTCGGTCACAGGCCCCGTGAGAATCCGGGACGCCGAGACCGGAGAGATTCTCCAGACGCTCGCGGAGCCCGAAAGCGGCATCCAATCGCTTGGGGAACTGAGAGGGGGACGGTTCCTTGTTGGCGGCACGCGGAGCGGCGAGCTGGTCGTGTTCGACACGGAGGCAGGCCGGGAAGTGGGCCGCTTCCAAACGCATTCGCGAGGTGTGACCAACCTGCACGGAACGGACCATCGACTCGTCTCCGTCTCCGCTGATTTTACTGCCAAGATCCTGCAGTCGGATGACACTGGATCGCTCGAAGAGCTCGTCACCATCCAGGGAGCAAACGGGGCGGTCTATCTCGACCGGTCGGAGCGCCGGCTCTTTGCCAGCTCCGGAAGGGATCTCGTCCTGTTCGACGCGCGGACCGGCGAGCGGCTGCTTACGCTGAGGGAACATGAGCAGGACATTGTCGATCTCTGCCTCTCTCCCGACGAGAAGACCCTGGCCACCGCCGCCGCTGACAATACCATCCGGCTGTGGAGCGTCCGCTCTCGCGCCGAAAGCCGGGGGGGCCGGGCACAGCACACTGAATGGAGCCATCAAATGAGACGCCTCGCCGCACTGCTGCTTCCCGCTGTTCTGCTTTCCGCAGGCTGCATCGAGGAGGAGGACTGAGACACGGGGACGAAACGGTACTCGAGGCCTATCAGATTCTGTTGCTCCTCGTAGAATGCCAGGTTTGAGATCGAGCCCGCACCCTTCTCGGGAGATGTCATGCGTTCCATCGTATTGTCCGTGATCTTCCTGCTCGCCCTTGTGCCGGCGGCCCGCCCGGGGACGTCCGGAGCAATCCTCCCGTACGAGGCCTCGCAGGTGACGCTCGACAATGGGCTCCGGGTGATCATCGTGCCCACCGGATTCCCGAATCTGGTCTCGCTGCACATCTCGGTGCGGACCGGCTCGAGGAACGAGGTCGAGCCGGGCAAGACCGGCTTCGCCCACTTCTTCGAACACATGATGTTCCGGGGAACGCAGCGATTCCCACCCGAGAAGTACCAGGAGATCGTCACCCGCGCCGGGGCGAACCAGAACGCCTACACCACGGACGACTACACCAACTACTACATGACCTTCGCCAGGGAGGACCTGGAGCAGATGCTCGAACTCGAGGCGGACCGGTTCATGAACCTCGACTACCCGCTGTCGTCCTTCCAGACCGAGGCGCTGGCGGTGCTCGGGGAGTACAACAAGAACGTCGCCAATCCGATCCGGAAGCTGTACGAGGTCCAGCGGAACGGCGCCTACACGACCCACACCTACAAGCACACCACGATGGGGTTCCTCGAGGACATCGTGGACATGCCGAATCAGTACGACTACTCGCGGGCATTCTTCGACCGCTGGTACCGGCCGGAACATTGCACCCTGTTGCTGGCCGGAGACGTGTCCGCGGAAGAAGCCTTGCCGCTGATCACTCGCGCCTTCTTGCCGTGGCAGCCGGGTTCATACCAGGCCGACATCCCGGTCGAGCCGGAGCCGCAAGGACCGGTCGTCATTCACCATGAGTGGCCCACGGAGACCGCCCCGCTGCTGGCAGTCTCGTTTCATGGCCCGGCCTTCTCCGAGACGGAACACGACTCCGCCGCTCTCGGCATGTTGCTGGCGCTGAAGTTCGGGGAGACTTCCGACCTGTACCGGCGGCTGGTGCAGAAGGAGCAGAAGGTCGACTTCCTCGACACCGGCAACGCGGACGGACAGGACCCGTCGCTGCTCGACATCCTGTCGCGGGTCAAGCGCGCCGAGGATGTGCCGTACGTGCGGGACGCGATTCTGGAGACCGTGGCCGATTGCCGCGCGACGCCGGTTTCCGAGGAGAGGCTCGCAGAGGCGATCTCCCATCAGAAGTACGCCTTCTCGGCCTCGCTCGACAGCACCAGTTCGATCGCCTCGCGCCTGGCCCGGTACATTCGCTTCCGCCGTTCCTTCGACACCCTCAACAACCTGTACGCCCTGTACGAGGAACTTACGCCTTCGATGCTCCAGGAGGCGGCCCGGAAATACCTCACCGATCAGCGTCTGGTGGTCACGACGCTCTCGAGCGACTCCCTGCCCGAGAGCGGGATCCCGTCGCTCGAGTCGCTCGCCCAGGCCGCGGGAGCCGCGGACAGCTCGCAGGAATCGCACTTCCTGGTGGAGCAGACGAACTCGCCGCAGATCGTGATGAAACTGCTGTTCTGCTCCGGCTCCGCCGACGACCCGAAGGGGAAGGAGGGGCTTGCCGATCTCTCCGCGAGGATGGTCTCGGAAGCCGGGAGCGATGTTCTCGAATACGGAGAGATCCAGAAGCTGTTCTACCCGATGGCCGGCTCGTTCAGCGCCCAGGTGGACCGGGAGATGACCGTCTTCACCGGCTCGATCCACAAGGACAACCTGGGGGCGTTTTCCACCATCGCGCTCGACATGCTGCTGAACCCGGGCCTGCGGGAGGAGGACCTGCAGAGAAACCGGCAGAACCTGCTGAACGCGCTGAGACTGGACCTCCGGTCGAACAACGACGAGGAGCTCGGCAAGGAGCGGCTCCAGGCGGACATCTTCGAAGGGACCGGCTACGGACACCCGACGGTCGGCACGGTTGCGGGGATCGAATCGATCACGCTGGACGACATCAAGGCGTTCATGCGGAAACACTACACCTGGGGCAACTTGATGATCGGCCTCTCGGGAGACATCCCGGAATCGTTCCCGCTCAGGTTTCACGATGAGCTTTCCACCAACCTGCCCGCGGGCCAGGACGCCCGGAGAACGGCCGCCGCACCCGAGGCGCACGCCGTCTCGGGCCTTTCGATCGACATCATCAAGAAGGACACCCGCGCCACCGCCATCTCGTTCGGACACCCGATTCCCGTGACCCGCTCCCATAAGGACTTCGTCGCCCTCTCGCTGGCGCGCTCCTGGCTGGGAGAGCATCGCTCCTCGTCCAGCCACCTCTACCAGCGCCTCCGTGAGGAGCGGGGCATGAACTATGGCGACTACGCCTATATCGAGGCGTTCCCGGGAGGGATGTTCCGGTTCCGCCCGGAGCCGAACCTGGCGCGGCACGGGCAGATCTTCGAGGTCTGGATCCGTCCCGTGCCGCCGGACCAGGCGCAGATGGCGCTGCGCATCGCCCTACATGAGCTGGAGAAGCTCGTCACGAACGGGCTGACCGAGGAGCAGTTCCAGACCACGCGCGACTTCCTGATGAAGAACGTCTACGTGACGACCGACGGCCAGGCGACGGGCCTCGGCTACCAACTGGATAGCTGGTACTACGACATCCCCGATTTCGTCCGGTACATGCGCGACGGCCTGAAGCAACTCACGCTGAGCCAGGTCAACGAGGCGATCGCCCGGCATCTCAGCTTCGAGAACCTCTCCGTCGTGATGGTCACGAAGGACGCGGAAGGCCTGAGGGAGCAGTTGCTGAAAGACGCCTTCTCCCCCATGACCTACAACACCGAGAAGGCTCCCAAACTGCTGGCGGATGACCAGGTCATCGGGGCGCGCAAGCTGAACCTCTCGCCGGAACAGGTGCGGATCACGCCGGTGGAGGAGGTCTTCGCGCGGTAGCGGTCTGGTGGACCGGGCCGCTCAGGCCTCGTCCACCTCGACCTGCAGCCGGATTCTGCGCAGGATGCCGGCCACCCGCTGGCATTCGTCGAGCGTCCCGGTGAACACGACGCTCTTCCCCCGGGTGTGGGCGATCAGGGTGACGTGGGTGGCCTCGGCCAGCGACTTGCCCGTCGCCCTCTGGACCTGCAGCACGACCTCCTCGAAGGCATGCACGTCGTCGTTGTAGAGCACGACGATCCGGGGCCTCGACCTCTCGGTCCGGCTCTCCTGGCTCGTCTCGTATTCCGTCGCCATCCACCCAAGTGTACCGATTCGTCCCGCCCGGAGCGGAGATTCTCGCGCCCCTCCCGGGCGGGAGGTACGATCCCCGGACGACTCCAAAATCTCAAGAACTGGAAACTGCAATGAATCTCTCGATCGTCAACCCGACCAGCCTGGGCGCGCCAAAGGGGTATTCCAACGGCGTGCGCGTGAACGGTGAATGCGACCTGCTCTTCGTGGCCGGGCAGGTCGGATGGGACGAATCCCAGGAGGTTGTTTCGGACAGGTTCAGCGAGCAGTTCCGGCAGGCGCTATCCAACATCGTCACGACAATCACCGCGGCGGGCGGCAGGCCGGACAACCTGGTGCGGATGACCTTGTACGTCACCGACAAACAGGAGTACATCGAGCAGCAGCGCGAGGTCGGCGAGGCGTACCGGGCGCTGGTCGGGCGCCACTTCCCGGCCATGACCCTGGTCGAGGTAAAGAGCCTGCTGGAGCCGGGCGCGAAGGTGGAGCTCGAAGCCACGGCCGCTCTCGAGAGGAAGTAGAGTTACACGATGGCCCTGTTCAGGCAGCACATCTTCATCTGCGAGCACGAGCGGCCCGAGGGGGATCCCCGCGGCTGTTGCGCCGCCAAGGCGGCGGAGCAGGTCCGCCTGAAGTTCAAGGACGAGATCTCCCGCCGGCGCCTCCAGGGGGTGGTCCGGGCCAACCAGGCCGGCTGCCTGAACCAGTGCGGCCTCGGCGTCACGGTGGTCGTCTACCCCGAGCAGGTCTGGTACGGAAACGTCACGGTCGGCGATGTGGCGGAGATTTTCGACCGGCACATCGAACGGGGAGAGGTGGTCGAGCGGCTGCGCATCCCGGATGAACTACTGAACAGCAAGCAGGCGCGGGGACTGGACGGCCGATGAGCCCAAGGCGCGTCTACGTCGTCTACACGGGCGGCACCATCGGCATGCGATGGAGTCCTCTCGGGTACCGGCCGGCGCCCGGATTCCTGGAGCAACTGGCGGGCGAGATGCCGGAGCTGCACTCTCCGGATTTCCCTTCGTGCCAGGTCAACGAATACTCACCTCTCCTCGACAGCTCCGAGATGACGCCCGCGAACTGGGTCGAAATCGCCGGCGACATCGCCCGCAATCACGACCGCTACGACGGCTTCGTCGTCCTTCATGGAACCGACACGCTGGCGTACACCGCCTCCGCGCTCTCGTTCATGCTGCTTGGCCTGAAGAAGCCGGTCATCGTCACCGGATCCCAGCTTCCGCTCTGCGAGGTCACGAGCGACGGCCGGCACAACCTGATCACTGCCCTGCTGCTGGCGGGGAAGTACGACATTCCCGAGGTCTGCGTCTATTTCGACGGCCGGCTGCTCAGGGGCAACCGCACGATCAAGGTCAGCGCGGACCAGTTCGGCGCCTTCGACTCGCCCAACTACCCGCCTCTCGGCCGCATCGGCACCAGGATCGAAATCAGGCGGAACCTGCTCCTCCAACCGATCCAGGACCGGCTTCATCTGCAGGAGATCGGCTCGGCGAACGTCGCCGCCTTGCGGCTCTTCCCGGGCATCGACGCCAGCCTGCTGCGGAACATCCTGCAGCCGCCGCTCCAGGGGCTGGTGCTGGAATGCTACGGCGTGGGGAACGCGCCGGTGAGGAACCTCGAATTCCTCGGCGCCCTGGAGAGGGCGTACACGCGAGGCGTAGTCGTAGTCGACATCACCCAGTGCAGCCACGGTTCGGTCCACCTCGGCGACTACTCCACCAGCTCCCCCCTGGCGGACGCCGGCGTCATCAGCGGCCACGACATGACGGCCGAGGCCGCCCTGGCCAAGCTGTACTACCTGTTCGAGCGGAAACTCAGTCCGGACCAGGTCCGCGAGGAGATGGGCCGCAGCCTCTGCGGCGAGCTGACGCGGGAGTGAGGGTCACGAACCGGGTCTGTTTCGACTGACTGAAGAAACTAGTGCGGCACGAATCGTCAGGAATTGGCGGAACTGATGCGGCACGGGCCGTTCGTTGCGGCGACGAATCGGGCCTGATAGGCGCCCTGACTGTCGCTTTTTAAGGGGGGTACGTAGATGACCAGCGGCCAGACGCAGACTCATGAGACGATCCATCGGGCAATGGTCCAGATGCCGCTGCCGGAGCTGCGCTCGATCGTGAAGGAGGCCAACGAGCAAGTCTGGACGAAGGTCGCGCTCGAGGTGGCACGCCAGGTCCTCGAGCAGAGAGGGCTGGAGGGCGGCGACTCCAGAGCCGTGAACTGCCCCATGTGCGGAGCCTCCACGCACGCCGGCATGGTCCGCGTGCAGGCCACGTGCCTGTCCTTCCTGGTCGTCGGACTCTCGTGGGTACACTGCTGGTTCGAACCATTCCAGGGCGAGCGCGAGCGCATCATCCGCTGTGAGGGCCAGCGCCGGGGACACCGGTGCGAGGAATGCGGCGCGGTGGTGATCGAAGGCGCCACCTGGAACTGAAGTGCCGCCAGATTGCTGCCGAAGGTCTTGACTGAAGTTGAGCAGGAAGGTGGGCAGCGCGCCCATCGGCTCCATCCCGGTGAATGCAACCAGAACCCGCTCGATCGAGTCGTGGTCGTTGTCGGAACTCCAGCCGGGCAGCCCCCCTCAGACGGCTAGGCCGGCCAGGGAGTTCCTCCGTCAGTGCTTGGGACCGAACTTCTTCAGCAAGTCCGCGATCTCGGTCTGACTGGCAGGCCGGTCCGGCAGCACGGGTCGCTCCTTCTTCGGCCGGGCCGCCTTCTCTCGCCGGATCTTCTTTCCGGAAGCGGCCGGAGCCGGCTCGGGCATCTGCTGTTCGCTCTTCCGATCCCGGGGCGGATCCGCCGTCATCTCGCCGCGGACGAGCGTGGCAAAACCGAGATACTCACCGGGCTCGCCCCCTTCCATGGTCATCCGCCGACTGACGGGCAACCGCGTCGGATCCGTCTTCTCCGACAGGAGCTCTTCGCGCAGCACCGCCGCGGAGCCCGGCTTCCCTCCGCCTTCGCGCCGAGCCTGCTCGATCGCCAGCTTCTCCCGCTCGGCCCGCATCCGTCGCTCCCTGGGCTTCATGCCCAGACCCGTCCGGGCCATCACCTGGGCCAGCGGTCCGGCGAGCATCGGATGTGCCTCGAGCGCCGGCAGAACCGTCAGCGAATGCAGACCTGTTCCCCAACCGATCCTGAGCGGCAGGCGGCCGCCTTCCTGCTTCCTGAGCCGCTCCACGAACGCCCTGAGCGGCGCATCCCTTGGCGCGGACATGCGATCGAACCAGGCCGACTCCCGTGACAGCAAGGCGGACATCCGGCCGGCGAGACTGACTTCCACCGCTGACAGCATCCGCTGTTCCATGGTGGCGTCATCCATGCCCTTGACCTCATCCCTGGTCAGGCCGAAGACCCGGGCGAACAGGGTCCAGAATCCGTCCCGGACCAGCGGATGACCACCCCCGCCCGCGGCCGCCGCCCCCCGCAGGGTCATGGAGTCGACGCTCAGTTCGAACTCGAACTGCGACCCCGTGTCGATCGCCTCCATCACGGTTGGCTGAAGCGGCTGCAAGTGCGTCGAATTTTCCCCCCTGCCGCGCACAGGGCCGAACGGACTCGCCCGCAACACCACCATCGAGGTGCTGGAGCGCAGCGGGTCGGAGACGCGCAGGAATCGCATCAGATCAACCCTCGGGTCAGAACTCACCACCCGACGCTGTTGGCCCGACGGCGGCCGGAACGCGGCCGCCTCGATTTCGTCGCCAAACTGGAAGCGCGCCCGACCTGGTGTGGACTCCTGAAGATCACGGTTCCAACCGGCCAGGCCGCCGCCCCCTTCGAGAATCCGCCGGCAACCTTCCTCGTCGAGGGCGCCGAGAACGGCGTGAGCGAGGGCGGTCCGGATCTGCCCCTTGAGAACAGATGCTGGAATCGTCGGTTTGCCGGCTCCGTCCTTCGCCTGACTGCGAATCTCCAGCCGGCGATCCAGCCGGCCGCCGGTGTACTCGCACGAATAGCGATCGTAATCCCCGGAGCGAATCGCCCGGGCCAGCAGATCGTTGCCGAGCGTCTCCTTCGCGAACCGAATCGGGTTCGTCTCCTCGCGGAGCTTGCGCAGGATCTCCGAGCGTTGGTTTCCGGGAGCCTTGGGACGCAGGTCACCGGCCTTCTTCAACAAGTCCGCGCAGTTGTCCGAGAACTCGGCCAGGCGGTCGCCCGCGTCCTCCGTGGCCAGCAGGGCCGCTTCCATGATGGCGCGCCAGTCGAGCACGTGCACGGTCCGCCCCACCAGGGCATAGTCAAGCCAGGTGAGATACTCGCCGTTCCCCACATGAACGGGCGACTCCGTCCTGAGCGTGAGTTTCATTGCGTCGCCCCTGCGATCGGAACGAAGAACCCGAAGCCGTGCTGGAGGAGAAGATGGCCGCCACCGTCCTCTGAAGACCGGCCGACTTCCGTGGTCTGGCCGCACGAACCGGTGCCCCCGCAAGGAAGCACCGATCCCTCGGTCATCATCGCCACCGCCCTCTTGAACGGCTTCTGGAATCCACCGAGCCGTCCTCCCGCCACACCCTGGCGCCGCTCCACGCCGTACCGGACCGGAGATTCCGGCTCCCTCGCGCGGGCGACGATCCGCTCCCTCTCCGCCGCCGCGGGAGAATAAAGCGAGAGCAGGAGCGACAACTCACCCGGATGAGAAAGGCGCAGGAATTCCGCGTCCCTCAGTTCCACGTCGAAGGCTCCTTGTCCGTGGGATCCGCCGCCCCCGAAACCGAATCGCTCGAGGAAGCCGAGAGCCGCCTCCAGATAATGCTCGGAAGGGCCGGACGCCAGGAAGAAGCAGCCCCCTGCCGTGAACGGCGCACTCGAGCGGGCCCCGTCTCGCGGCTCCTCTGCCAGCGGATGGCCGGTGACGAAGGCCAGCAACTCCCGATCCTCGATCCAGCGGGAGCGACTGCCCGGGTCGGCGCAACCTTCGCCGAGCGGGCGGGGAAAGAAATGCACCCGCTCGCCGGAATTCTCGATGAACGGAAACGCGGACGTGATCGTGAGCGGCGCCTCCGGCGGCTCACGCCGTATCGGGGCCAGGAACCGCTCCACCGAGGCCGCTCCGTACACTTCCCGCACGCCCCAGGTGATCAACCCGAACAGTGTGTCAGAGCGCAGCGACGAACGCCCACCGCCTCTGGGTCTGAGGTAGATCTGCTTCAACCGCTTGCTGTCTCCAGCCTCTCGGTGATCGAGCGCACCCAGGCGTCCGCGTCGATCTCATCCAGACCCTTCAGCTCGCCCGCCGGCAGGACCTTCTTGCGGCCGTCCTCGTAATCCTTCGCGGTGGTCACCGCCGGCACTTCCTGCAGGCGGATCCTGACCCGGCCGTAGCCGCGGCTTCCGTGCCCGCCGAGATACGAGTCCTCGAGCAGCGTCAGCGCCACGATCAGATCCTTCACCAGCCGCTCTTCATCCTTCTGGTAGTCAAACAGGTTCAGCACGAACTCCAGCCGGAATCGCGACCCGGCCAGCACCCTCTCGACATGCCGCGGCTGGGCCGCCGCGGTGACGCGGTTGATCGCCGTCTCCGCCTTGACCTCGGTCCCGATGCCGTCGGTCTCCAGCATTCGCCACCAGTCGAGCATGCCCTGTTCGGAGCGAGACCCCCTCTGGTCGCCCACGACCGGCAGCCCATCCCGGACCACCAGGCGGGTGGGACCGCAGGCATGGCCGCTCGAAGGGGTGCCGAAGAGAAGGTCGATCGAGTCCGGTTCCCCCGCAGCAGGAGGAGCATCACCCCTCTCGAAGCGCACCCGGCCCCGGAGCATTTCCAGCAACGCCCGCAGCCGGCCCTTGAGCGAAGATCCCGGGATCAACGGCAAGCGGCTGGCTGGATCCCGGGCTACCGGCATGTCGTGACCGCCGATCACCAGGGAGTCACGATTCCCCCCGATGTGCAGTCCGGTCAGACACTCCAGTTCGCCGCCGATGACGACGTGACCCCGGAATCTCAACGAATCGTTCGTGTTCGCACTCATTCTGTCCTGACCCTCCGGCGCTCGCTGTCAGTCACGCCTTCGCTCGTCGGTGTGGAACCGGTGGTATCCGACAAATGCCTCCACCTGGTCCAGAAAGTTCCGCAACTGCTTCGGATCGGGAGTATCCCGATTCCGCACCATTCCATCCACTCCCCTGAAGACGAACTCGCGCACCTTGAGGAACGCGCTTCGTTCCCTGCCTTGCTCCCGTCCCGCCAGGTAGGCGATCTTCGACTTCATCAGCACCAGCGCCCGGCGAGCCTCACGGGCATCGCCCGGATCGCCCGAGGCAGCCATGCGCCGCACCTCCTGGGCCATGATGCCCAGCGGCCGCAGCCTGCTGGTGGGAATGGTCCGCGCGTCCCGCGCCAAACGCTCCGCCTCCCGATCGATCTGGTCCTCGACGAACTGACGCCCGCCGTGAGCGACCACGGGGGCAGCCGGCGCCGGCCCGGTTCCGGGTCCCGCCTTCTTGCGGCGGCGCTTCTTCGGCCTGCCGGCGTCCTGACTGTCAGCCCGTGACTCCCTGGGATGAGCCTCTGCATCCGCGGTCGCGCCCTCCGGAGCAGTCGCCGCCTCCTTCGCATCGGCCGCCTCAGCCCCCGCGGGCGCGGGCTCCGGCGGTGCAGCCTGCGGCTCCGGCGCCGAGGCCTGCGGCTCCGGCGCAGAAGGCTGAGACTCCAAAGGCACTTGTGACGCCGGAGGAGGAGTCTGCTCCTCCGGAGGCGCAGGATTCTCTGCATCCGTCATGGGGACTGCTCCCTTGAATGATCTTTCGACAGCGCGACAGCATACGCGAGCGGTACTCTCGCCGCGCCTGAATCGAACAACCGATCGAAGTTGCGGATCAATACCGCGAGTCCGGCAAGCGGTCCGGCGTCACCGGCGCTCTCCCGGTCGAGAAACCGCGCGTTCACGCCGAGCCGGGCCGCGAGCTGGTGAACCCTCGCCCGCAGGCGCGAGACTTCCGACAGCGGGATCGCGTCCCCATCACTGCCGATCCGAATCGATGTCTCCAGCAAGGCCAGCACTCCGGACGGCTCTACCGCCGCCAGCTCCGCCAGCCTGTCTCCCAGCAACTGGAGGCCGGACAGGTCCGCGGTTCTGACCTCGGCGCCGAAGAGCCTGCAGCAGCCCGGTCCCACCGCCGCGATCTCCCTCAGGAGCCCCCGGGCCTGACGCACCAGGCGCCCCAGGTCACCCGCCCCGCCGGGACCATTCTGTGAGGCGGACCGAACCGCCACGCCGCCATCCAGCACGCGCGGCCGGGAAAGGGACAGACTGTTCAGGCGCTCATTCAGGCGATCGATGAAAACAATGATCTGCTTCAGCGGGCCGACGGCGACCACCAGGGGGCCGGAGCCGGTCAGGATCGTGACCGACCCATCATCGGCCAGTTCGGCCGCGCCGGTCCGGATCAACTCATCAACACGGCGATCTCCCGCGACTGCATCGAGCAAGGCGACCTCCGCCGGGAGATCCGGCTCGGCCGGTCTCACCCTCAGGTAGGCGAGCGTCATCGGCGCACTCATATCGACTCTGGCGAATCCCGCCCTCTGGCTCAGTTCGCGATCCGCCTCGTGCATGGAGCGAACCTGCTCGTCATCTTGCATCCCGGAACCGAACGGGCCGAACGGCTCCGGTTCGAGCAGTGCGTCGAGAAAGGGCGTCCGCGACCGCAGCCCGAACTCCCGCTCGATTTTCCCGAGCAGCGAGCCACCCTCGCGGAGCATGGCCAGGGGCGCGGCACAGAAACCGATGCAGGGATTCAGCTCACCCTCGTACTGGCGCAGCAGATCCTTCTCGATCCGCGCCCTGGCCTTCGACAGTGCCTCCACCAGGGCGGCCTGATTCGGCACGAGCGCCAGGAATCCGCCGCCGCCTGTGGTCAGCAACGAAGGCGCGAGCGAGCCGGAAGCTTTCAGGAGTTGCGTCGCGAGATCGCCCGCCAGGGATGCGACGCGGCAGCCCCTCCCCACGAGCCCGGCCAGGTCGGGGGGAGTCCGCCAGTTCTCATTCGCTCCGAAGAGGTACTCCTCCCGTCCGACGAGTTCGCCCCGAATGAACAGCAGCGGTTCTTCCGGCTGGTCCGATCGAACCAGCGCATCCTCCACCGCGGCGCCCACCCGGGCCAGGTCGTGGAAGCCAAACGGCGCCGGGGAGGGGCCGAGCCGGGCAAAGTGTCGCGCCAGGACCTGGTCCAGCGCCGCGATCACCTCCTCGACAGGCCCCTCGGGGATGCGGCCGAGTTCCTCCAACAAATCCGCCGGAACCTGCCCGGACGGAAGCTCCTCCGGCTCGAACTCGAGGCCAAAACGGGCGTATGCTTCGGCAGCGCCCTCCTCGATCCTGGCGGCAACCGAATCCGCCAGCCCCGCCAGGTCGGAGCGCCCTGCCAGCCAGCGTCGGGCCGCTTCCTTCGCGGCGCCGCACAAAGGGACCTTCCTCGAAGAGGGACCAGGCTCGAGCCGACCGACCTCGCGAAGCAGGGTCGCCAACACAGCCTGCACCTGACGCTCGTCCATACGAAGTTCCCTGCCGCTCGTCGGCCCCTCTCTGGGGCCACAATGGGGGCAGACTATCGAATACGTAACGGTTTCACGAGACCTGATTGTGCCAACTCGGTGCGTTCGCGCCATGATATCGCGCTAGGGGGCCGGGGTTCAGGATGCGCCCGTCAAGCGAGCCGCGCGGGGCGCCGTACGGTTCTGCCGCAGCCTGTCAGGTGGTCAGCATCCGCATCCGGCCCAGGCCGAAGGTGGTGCCCTTGCCGACCCCGAGGGCCAGGCCGAGAGCCAGCAGCGGCCGAAAGCGGTCGAGTTGCCCGGAATACGCCACGGAGCCCCGGACGCCGACCAGGTTCATGGTCCGCTGCTGCCGCGCGGAGAAACGCACGCGGTCGGTCCTCGTCAGGTCCGACCTGATCTGCTCGACCCGCTCCGCCTCCTCGATCAGCCCCTTGAAATCCAGATCGAGGTCAATTCCCTCGTGAAACTCCAGCAGACTCGACGCCCGGCGGAGCAGGGCCCGCACCAGCACGTGGAACGGAACCTCCTCCTCGAGGCGCCCGTTGCGGAGCAGGCGCAGCGGCGTGTCGAAGCGCAGTTCAAGCCGCTCGAGGCCCGGCGCCGGCAGGCAGGAAGAGACCGGACAGACCGCCTCCTGGTGAGAGCGAACCAGAGCCGGCGGATCGCCCAGGACCAGCGGCAAGGGCGGCGCCGGGGAAGCGCATCGATCGCCAGGACGTCGAACTGGCCTCGCGTTCGACCGAGTCCTCTCTCGCTCATTCTCAGGATCGCTCCCGCTACCGTGGGAAACAGCTCGGTGGCCCTGCCGATCAGCGTCAGCCCGAAGCGAAACTCCTCCCCCTCCCTGATGTTCCCCTCCCCCTCCGGCGGAACCAGAAGGTACGGGTGGGGCGCGAACGGCACCCCGCTCAACCTCCTCGACCCGGGGGGCGGAGCCGTCTCGAACAGATACGGATAGCTGCAAGCGTCGCGCACCCGGCAGGCGCCGCACTCCCGATGCAGGGCGACGCAGACCGTGTCGAGCAGGGCGTGGCCCAGGGATCCCCTGAGGGTGCTGCCCGAAAACGCGGGCAGCTCGATGCCGTCCCGCGCGGACGCGCGCACCGCGAACGGCAGCAAACGAAGTTCCAGCAAGGCCTGCATGTTGGAATCGACCCGGTTCATTCATCCAGACTACAGCGAGAAGCGGTAGATCACCCCCACCCGGGCTCCGCGCAGGACGGTTCTTTCGCCAGTGGCGACGATTTCCACCGGCTCGTTGCCCTGTTGCCGCGACGGGACGAACGGCAGCGAGATCTCCGTCACCTCCCGCACCAGAACCAGCGCCGCCTCCTCCCGAACCGGATAGACGACCAGTCCGCTCTCCTCTTCCAGGGTCTCCGCGAGCACTCGCCCGTCGATCACGGTCCGGATCCGGCCATCCGGCAGGCGCTCCGGCCGGCCCAGCTGCCGTTCCGCGGCCAGCCGAAGCACCGCTCCGAGCGTGCGCGCCTGACCCTCGTCGAAGGTCTTGAGGTCCACACTGTGAACGGCAGGCACCCCGATCACCGCCGAGCGGACCGCCCAGCTCAGTTTCTCCGCGAATGTGCCGTCTCCCGGACCACAGTAGATCGGCAGCTCCGGCATCAGGGCGGCCAGCAGGGCGGCCCGGGCATCCCATGCTTCCCGGTCCGCGGGAGTCGACCCCGAGACGGGCAGGAGGATTCCGTCCGGGCTGGTGGCGAACTGCGGCACTGCCGCGGCGGTGAGCAACAACGCTTCCGGATCGACCTGCTGGAGTTCCAGGGAGTAGGTCTCGAGCACCGTGCCGAGTTCCCGGAAGCCGATCCCCTCGTCCCGGCCAGGACCTGGCGCGCGGCCGTCCGGCGACCGCACGAGGTGATCTCCACGAAACAGGAGTCCATCCGCGTTGAGGGAGTGAAACTGATCCGAGATGCACGCCCGGACCACCTCGTGCACATACGCCCGGTACTTCTTGCCGAGCGTCGCGTCGATCCTGCCTCCCACGACCACCCCCACGATGTCCGCCAGGGAGCCGGGGCCGGCGGCGCACGGATCCCAGCGCAGGAGCACCTTTCTCCCCTTCACATGCTCCGCTGCGATCAAGGTCCGCAGCCGCTCGAACGACTCGGAGGGGGCCGGATCTCCGGGCCGCTCGGACCAGGGGCCGTCCAGAACCAACGTGAAGCGATCGACCCCGAACCGCTGCTCCAGTTCGCGAGCGCGCTGTGCGACCTCGACCGTGTCGTACGGCGAGAAACGGCCGCCGCCTGCAGGTGGCTGCGCCAGCAGCAGGGGACGGGACCACCATCTCGGCGCCTTCAGGCCGGCAAGCCCGCCGCCCGTGGCCGCCGACCCCGTATTGGCGAGCGTTTCAAGGTACCGTTCCGCCAGTTCCTCCCGGGTGCGCCCCAGCACGATGGCCAGCACCAATCGCGCCTGTTCGTCCTCCGCCAGGCGGATCGATGCGGACGGCAGGTTCAAGGTGACCCGATCCAGCTCCAGGCCGAAGCGCGAAGCGTCAGGCACGTACGCCAACCCGATTCCCATGAGCCAGCCTGATGGAGTCGTGAGCGGCAGCAGCAGCGGCGCCGGACGGAACGAGAGCTCTCCGCAGTTCCCCAGGTCGACCACGGCCACGCCATCCCTGCCCGGGCCCGGCTCCGGCGGCAGCACCTCGAGGCCATGAAGAAGCGACGCCTCGCCGCTCCCCCCGGCCAGCAGGTCGAGGCCCGGCTCCGAGAGCAGAAGCCGCTCCGCCACGCTCTCGACGGAGCGGTTCGCGCCATGGAGTGAGAATCCCCGCAGGCCGAGCGCGGCACTCCCTGGCGCCCCCTCCGGCGCCCCGCTCGCCACGAGTTCCAGGTCGCCGGCATCGGCGAGCGGCACGTCGAGCTGAATCGGATCCGCCCCCCTCCGCACCGGCGGGCTGCGGTAGATCGACACGCCGCCGCAACGGACCTCGAGCGTGGCCTCGAACTCCTCGGGAGACTCGTCTCCAAGAGCCAGGGAGCCCCGAAGACGCAGAGACCGGACAGGATCACCTTCCGGCTCGTTCCGCAGCCGCAGGAGGACCCGTCCTGGAACGGAGAGGCAGATGCCGTCCCGGGGAAGAGGACGTCCACCCATCCGGAACGGAAGTCCCTGGAGCGAGTGGCCGATGCGGTACGACCCGTTCGGAGGAGCGCCATTGCCGGAGGGCGGAGCGAGCCCGGCGAGGGCGGGAGCCGGAATCCCGTAGATCAGCACCGGACCGTACGGGCCGGACCTGACCGCCAGCGTGACCGGCGCGTCGATCCCGGAGGCCTTCAGATCCAGAAGAGCCGCCAGGACATCTCCCGGCTCGTCATCCGCCGAATCCCCCCGGATCAGGCGCGACCCGCCCGCTTCGATCGTCTTGAACAACCTCGGAGCCGGGGACGGACGCACCCCCAGGCCCACGGGAAACTCGGCGATCCGCTCCCCGCCCTTCAGTTCCACCGCGATCCGCCCGGTCTCCGTGTCCACGACCGTGGTGAACAACTCCCCCTTGATCGCGGCGACCGGTGGGTCTCCCGGCCCGGCCAGCAGCAGAGCGAGCAGGATCATGTTCAGGGGCATGAGGGACAGAACGGCAAGCGGGGCCTGAGGTTCGGGGGGCATCCTCGAGGGTGTACCCTAAGGCTCTTCCGGGCCGGAATCGAAAACCCCGAGCACCTGCCCGGGCTGATCCACCAGGTAGCTCGGCTCGCTGGGCAGCAGCTCTTCCCTCGTCCGGAAACCCCAGGTCACCGCGACCGACGCCATGCCCGCGGCCCGGGCCGTGTTCACGTCGATCGGCGTATCCCCGACAAACAGCACCTGCTCGCGGTCCAGGGCGAGCTGTCCCGCCACCCACCACGCGGCTTCCGGATCTGGTTTGCGGGGCAACGAATCGCTCGCCCCGAGGACCACGTCGAAATAAGGCCGCAGGCCCATGCCGTCCACCGTCGCCTGCGCCAGCGAGTCCGGCTTGTTCGAAAGGACCGCCAGATGCGCCCCTCTCTGCCGGAGCGAGCGCAAAAGGTCCAGAACCCCGTCGTACAGGCGAACGTGGAGCAGGATATTCTGGTCGTAGAAGGCGCGAACCCGGCGCAGCAGGTTCTCCAGTTCATGCTGCTTGCCGTCCGGCAGGGCCCGCCGGCAGAGCTCCTCGACCCCCTCTCCGACCATCAGCCGGTAGGCGTCCGTGGTGTGCCCCGGCAAGCCCAGCTCGGCCAGGCCGTGGTCCACCGAGACCGCGATCGTCTGCAGCGTGTCGGTCAGCGTTCCGTCCAGATCGAAGATTACGGCTTTCCAGGTCATCTCCCCAGCATACGGTTCGCGCGAAAGCCGGTCCAATCCGGGTTCTTGGCGAGAATTCTGCCGCTTTGGGTCAATCCCGAGGCACCTCCCGGTCGATCAGAGAGGGAGTCCATGAACCTCGGCGAGACCTCATTTGCCCGACCTCGAAGGACATGACCGGCGACCCGTAAGGACCGCGCTGATCACCGGCCTGGTTTCGGCCCTGATCACGGCCGCGGCCGGGGCGGCCTCGTTGCTGGCGCCGCCCGGCATCCTGACCATCCTGCCCGTCCTCCTCGGCTGCCTGGGGCTGTCCGCGTGGCTTTTGAAGCGGACCCGCGAGGCTCGCTCGACTCAGGGCGGGGCCTGTCAGAAGATCGAGAAGCAGAACCGCGAGATCAGGGAACTGATGACGCGGTTCTATCGCCTGATGGCGGACTACGAAAAGCAGCAGCAACTGCTCGATCAGCAACGCCACGAACTGACCGGATCCATCCGTCGCCGCACCGCCAAGCTGGTCCTGGCGAATCGCACGCTCGAGAAGCAGGACCGGCTCAAGGACGAGTTCGTCTCGCTGCTCGCCCACGAACTCAGGACCCCCTTGACGTCCGTCCGCTCGTACGTGGAACTCCTGCTCAACTACGAAGGCGACCTGAGCCAGGAGGAGCGCCACGAGTTCCTCGGCATCTGCCGGTCACAGGTGCGTCGCGTCACCCGTCTCACCAACGAGCTTCTCGACATGAGCCGTCTCCGCTCCGGCAAGTTCCAGTTCGAGCCGAGCGACAACAACATCTCCGAGACCGCGCAGGAAGTGGTTCGCGGACTTCGGGGCGTGGCGGACGGGGCCCGGCAGACGCTCCAGGTGCGCGATCTCAATGGTTCCCTGCCGGTCCATTGCGATCATGATCGGTTGGTGCAGATCCTGAACAACCTGGTGGGGAACGCCCTGAAGTACAGCCCGGAAGGGTCGCACGTGACCATCAGCCTGCTGGAAACCGATGACGACCGGGTGGAGGTCGACGTCAGCGACAACGGCCCCGGGATTGCGGAGAACGAGCGGGAACTGGTCTTCGAGCCGTTCTACCGCACGCGGTCGGTCGGCCAGTCGAACGTGGAAGGGACCGGGCTCGGGTTGTACCTCAGCCGCCAGCTCGCCCGCCAGATGGGCGGCGAGCTGAGGAGCAGGCCCTCCCCCTCCGGCGGGGCGAGCTTCGTCCTGACCCTGCCGATGCACGCGGCCAGCCTCAAGCCGGCGGTTCCGTCTGACTCGTGCCAGACCTGAGAGTCGCGGGACTCTATTCCGCTGCAGGGGTCCAGGGACTTCAGAGCGACCGGATCGCATGATCCCGACACCCAGGATGGCATCGTTCATCTCCATTCGTGGCTGGATTTCTCGGGACGCCCTCGCAGTTCGACCGTGCTTTCACGGTGCGAGCAGAACCCGAGCGTGATCCGCGCACAGTCGAAAGATCCCAGTCCGCTCAGGCGACCTTTTTCAGCTCGACGATCGGCAGGTGCTTCCGGCCTTCGAGAAAGCCTACCGTGAGGACGAGCTTGGCTCCGCGCGCAACAGCGATCCGAGTCTGCGGTTCCGCGCGACGGCTCTGTTTGGGCCATCGCTCTCGCGGCTCGACCCTCGGATTCGTGTTGGCGGGCTCACTACCGTCGTCGACCTCGCGGGGCGTTGCGCCGCCAAGAGCCCTGTGCGGTCGGTACTCATTGAACCAGGCCATGTAGAGTGAGGGTTCGCGGCGCATGTCCTGCAAGCGAAGTGGGGCGAAAACGAGGCGAGTGCACTCGTACTTCAGCGACTTGATGAATCGCTCCACAATGGCGACGCTGCCATGCTGCGCCACCTTGCCGAAGCGCGCCCGGATGACTCGACGTCGGCACCACTTCTTGAACGATGCGCAGCAGCAGGCGGAGTCCTTGTCGCAGATCAGGTACTGCGGTGCCTTTCCGGTCGTGCCGATTGCGCGGTCCAGGAACTTCTGTGTCTGCTGGGACGAGGGCTTGCTGTTCCGGATGGAGGTGGTGCGGCTGCGGGCGAGGGTCAGAGCGGCGCTGGCGCGGGAAATGGCGTGGAGTACCGCCGACTTCACGTACAGGGGCCAAACTCCGGGGAGCCGGTCCGTCTGCCGGGAGGGCTTGGGGGTCATCGTTGCGCGTTCCTGAATCCGGTCGTGGGCGACGGTCTCAACCGATCATGACCGCCGAGGTGAAAGCGGCTTCGGCACAGCGTTCCCTTGCCCTGAAAACGCCGGACCCCTGCACTGTGGGAAGGCTGGTTGAATACGTTGGCCGTGCGCGGACTCAGTCACTCCCCGACAATTTCCGCGATCGCCTGCTTAGCCGCCTGTGTCACCACTCCACGCGGGGATGGCATGGCGGCCGCACGCTTCAGGAAGGGCAGGTCTTCACGGCCTCCGACCCTGCCGATTCCCCGCAGCGCCTCCACCTGGGCCAGGTAGCTGTCATCTTGCTCGAACCGCTCCCGAAACAGGGAGAGCAGCTCACCCCTGCCCGAGGCCGCAAGTGAATGGAGGGCCGCGACGCGGACCTTCGAGCTGGGATCGGCCACCAGGGTCCGGAACAGATCGTCATGCCCGCCAGGCCGGACACCATGCAGCGTCTCCACGGCCGTCCGCCGAACGGCCCAGAAGGGATCGGTGCGAGCGCACTCGGTGAGACACACCACCACCTCCGGATCATCGCAGAATCGCCGCAGTTCACCGGCCGCCCACGCGCGGCCGATCACATCATCGTGCTTCGCCTGGTAGACGAGCTCCTTCTGATCCTTCGGGAACGTCCACTCCTTGAGAAGATGGTTCCCCTCGTCGAATCGCACCAGCAAGGGACGCTCGGGGAGATCGAACGTGAACATCTGCTCGGCCTGATCGAGCCAGAGCCGCTCGGTCCGCTTCTCCGACGCAGTCGCGATGCCGACGTCCACGGGAATCCGGTAGATGGGGATGCCCTTGGTGGTGTCCTGCACCTGGGCGACTCGCAATCGCAGCGTCTTCCCCTGCTCGTCCCAGGTGGTTCCCACCTCGAAGACCGGGTGCCCGGGGTGGTACAGGAACTGCTCGAAGAACCAGTCCATGTTCTGGCCTGAGCGGTCTTTCACCGCCGTCATGAAGTCGTGCGTATCAACAGACTGGAACGCATGTGTGTGCAGGAAGTGGGAGAGCGTGGCGAAGAACGGCTCGTCCCCCATCACGAAGCGCAACATGTGCAGCACCGCGGCCCCCTTGGGGTACGTGTGGCTATCGAAGTTGTCGTGCGGTTGGTTGTAGCGATCGAAGACGATCGGCCGCATGTAGCGGGTTTTCGCTTCGTGCAGGTACTGCTCCTTCTTGCCCTTCAGGTCCCAGGCTCCCTCGTCGGGGCCTCGCTCGTGCCGCGTGTAGAGGTAGTCGGAGTAGGTGGCGAAGCTCTCGTTGATCCAGGCATGGGACCACTCCCGCATCGTGACCAGATCGCCCCACCAGTGGTGGGCTGTCTCGTGAGCGATGATGCGCTCCCACGAGAAATCCTGCTCGGCTCGGCGATCGTGAATGACCTCCTGGCCGAGCACGGTGGCGGAGGTCGCCTCCGCGCCGCCGCCCACGTGGGGTGTCGTCACCTGGTCGTACTTCGCCCACGGGTAGGGATAGCCGAACAGGTCGCCGTAGAACTCGATCATCTCCGGCGTCTTGGCGAAGATCCACTCCGCGTCGGCAGCGTCCTTCGGGTAGACCCAGTACTCGACCGGCAGCGAACCGCACGAGTCCTCGATGACCGTGAAGGGCCCGATGGCCAGCATGAAGAGGTAGGTGGCGTGGGGCTCGTCCTGCCGCCAGTGCCACGTCGTGGTCCCGGCGTTCGGATCTTCGCTCACGCTCATCAGCCTGCCGTTGGAGAGCACCTTGTTGCCGGCAGGAGCGGTGACGATGAGCTCCTGGGTGACCTTGTCGTTCGGATAGTCGTAGCACGGGATCCAGCGCCGCGCGTTGTTCGGCCAGGAATCGGTGGAGACCATGCGTGGGTGCTCCGGCGTTTCCTCGTCGAAGTAGAGCCCTGACTGCGGATCGCTCCCGTGGTAGAACACGGTGAACTCCACGGTGTCTCCGAAGGCGAACTCGCGTGCGAAGACCACCTCGAGAGAACCCCCGGCCTGCTCGAAGACCAGCTCCCGGCCCTCGGGATCTCTCACCGCGTCCACGATCAGCTCCTCGGCATCCAGCCGGCAACGGTTCCAGCCGTTCTGAAGCGGAGTCAGCGTGACGTGATTCTCGCCCCGAAACGACTTTGCCTCCAGGTCGAAGGCGAGCGTCACGCAATAGTGCTGCGCATCGAAGTCCCGACTCCGTTCGAGCTGAACGGGACGGTCAAACACATCGATGGCCTGCGCGTGCAACGTGTCCACCGACAACAGAACGGGGACGAGGAACAATCGCCAGAACCGGCCGGGGAACCCCGGTAGAACTCTTCGTTTCATCATCGCTCCATGCGCTGGAGGAGCCCTTGCTCCTTCATGAGGCTTTCGATCTCGGCGACAGCCCGTGGCAAGCCCGCCGAGAGCACTTCACAGCCGTCCGCGGTAATCACCACGGTGTCCTCGATGCGGATCCCGAACTCCTCGTCCTGCGGCATGTTGATGTCGCACGCGAACACGAAGCCGGGCTCAAGGACCTCGTCCGGGCCGCTCATGCTTTTCATGACGTCGTGGGTGGCCATGCCGATCGGGTGGTTGTAGCCGCCCCACGTGGTCACGCCGCGGAAGCGACTCTCCTGTGGATCCAGGCCGCTCTCGGTCAGGTACGCGGCGACGTCCCGGCCCACCTCCCGGAACGTCCGGCCGGGGCGGTAGCCGGCCAGGCAGACCTGGTGGATCGCTTCGGCGAGCTCGTACAGATTCCGCTGGTGCGGCGTGAAAGCGCCGGAGACCGGGAACGACGAGGAGACATCCGCGTCGTAGTAGGCGTAGTCCGGACCGGCGTCGAGGATCACGAAGTCCCCGTCCTGCAGCACACGGTCGTACCGGTGGTAGTGTCCGAACGGATGGTGGGGACCGGCCATCAGGATCGTCGGGTACGCCAGGTCCTGGGCGCCTTCCTTACGGCAGATGAACCCGAAGAGAGCGGCGAGATCCTGCTCGCTGATCCCCGGCTCGGTCGAGCGGATCAGCGCACGATGTCCGTCCACCGCGATCCGGGCGGCGCGACGAATGAGCGCGATCTCCGCCTCGGACTTGAACTTCCGCAGCTGCCAGATCAGCGGAGAGCAATCCCGCACCTCCACCCCCGGGAGCGTCTCGCGCAGTCGCGCGATGAACCGGTGCTGGCGAGTCGGCCGGCCGTCCCAGGGATTCTCGGCGATCGTATGATTCCACGCTGCGAAGCCCTCAAGGGAACTCACCCGGGGCAGCTCCTGCGGGAAGTGAGGGGTGTAGAAGATCGGTGTTCGGGCGTGGAACTCCGCGAGCTGCGGAGCGAGCTCCTCGACTGGTCTCACCCGCTCGATCCCGGTCGCCGCGACCGGATCATGAACGAGCTCGAGGGGTATTCCCTCGGCCCGGGCCTCGTGCTCGGTCAGCGTGAAGAAGAGCGTGCTTGCCTTCGCCACGCTGTCCACGACGAGAAAGGCACCGGGAATCTCGACGCCCGTAAGGTAGAAGAAGTCATTGTTCTGCCGGAACTGCCCGGAATCCACGGGCGCCGTCGCCCCGGGGATGATCGCGACGCCGCCCTGGATCCGCTCCATCAGCCGTTCGCGTCGACCAGCGTACTCGCTCGCGGAGATCCACGAGCCGGCCGGGCGGTACGCTTCTGATGGATAGGACGGCTGCGTGCTGCTGCAACCGGCGGCCGCGCAAACCAGGACGAAAACGGCGGCCGGGAGATCGGTCAGGAAGCGACGGATGCGGTCGATGCCCATGGGTCGATCTGCCTTTCCGGGATGCTCAATCAACTGGCTCCACGTTGTGGCTGCCCTCGACGGGAGGTTCCTTGCACGCCGCCCACAGCATCGTCGTCGCTGCGTAGACAACGACCACCACGACCAGCCACCGGACGTAGGTGAGAGGTATCGATGTGACGATGAAGGCCGCGACCAGCACTCCCGGGATTCCTCCGAGCGTGAGACCCACCGCCGGTTTCGGACTGTACTTCTGCCTCCGGATGAAGCGCGAGCTCGCGACCGGCATGAGGAAGGCACAGGCGCCCATCATGATCGGAAAGGCCGCCGTGGGATTCATCCCGAGAAAGCAGATCAAGATCAGGCACGGGGCGTAGAGGCCGACGCCGATCGTCATCAGGGCTCCCAGCAGCATGATGCCAGCGATCGCGAGCACGAGCGGCAGGCCTTCGAGCCCCAGCGCTTCGCCGCCAAGGGGAAAGGCGTCGCATTGACTCATCACCATGAGAACCGCCGCGGCGATCAGCGCGACGCTCATGCCGATCTGGATCTTCCGCCGGGGCAAACGCGCCACCACTCCCGAGCCCAACCACGCCCCCACGACCGCCGCCGCGACCATCAGCGCCAGGGTGCCGGGCAGGACCTGGACGATGGTGATGTAGATGAAGGCCTCGGTGACGACCGGAAGCGTGTGGCCCACATTCATCGTCCCCGGGATCTTCTCGTCGGGGACCATCTTGGTGAACCGAAAGACCGCGGTGGTCGGGGCGAAGTTGCCGATGCCGAGAGTATCGAAGAAGTTGGTAACGAACCCGATCGCGAGTTGGAACCACGACGGCCACGGGCCGGCCCTTGAGGACGACGTGGGCGAGACCGTTCGCGCTCCGGAATGGAGACTCCGGATCCAGATGCCCACATAGACCACAGCGAAAATCGCGAGGAGGGTGAAGAGGATGGACTTCATTCCACCCTGCCGCCGCCGGGCGCCATCGCGCCTGCCCGGATCGCGTTCGCACGTCCGGGAACCTTGTGCACGAGATCGGCGGTTGGAGACACGCTGGTCATCATTGCGATGCGGATCCGAGAGTCGGGCACACCGCGCGTCGAGGATCGTGGGGTCGAAATTCTCATCCAGCGGTCGATCCTACAGCCCAGACCACAGTAGCCTCGCCAGCTTTCGACTCCATGTAAGGATCGCCGGTACAGAGCGCCTCAGCAAGGAAGCCTGGAGGAGTAGGGTCGGAGCCGGGTCTATGTCAATAATCTCCGCAGGACCCCAAACGCCCTTGTCGCCAGCCATCCGACGAGCAACGCCCCGCGTCGTGACCTGGTCCCAGGATCATGGCACTTTGTCGGCGGCCGTGAGGCGTGATCAGTCGCCACGGAGATCAAGCCACACGGCTTGGGGGGGATGGCAGTTCCCTGTTGAAACAGACCTGGTTCGGTCTCCGGTTCTAGAATGCCTTCGTAATTCCTTCCCTCCCACGCTGGGTCGCGATTCTCGGACTGTTCTCGTTCGCCTCGCACCTCCCTGCGGCGGCGCAACCGCAAGGCGGATGCGAGTACACCCTCGAGTACGGGCCGCACCTCAACTACGCGACCCACCCATCACTGTCGACGAAGCTCCGGCGGGAGGTCTACTGGCAATCGGGGATTGCGTCCGATCCCGAGCTGGGGGGCCGGGAAGTCCGACGCGGGGCGATCCGGATCGGTAACAAGCGAGTCGTGCGACTCGCCTGGGACAGGTCGGGAGGAGTGCTGTTCATCGACCGTGACGGGGACGGGGACCTCTCCGACGAGGAACCCGGCAAGGAGCTTTGGGGCTCTTTCGGCATGTGGCAATGCAACGACTTCCAGATCCACTCGCCGGAAGGACCCGCACACGGTATCTGGACCGTCTGAGGACAAACAAAGCTGCTTTCCGCCGGGGAACTCGAGGGTTCCGGCAGGCGCAGTTGGACCAGGGGGAGGTCGACAGGGTCTTTCCCCCCGCGATGCGCTCAAGTTCGCGGCCGGGATGGGGGTGCGTGGTTGACCACGGGAGCTTTCTCGGGGGCGAGAGCGGACCCTCTCCCTCACCGCCGGCTGTACGTGAGTAGAACGGCACACTGAGAGCGGCGAGAAGCTCCGCGTTCAGAACAGCAGTGGATCGGAGAAAAGCGGGGTGGATGAAGGGCGGTTCGCCGGGAAGATCGAGCGCCGCCAGGATCTTCTGGATGACCTCGTGCTGGGTGATGGTCGCGATGATCGACCTGCGCGCGCCACAGCGGTCTTGAGGTCAGGACGTCGCAGGCATGGATCCTTCTTGAAGAGATCGGCCCAGGGATGCCGGCCGCAGGCGGGCCGGGGATGGGTGGCACCCTTGCGGCAGCGGGGGAATTCTCGGCCTGCGGGCGGTCGCCATGACGACCGACGGGACGGTGCGGACCGCGCCCGGGTGACGCACGAGATCCGAGTGCATACGACCTGCACGCCAGTGACAGCGCGGATCACCGCGAGCACAGAGTTCTCGCAGCGAGGATGATCCGACCGTCCAGCTTCTTCCTTCCTGCCTTCCTCAGCCGGATCCTCAGCGGAATCCCCGGCGCAGCACCCGGGCCCTATCGGAGCTCCCGGCTCAGGGCGCGGGCAACCGCGGATAGGCGCGCCAGACCCGGCGCAGCAGGTCGGCGCCTTTGAGCGCGGACGGATCGTCCGGGAAGGCCTCGAGGATCGCCTCGCTCATCAGGATCACCAGCTTCTTGCGGGCGCGGGTGAGGCTCACGTTGAGGCGGTTGGGAGAGAAGAAGAACGCCGCCTCGGAGAGCAGGGCCTCCGGATCGCTGGCCGTGAGCGAGAGGATGATCAGGTCGCGCTCGCCCCCCTGGATCCGTTCCACGGTGTCGACCAGCGGCTGGCGCTCCGGCTCCAGGTGATCGAGCCTCTCCCGCAGCAGGTTCCTTATGCGCGTCCCCTGGGCCCGGTGCGGCGCGATGACCGCGACCTCTTCCGGGGGCAGGCCGGCTGCGACCGCCCGCGCCACCAGATCCGCCGCCACCTCCGCCTCCATGGGCGCCAGGATCCGCGCGCCGTGATGGTCCATCGGCAGGATCACTCCTTGAGGCTCGGCGGCAAGGACCTCCCCCGCGCTCGTTCCCAGCTCCAGGCGGGAGTTCCGGTTCGACTCCGCCGCGCGCAGGCGCCCGCCGTAGAACGCCTCGCTCGGAAAGCGGCAGAGCGCGTCATTCATGCGGTAGGTGTGGCCGAGCAGGTCCGAACCGTACAGCTCGTGCAGATGCTCGAAGAGGGAGCGGCCGGCGAGCGGATCGTCATGCTCCGCCACGAGCAGGGGCGGAAGCTGCATGTGATCGCCGATGATCACGTGCCGAAGGGACAGCGGCAGCACCGAGCAGGCCTGCGCGAGGGAGACCTGTCCGGCCTCGTCCACCAGCGCCAGGTCGAAGCGCCGGCCGAGGAGACCGCAGGCCGCGTGGCTGGTCACCCCGACCACCACCGGTCCCTCGATTCGAGGCAGGCGTCTCGCCGTGGGCACCAGCGAGACGCCATCCTCCCGCAGCTTCTCCGCCTGGTGCGGCGCGCCGATCTTGATCAGCGACTGCGCGGGGAGCTTCGGGCCGCTCCGGGCGATGGCGCGCAGGACGTTGTTCACCGCCTGGTGGGTGAAGGCGGAGACCAGCACCTGCTGACCCGCGGCCAGGAAGGCCCGGCAAACTTCCGCGGCGAGCCGGGTCTTCCCCGCGCCGGGCGGGCCCTGGATCAACTGGAACTCCCGACCGCACGCATGCTGGAACGCGCGCGTCTGGTCCTCGTCCAACGGGCCGGGAACACCCTGCCGCCCGGGAGCGGCCACCTCTGTCTGCTTCCGGCTCCCTGAAAGGAGATCCCGGGCCGCGGCGAAATCAGCATGCTGGAACACGGCGCGCACCGCCGTGATGGTGCGATCGGTGAGGTCGAGCTTCCGCCGATCCAGGACCAGTTCCCCGTTCTTCTCCAGCCGCCCGCCTGACTGGAACCGGTCCGCCTCGACCCGGATCCGGCCGCTCGCCGGATCGAAATCGCGAAACACCACCGGCAGGCCGCTCTCGATCTTCCGGCCGTCCGAGAGCCAGAGCAGGTCGCCCTCGCGAAAGCGCGAGAGGTTCTCGCGGCAACGAAGCTGCCACCCCCCCTCTTCCTGAAGTTCCATCTCCAGCCCGCGCAGCGCGTCCCCCGCGGCCACCCGTTCCTCCACCGTCAGGGCATGCACCTCCCTGACCGCCTGGCTGCCGGCCCGGCGCTCCCGCTCGAGGATCGCCACCAGCCGGGCTTCCATTCCCGCCTCCCGCGTCATGCCTCACCCCGGCGGAAGAGAAAGCCGCGGAGCTGCTCCAGGAGGGAGAGGTCCCTGCGGAGGATTCGCTCCACGGAGCCGCGCTCTCCTCCTTCCTCCTGCTCGAGGTAGCGCAGCAGCTCCAGATCGGTCTCCTCCTGCGCGAGCCGCAGACCGGCGCTCCTGGCCGCCTGGAGCGGCGTGCCATCCAACCCGGGAAGCGCCACCGAACGGCGCAGCTCCGCCCTCAAGTCGACGAACCGGTCGCGCAGCCGGTTTACCCCGGAGGCGAGCGACGGCGTCCTGCGCACCATCCGGTCGAGGCAGCGAACCACTCCGTTGCCGTACACCAGAACCGGTCCTGTGGAGCGGGACAGATTGACGACCAACTCCCGAAACTCAGCCTGCGGGTCGGAGGCTTCCTCCTTGCGGAGAAACCGGACCCGGAACTTCTCCGCGTGCCCGAACACCTGCCCCCCCACTGCCACCGCCGGTTCGACCTGCCGCTCCACGTAGAGCGCGGCCAGGCCGAAACCCGCCTTCGCGACTGCGGACGACGGCGCGCCGAAGAAGAGCGGCCGGCCGTCTCTCATCGCCCGCGCCCGGCGGCCGAGTTGGATCAGCAGATCGGCCGGCAGACCGCAGCGCTTCGCCAGAGGTCCGGGGTCAAGCTCCTCCGCCAGCAGATCCAGGTTCGCGATTCCGGCCCTCCTCAAGGAACGGGCCTGCGCCCGGGTCATGCCGGGGACGAGTGAGAGGTCCTGCTGCTGTTCCAGCTCGGCGCCGCAGTGATCGCGGTAGCGGCAGTCGGGACAGGCGTGGGTCAGGTGCGGTCCCGGATCCTTGCCTTGATCCGACCGGAATCCCTGCAGCACCTCGATCAGGTGCTCCACCGAGGCGCGATAGTCGGCCGTTCGAAACCGGAATCTCGAGCCGTCCCGCACGATGACCGTCCCGTGGTGAGGCGACGGGCGCACCTGCCCCAGCATCCTCGAGTAGAAGCCGACCTGCATCACCGCGGACGCGTGAGCCACCCGCGACGACTTGATGTCCGCGACCTCGTAGCGGCCGTCCTCCTCGTTCAGGAGCAGCAGGTCGGGCCGGCCCAGGAATTCCCCCAGCTTGAGCACCCCGCCCGAGATGGCGAGCGCCTTCCGATCCATCAGTTCAAGCGTGGCCTGGAACCCGGCGTCCAGATCGCCCGCCGGGAAGCTGACCGCCTCATGCTCGAAGCCCTCCAGGATCTGCTCCTCGACGCGGTAGCCGTTCCGGAACAGGATCCGCATCCCCTCCGTGGGCGGCAGTTCCAGCTCCCGGTCCAGATGGAAGGAGAGATACGGAAGCCGCGGGCAGGTCAGGTACTCCTTGAGCTTGGTGCCGTCGATCGCGCGCATGCCGCGCACCCTACCTGAGAGGGCGAGAATCCAGAGCGCTGAAACCAGGGGGCCGAGTCCTGGCGAGCCCACCTGCGTCTTGTCCGGAGTGGCGATTCCGGCAGCTCCCGCGGCGGCTCCGTTCGTCCCACGGCGGGTGGCGAGAGCCGGTATCGCCGTTTCGAGAGTCCTCCCTCTTGCCAGCGTCGATGGAGCACCGGGCGATCTCCTGCAAACCCCTCCGATTCCCCACCAGTGAAGGATCTCCGTCAAGCGGCTCCGATGCGACGGTTTTCAAGACCGTCGAATGGTTGCGTAAAGCTCTATTTGATAGCAACTTCTGACTTCCTGCAGAGCACTGATAGCACAACGTGTGGTCTCTTCTGGCCCCACCGCAGGGGCCCCGCGGTCACGCCCCTTCCGAACTGAGATTCCCGGCCGGGATTTGATAGAGAACGCTTACACTTATGCACAACTATAGACAATCTCTATGTCATCATCCTCCATCACACCTGAAGAGACCGCCATCGCCCTTCTTGAGCGAGTCGGCATCGCCCGCGCCAAGGACTTCGAAGAGCAGGGACTCCTGCCCGCGCACGTCTCCACTCTGAGAGAGCGCGGGATCATCGAGCGGGTCGGCCACGGGCTCTACCGCTTGCCAGGGGCCGAACTGACGGAGCACCACACTCTCGCCATCGCCGCGAGCAAGTCTCCCTCTGCTGTCGTCTGCCTCCTCTCCGCGCTCCGCTTCCATGATCTCACGACCCAAGCCGCCTACGAAGTATGGCTTGCCATCGCGCGCGGCGCGCGGACACCCAGACTGGAGTACCCGCCTCTCACTGTCATTCGGATGTCCGAGACGTCGTTCGCTCATGGGGTGGAAGAGCACAACGTGGAAGGCGTGAGGGTCAGAGTGTTCAGCGCGACAAAGACGGTCGCCGACTGCTTCAAGTTCCGCAGTCGCATCGGACTTGAAGTCGCCATCGAGGCTTTGCAGGACTTCCGTGCCAGCCGCAACGGTTCGATGGATGATCTCTGGAACGTAGCGGAGGCGTGCCGTGTCCAGCGCGTCATCCGACCCTACATGGAAACTCTCGCGTGAGCGGTTCGGGACCCAACCTCGCGGCATCGATCCACCAGCGCCTGCTGCACGTGGCTCGATCGACCGGACAAGACTTCCAGCAGCTCCTGACCCGCTTCGCCATCGAGCGGTTGCTCGTACGTCTGGTCGAGTCGCAGCATGCTGACGACTTCACCTTGAAAGGCGCCCTGCTGTTCGTGATCTGGGTGGACGAGCCGTACCGCCCCACCGTGGACCTCGACCTACTCGGTCATGGCTCGATGGATGAAGACCGCCTTCGACAGGTCTTCGCTGACCTCGCGAAAATGAAGCGAGACGACGACGCCCTGATCTTCGATGCAGCGTCGCTCGCGATTCGGCGCATCCGCGAGTGTGAACGGCGGCGAGAATCCGCTGGATTCTGGAGCTGAGCGGGGAAGGGGGGCGGCTCTGGATCTGGTTCCCGAAGAGGGGACGTGAGGGGAAGCTGTCTCTGGTTCCCTGGATCTGGGGAGGGTCTGGTTCCCGGCTGGATGGTGTAGAAGGGGCCAGCGATCGGGAGTCGGGGGAGGCCCGACCTTGTAACGCAAAATAGGCCTCCCCCGAACAGCTCGGCGATCGCGGGTGACCCCACGATCCCGAAGAGAGTATGGGGGATTCCGCCTCGCCTGTCGACCCCCTGGTCGCGGGAGGAGGCGATCTGCGCCAGTTCTGAGTCGTTCCGACTGTTTCTGTGCGCGCGCTGCCGCAACCTGGCTCGGATCTGTCGCCGGTGTGACCGGGGGCAGCGGTACTGCGGCAAGGAGTGCTGGCAAGCAACCCGCCGGGAGCGGCAGCGGGAGGCGACCCGCCGCTACCAGCAGACCGGACCGGGAGCGCGGGCGAACGCCAGAAGGCAGAAGCGGTTTCGGACCCGGCGGCAGCGGGAGCGACTTTCAGGGACCGTAACGCAGCAGGGTTCCGCCGTGGCGGAGGATGCGCGAAAACAACCCGTCGCTGACGACCAGAAGGTGCCGGTGGCCTTCGCCGCCCGACGGGAGACCCCACAACATGTTCCAGTTCGCCACGCCCCGTTGCGCGACGACGACGCCTTCGTGGCGCGCTGCCACTTCTGCGGCCGTCGTCTTGGGGAATTCGCCCGCACGGACTTCCTTTTCTGGACCAGGAGAGGGCGTCGCCGCCGCCGTCCTCGCCGCTGAAGCGAGGCAACGATGATCCGGAAGGAGACCGCGGCGCTGATCCTGCGCCTGTTCCATGTCGAGAAGTGGCCGGTCGGGACGATCTGTACTCAGCTCGGGCTCCACCACGACGTGGTGCGGCGGGTCCTCGCCCAGCGCGGTCAGGAGCGGCCGAAGATCCTGCGCCCGTCGCTCGTCGACCCGTATCTGCCGTTCATCCTGGAAACCCTCAACAAGTACCCGGCACTGCGGGCCAGTCGGCTGTGGCGCATGTGTGCAGAGCGCGGCTACCGCGGCGCGGAGGGCCACTTCCGGCACATCATTCAGGGAATCCGACCCAAGCCGGCGGCCGAGGCGTATCTGCGGCTGCGGACGTTGCCCGCGGAGCAGGCCCAGGTCGACTGGGCGCACTTCGGCAAGGTCCAGATCGGCCGGGCACAGCGGTCGCTGATGGCCTTCCTGCTGGTGCTCTCGTACTCCAGGTGGCTGTTCCTGCGTTTCTTCCTGAGCGCCAAGACCGAGCCGTTCCTGCAGGGCCATGTCGAGGCGTTTGCCGCGGCGTCTGGCTGCCCGCGGATCGTCCTGTACGACAACCTGAAGAGCGCCGTGCTGGAGCGGCAGGGCGACGCGATCCGCTTCAACCCGGTGTTGCTGCAGTTCGCGGCCCACTACCACTTCGAGCCCAGGCCCGTGGCCCCCTACCGGGGCTCGGAGAAGGGTCGCGTGGAGCGCGCCGTGAGATATGCACG
>JAZDLC010000394.1:0-2203 GCA_043802345.1 Planctomycetota bacterium | reverse complement strand
CTCCGCGTCCTCATTGAACCATTGGTACGCGATCTCGCTGCCGTCCGGGGAATACACCGACATCTCCGCCCAGGAGCCGGATCCCTCCCAGGAGCCCGTGTCGGTTACGCGCCGCATCTGCCCGGTCAGGAGATCGAGGACCGCCAGATCACCGGTGTCCCTGTCGGTCTGCGTCAGGAAGCGACCATCAGGGGACACATCGGTTCCCCAGGTGTCCCGCTCCGGACCCTCATACAGCCTTCGCACGACGGCGGATGTGTCCCCCCTGGCCGGTTGACTCGCCGCTCCTGCGTTCACAGCCAGGAGTGCGGAGAGGCCCTGGCCCCCTGAATCGCCACGGCCGGAGATGCCGAACGCCACGACCCCGGCGAGGACGCCGACCACCGCCAAACCCCAAACGAGCCTTCTCATCTTGCCCCTCCGGTGATGTGGGCCGAATCCGATGCGCCCCGCACCCAGGTCCAGGCACGAACCGAGCCCGTTCGATCAGATCCACGTATCCCTTTGAGAGAGAACGAGTTGCCGCGGTGGGCGGACACCTGGTGGTCCCTTCTGATTGCTACGCTCCCTTACAGACACGTAACGGATCGTGACGTGGTTTCAGAGTCCCTGCGCTCTCAAGGGGAAGGTCACCCGCACGCTTGTCCCCTCTCCGACGGTGCTCTCCAGGGCCAGGTCACCTCCGTGTGCCGAGGCGACTCGCCGGGCGGCGGTGAGGCCCAGGCCCGTGCCTTCGGGTCGCGTGCTGAAGAGGGGTTCGAAGACGCGCTCCTGGAGCTCCGCCGGGATCCCGATTCCGTCGTCCTGGACGACCACCATCACTCTCCCTTCTTCCACCTGCCCCCGGACTTCCGCAGTCCCTCCGGCCTCCAGCGCCTGGGCGGCATTCCGAAGCAGGTTCAGGAAGAGATCCTCGAGGGCACCCGCGTCGCCTGAAACCGGGAGGGGGTCTTCGCCCAGCTGGACTTGAAGCGTGGCCTCCCTTTCCATGAACAGAGGACGCGCAGCGTCCGCCGCCGCCCCTATCGGCTTCCTGAGGTCCAGGAGCCCGGTCTCCAGCGAGCCGGTGCGAGCCACCCGAAGGGCCTTGCCGACCGACTCGTCCAACCGTGCGATCTCCCGAAGAGCACGCGCCTGGGCCTCCGCGCCCGGGGAGCCCTTCGGCATCTCTTCCTCCGCCAGCTGCAGGTCGACCTTGATGGCAGTCAGGGGATTCCGGATCTCGTGGGCCAGAGAGGCCGCGAACTCTCCGACGGCCGCCAAGGACTCTCGCGTGGAGAGCTGCCGGAGCGTCCGCTGCAGGCTCTCGGTCATGGTGTTGAAGGCTTCCGCCACCCGCCCCACTTCGTCCCCGGACCGAACCTCCACGCGCTGAGTCAGGTCCCCCTCCGACACCCCGTCCGCGGCCGCCGAAAGCTCCTTCAAGGACCGGGTCAGCCGGGTGGTGAGGAACACGGCCAGCGCCAGCCCCACCAGGGCCACGACCAACACGAGTCCGGCGCCATTGCGAGCTGCACTCTGGAATGGCTCGAGGAACGGAGTGAGCGGAGCGGCGGCCACCAGACGGATCGGCGGTTCTCCGAGCGCCCGCTCCGACGTGACCCAGCGGTTCCCCTCCCATGTGAACTCGGGTGCCGCAAGCAGGGAAGGATCCAGAGGGAGGGGCACCAGCGAGACATCTGTGGCAACTTCGAACACCCCGAGGATCGTCCCCGAGAGACCCGAGGTGAGCCCCCCGAAGGGCAGGAAGGAGGACGCGACGATGGATACGTCGACGGTGCCCAGGAGGGTTCCGGTCGCGCGATCCCGCACTTCCAACGGGACTGTGAGGAGGCCCACGGCACCCATCTCCTGCAATGGGTCGGGCAGCAACTCGGCAGCCCGATCCACGCGCCAGAGCTCCCGGCCGGACACGTCCCGCACGACGGCGGAGCGCACTCCGGGCTCGAGTCCCTCGAAGATCCGCACGAAGGTGGCGGGCGGCGCCCCGGTCTCGCCTTCGCCCAGGGCCCGCTGGGAGTCGGGGTCCTCCGCCAGATAGAGCAGGGCGGACCGCAGCCGGTACCATCGAGAGACCACGCGGGACACCGCGCTTCCCACAGACTCGTCCAGTTGGGCCCGGACCAGGGCTTCCCCCGAGCGTGTCGTGGACTCCGTCAGCCAGAGGCCCAGCAGCCCCAAGGGGATGATCCCCAGCACCAGG
>JAZDLC010000393.1:0-5691 GCA_043802345.1 Planctomycetota bacterium | reverse complement strand
AGTCCCCAGTCCATCACGTAGGTCTCCCCAAAACTCCCCACCATGATGTTCTCTGGCTTCAGGTCGCGGTGAATGACGCCCCTGGAGTGGGCGAAGGCGACCGCGTCGCACGCTTTCGACAGGAAACCCAGGGCGCGCACGCGCGTCCACCCTGCCTCGCCCCGGCTGATCCGCGCGAACACCTCCGAGAGGTTGTTCCCCTTTACCAGCCGCATGCTGAAGTAGACCTGACCCCCTTCCGAGAGGCCGAGCTTGTGGACCGGCACGATCCCGGGGTGCTCGAGCTGGCCGGTCACCTGCGCCTCCTCCAGCAAGCGGCCGAGCGCATGCTCCTCTGCCTGCGGCCCTCCCTGTGCGTCGCCACGAGGCTTGACGACCTTGATCGCCAGGTGCCGGCGCAACTCCCGGTCCCAGCCCTTCAGGATCACGCCCATGCCGCCCCGGGCGACCTCGCCCAGCAACTGGTATCTGTCGGCCCCCTGACCCTGGCGGGCAAGCCGCTCGAGGAGCGGCGAAGAGCCCGCATCCTCCGGGATCTCCTCGGGTCCCAGGGAGATGCCCGGGTCGACGTCTCCTTGTTCCGAGTCCGGAATGGCCCCGATCTGGGTGGCCCTGTCCGAACTCAGGATGCGCCGGAACTGTCCCAGCATGCGGTGGAGCGGGCGCAGGTGTGCTTCCAGCTCGGGTCGCTGCTTGCAGAGTTCATCGAAATCGGCCGCTTCCCCCTGCTCTACCCGGACCAGATACTCCGCGAAGAGGCTCTCTGCCTGGCTCTCTGGATCGGTGGGTTCGGCTGCCATGCACTTGATTCAACGGCATGGACCGCCAAAAACAAGGGGTGGACCCTGCCGGCGCGGCCAGCCTCAGGAATCCACGGCCCTGGCCGGGCGCAGTCCCAGGCTGTCGTTGGCAAGCGTTTGCTCGGCGAAGCGGCGGCCGGCCGAGCGAGCATTGAGGGCCCGGTCGAAGGCGCTGCCGCCACGCATGATGTGGTTCTCGGTCCCTTCCAGGTGGCGCGCTCCGTCGCCGGCGCGCGCGGAACCGTCGTACGGTCCGTACCCGTCCAGGCACCACTCCATGACGTTCCCGTGCATGCCGTAGAGGCCGAATGCGTTCGGTTTCAGCGCCCCGACCGGCGCGGGGGCGGCGAATCCGTCGTCGAACGACTCCAGTACCATCTCATAGGTGAAGTTGAACTCCGCCTGCAACGTCTGGTCCGCCAGGTTGGCGTATTCCGCGAGGCTCTCCGGCTCCTGCCCGGTGTGCCACGCCGTCGTCGTTTCCGCGCGGCAGCCATACTCCCACTTGGCCTCCGTCGGAAGCTCCAGGCCCAGCCAGTCCAGGATGCGCAGGGAATCGACCCAGCTCACCTGTTCGATGGGGTGGCTCGGGCCCGAAAGGCGCGCATGCTCCTTGTGCCACACCGAAGGGTTCTCTCCCGTGAACCGTTCCCATTGTCCCTGGGTCATCTCGTACTTCGACAGGAAGAACGGCGCCAGAGTCACCGCGACCGGCCGTCCGTCCTCCCCGAATTCGTTCTCCACGGCGTGGGGATCGTAGTTCACGCCGGCCGGGTCTTGCGACTGGCTGCCCATGAAGAAGCGGTTGCCGGGAAGCAGGACCAGCACGATGCCGGTCAAGCCGGTCATCACCAGGCGGCCCTCCTCGTCCCGCTCCGGTCGCTCGCCCGAGGCCACGTGCCAGAACTCCCACAGCAGGGAGTCTGGATCCTGGCCGAGAGGCACCAGTCCGAGTTGTTCGGTGAGAGTGAGTCCCTCGTACTTCGGCGACAGTTCCGGGTCGGCGATCGAGGCCATCGCCTCATCCCACTCGTCCCGGTAGAAGCCGATCGACCGTTCGCGGATCGTGGCGGCGAATTCCAGCCGGTCACGCACGCTGCGGGCGGTCTTCCCATGCGGGTCGTCGGCGCCCAGCGCGTCCAGATCGCCGATCAGGCTCCTCAGGGTCTCGTGCCACCAGCGGGCTTCGGTGTCATTGCCGAAGTCGTATGCCGGCTCGTTTTCGGGACCTGTTTTCAGACGCTTGCCGCGCGCTCTCAGCCCGGCAAGCGTCTGCTCGTGAAGCTCCTTTCGGGCGAGCAGTTCGTCCGCCCTCTTCAGCCAGTTCCGCCTGGCCGCCTGCTTCTCCGGCAGCGCAGGCCAGAGCCCGTCGATCTCGGCCATGAGATCCGCATACCGCCGTACGTCCGCAAGCTGCAGGACCCGGCGCTGCTCTGCCAGGGCCGTGTTCCGCTCCGCCCGCACGTTGACGAAGGCCCAGGAGAACACCGCCACCAGCGAGAGCGCCGCCAGCAGGATCGTCGCCGCCAGCCCTCGATTGCGCAGGAACCACTTCTTCAGCTCGGCGAACGGTCCCGTGGCGTACGCCTGGACGACCCGCTGTTCCATGTACGCCCGCAGATCCTCCGCCAGGGTCTCCATGGTCGGGTAGCGCGACGCCCGGTCCCTGGCCATCGCCCGGTCGCAGATCGCCTCCAGTTCAGGCGGCAGGTCGGCGGCAAGCTGCGCGAGCGGCGTAGGCGGGCCGGCCAGGACCTCGCGCACGATCTCGTGAGGCGCGAGATGGGAGCTCCGATCGAGGTAGGGAGCCTGGCCCGCCAGCAGGTGGTACAGGATCGCACCCATGGAGTAGACATCCGCCGTCTTGCCCAGGTCGTCGAGCCGGCCCGCCGCCTGCTCCGGCGGCATGTAGGCGGGGGTGCCCACGACCGTTCCCGCCTCGGTCAGGAGCGGCGTGCTCTTGCCCGAAGAGGAGGTCGCGCGGCCGTCGGTGGAGACGGCTCGCGTGCCGGGAGTCTCTCCCTGTCCCTTCCCGGCGTCCTCCCCGCCCTCGCGGCCGAGCACCCTTGCCAGTCCCCAGTCCATCACGTAGGTCTCCCCGAAACTCCCCACCATGATGTTCTCAGGCTTCAGGTCGCGGTGAATGACTCCTCTGGAGTGGGCGAAGGCAACCGCATCGCACGCTTTCGACAGGAGGCCCAGCGCGCGCACGCGCGTCCACCCTGCCTCGCCACGGCCGATCCGTTCGAAGACCGCCGAGAGGTCGTCCCCCTCCACCAGCCGCATGCTGAAGTAGACTTGCCCCTTCTCGGAGAGGCCAAGCTCGTGGACCGGGACGATGCCGGGATGCTCGAGCTGGCCGGTCACCTGCGCTTCCTCCAGCAAGCGGCAGAGCGCATGCTCTTCAAGCGGTCTTCTTCCCTTCACGTCGCCACGAGGCTTGACGACCTTGATCGCCAGGTGCCGGCGCAACTCCTTGTCCCAGCCCTTCAGGATCACGCCCATGCCACCCCGGGCGATCTCGCCCAGGATCCGGCAGTGGCTGGCTCCTTCGGCCTGGCGCGCGAGCCGCGCGAGGAGCGGCGAGGAATCCGGAGCTTCCGGGATCTCTTCGGGGGCCAGGGAGATGCCCGGGTCGACATCCCTCGTCGCCGAACTCAGGATGCGCCGGAACTGCCCCAGCATGCGGTGAAGCGGGCGCAGGTGCGGCTCCAACTCGGGCCGCTCCCGGCAGATCCTGTCGAAATCGGCCGCCTCGCCCCGTTCGAGCTGAACCAGATACTCCGCGAACAGGCTCTCTGCCTGGCTCTCTGGGTCGGTCGGCTCCGCTTGCATGCACCCGATTCAACGGCATGGCCCGCCAAAAGCAAGGGGCGGACCTGCCGGCGTCCGCCTGGATCTACCCGTTCCCATCCGGCCAGGCAGGGCCAGATGATTCTCCCTGAAAAAACCCTATCGAAACGTCACCTCGACACCGTTCGTGGCGGCGTAGCCTCTTGGAACCCCGCCGTCCACGATGAACGCCTGGGTGGTGAACGTGAGTCCGACAGGAGCGGATGCGGGAATCGCGACGGGAATATCCAGCCAGCCGATCCCAGGGGCGGTGCCTCCGGGCGGCTCGAGGGGGAAGGGGCCGTTGAGTTGGGCGATGGGCGGGGCGATGTTCAAGACGCAGCCACCTGCCGTCGGGATGGCCGCCCGCTCGAAGGCCTGCAGAATGAAGGCGACCGATCCCCCCACGGCGCTGGTGATTTCCAGGGTGACCACGCCCCCAGGTGTCGCGTCCCCGCTGATGAGATACTCGGGAGTGATGCCCCCCGATCCGGCGCACCCGGAGCCGTAGGGAAGGAACTGCGAATAGTAGATGTGTGCGCTGCCGGTTCCATACCCCAGGTCGTTCTCGCGCGGTACTCCGACCGCGAGGTAGCCACCATGGGCTGCGACCGACGCACCGAGGTTCTCGTTCATCAGGCTATGGGCCGCTGTGAGTTTCTGCAGTTGCCTGCCCGCCGTCAGGTCGAAGACATAGGCGGCGCCTGCGTTCGTGGTGATCTCGTCGTCCTCGGGAGCTCCGACCACGGCGAAGTTCCCCGAGAGAGCGACGGAAAAGCCAAGGTAGTCGTACGCCGCGCCATCGGACGCGGAGGGCTTGCGCAGTTCGTGGCCGGTCGTCACATCGAAGACATAGGCCGCGCCCGTTCGCGAGGCTCCGTGAGGGGCCCCGATCAAGGCGATGTCAGCCGACAGGGCGACCGAGCGATCGAAGTAGTCGTCCAACGAACCGTCGGACGCCCTGAGCTTGAAGAGGTGCTCATGCGCCCGGGATTCGACTCCCCAGATGCACATGAAGAAGGCCAGGACGATCCATCGCTTCATGGTCGGTCTCCTACAACCCGAGCCAGGAGAGAATGCGAGGTCCACGCGCACTTGTCATGGCGACTCAGGATACTCGACGCGGTCGCTTCGGGTCAAGTCACGGACCCTGCGTCTCCTCTGTGGTTGACTCAATGGCGTGCCGCCAGGAAGCAAGGGCGGGTAGAATGCGGGCATGAAGGAAGCTGGCGTTACCGACCTGACGACGATTCCCGGCGTGGGACCGAGCATCTCACAAGTCCTGCTCAACCTCGGCTTCAGCAGGGTGTCCGACCTGCGCGGAGAAGATCCGGAGCGGATGTACGAGGAACTCTGCGCGCAACGTGGCGGGCCGATCGATCGCTGTGTGCTGTACGTGTTCCGTTGCGCCGTCTACTACGCGAGCCACGACGAGCACGAGCCGGAGCTGCTGAAGTGGTGGAACTGGAAGGATAGGTCGGGCTAGAGGCGCACCCCCTTCCAGCCGCAAATGTACTTCACCGCCCGGATCGACGCCAGACGCCTGGGATGAATCGAGCCCGAGCGACGGACCGTCAGGTCTTCAGCCGCTCCGCCAGCGCCTTCCTCGACTCTTCGGTGGTCTTGAACTGCTCCAGGCCCGCGGTGTGACAGATGATGTTCGCGGCCTCTTCCACCGTGATCTGCTTGGTGTTGATGACCAGGTCATAGAGCTGGGGATCCGCGGTGTCGATGCCGTAGAGGTGTTCGCTCCACTTGCGGCGTTCCTCGTCGTCCTTGCGGAGGATCGCCATCGCCGCCTCGCGGGAAAGGCCGGTCCGCTCCATCTCCAGGGCCACCCGGTCGAACAGGTCCGCCACGATCCGCACCTTGAGAGCGTGGCCGATCCCCTGCACGAAGAAGTGTCCGGCCAGCCCGTGGTAGACCACGTTGTCGTTCAGCATGCGCTTCAGGAAGGTGGTCCTGATGAAGTCGACGTACTTCTCCTTGGTGAAGCCAAGCCGCGCCAGAATCGAGGGCGCGTCGTGGATGGCCCGTTCCACCTTGATCTCGGGAACAT
>JAZDLC010000392.1:0-2211 GCA_043802345.1 Planctomycetota bacterium | reverse complement strand
CGAATTGGCGCCGAAGGGGTCGTGCGCCTTGTTCGAATTCAGCGGATCCAGGATCCACTCGGACCGCTCACCCCGCACCACCTCGAGCTTGTACTCGAACCGGGAGTTCTCCGGGACTTCCAGCGTGTGGGTCCAGAGTTCGCTAATACCGGCCCGGCGAAAGGGGGGGACCGAAGGGAGTCCGAAGATGAAATGGCGCAGCCGGACGCGATCCGCGGCGCCGACGTACGCGAACGTGATCCTGGTTCCCTGAACGATCGGGAAGGTGTTCGACTTGACGAACGAGGCGATCGTTTCTGCCGACGGATTCTCCTCTGCCAGGATGGTCTCGAGGGTTGTCATGATTTTGTGACCTTCCGGACCGACCCATCGGGCGAGAGGCGTCTGGTTCCGGCCGGAAGCACCCACTCGCCGTGAATCCACTCCAGCCGGGCACCCCGGTCCATCGGCACGCAGATCAGCTGATCGAATCGCCGCTTGAGAAGCTGGACTCGCAACGGATCGTCGAGCCGGAGGCGGCGGCGCGCGTCTGGAAACGGGAGTAGCCCCTTGCAGTACGCAAGGCCCGAGTCCAGAACCTCCGCGTAGCCCTTCCCCTGAGGCGGCGAATCATGGAACAGGACCACGGTTTCGCCAAGGACCATCGCCCCGGCGGACCAGGCGAATACCGGGCGGTCACCCACCAGCGGGAGCAGATCGAAGATCCGCAGGCGGTTCAGAAGCACGGCCACATGGCCGCCCGCGATACAGATCGCCTCTGAATCATTGATGCGGCGGGCAATCACCGCCCGATGGCGCATGATTGCGTCCCGCTCAGAGGGGCGGTACTGTTCGTCGAACTCCAGGCGGATCTCCTGGACCCTCTTCAAGTGATGCTGGTCGAGCTGGCGCACCGCGCGGAACGCCTCTTCCCTTTCGGGATCGAGCAGGTCCGCATCTCCTTCCATCCGGAGAAGGTCGCGCACGGCGTCCAGCGCGTGCGTCAACCGCCCGCGATAGATTCTCTGCTGCGCGCGCAGCCGGTCGTTCCTGCGACGCAGGCCGTCGGTCAGCTCCGGATCCTGCTCGAGCGCCCGCTCGGAGCGCTCCCAGAGCTGCAGGTTCCGGGCCCGCCCGGCCAGGTGCTCCGCGAGCTCGTCATCCTCGAGCTCGCGCTCCTCCCAGCCGGCCGTGACCGTGGCGATCTTGCCCTTGATACCGGCCGCGCGGATTGCGCCCGCGATGGTCGGCTGAAGCCGCTGGGGACCGAGAAGAACAACTCTTGGCATGGCGCGCTCAGCCCGACCTTCCGCTGGCCGCGGAATCCCGCCCAGGGAGTCTGATCATTGTCGCTACTGATGCTGCCAGACCGGGGGGCGCTTCTCGAGGAAGGCGTTGATCCCTTCCGGCGCATCATGAGTAGCCATCAAGTCTTCCAGGTATCGCCTCTCGACCTCGTTCAGTGCCTCGTCCAGATCTCGATGCAGGCGCAGACGGGCGGCTGCCACCGCGTGGAACAGGGCCCGTGCGGAGAGCGGCGCCAGATGGTCCCGGTGCCAGTTTAGGGCCGCCGCCTTCGGCTCATCGGCCAGCTCGTCGATCAGCCGCATGGAGAGCGCCTCCTCGGCGCCCACATTCCGCCCCGAGAGAAGCATGTCGTCCGCTGCCGGCTGCCCCACCCGGTGGGGTAGGACCACGGAGGCGAGCGGTGCGAACACTCCAAGCTTGATTTCCGGATTGCCGAACTGGGATCCCGGCCGGGCGAAGATCCGGTGGCAGAAGCTGACCAACTCCAGCCCGCCCCCCAGGCACATGCCGGTGACCGCCGCCAGCAACACCTTCCCCGACTTCGCCAGTTCCCGGAACATCGCATGGAAGCCGGGCAGCATGTCGTCCACCTCACCGGGGCGGTGTTCCTCCACGGAGGCTCCGAACGAGAAGTGCTTCCCTTCGGAGTCGAACAGAACCGTCCGCAGCCCCGGCGCCGAAGCGTGCGAGCTGATTTCGCTCCTGATCGCGTCCACCATCTTGGTGTCCAGGATATTCGCGTTGGGCCGGGAAAGGGTCAGCCGGAGCAGCGCTCCACCCTCTTCCAGGGAACTCCGGACCGGAGCATCAGACTTGTTCATCACGCATCCACCTTCGGCTTGTTCGCCGGCAGAATCGACTCGGTCAGCTCGTCCCCCCACATCTTCCCCGCGGCCAGGGACTTCCTCAGGCGGATGAAGTCAG
>JAZDLC010000391.1:0-2571 GCA_043802345.1 Planctomycetota bacterium | reverse complement strand
GCGTGTCGCAAGGGGCGGCGGACAGCCCGACGCCGGTCGAGAGCGAGGGGCCGTTCGGCCCGTTCCATCTGGACCGGTCCCCGGCGCTGGTCGAGGTCGATGCGCTCCTGGGGATCGTGTCGGAATGGCCGACCCTGACCTTGTGGAACATCCTGGAGGAGCGGGACCAGATCCTCGACCGCACCGTTCCGGGCGGGCCGATGGGGCGGGGAATCTGGGCGGAGGTGCCAGACGACAGCGAGAAGCTCCGACTGACCCTGGAGATTCCCGGCCGGGAGTCAATCGAGCACGAACTGGTTCTCATCCGGAAATGACCCGCGCTGCCGCCTCGCTCCTGGCTCTCTTTCTCCTCACTGCCTGCACGACCACCGAATCCCTCCCTCCGGAACCGCTGCGGGGGGATCTCCCGGTCTCGGTCCAGCCCGCCCTCGAGATGCTCGCCTTTCTGGGGCAGGAGGGCGCGGAGCTGAACCCGTCCGACCTCCTCGGCGAGACCCTCGCGGCGATCGGATTCCTGGTGGATCTGTCGGCGGAAGAGGTCGAGGCGGCCCTGCGCGCGTCCAGGGGAACCGCGGGGGAGCCGTCCGCGTTGACCTTCCGCGCGGCGGCCCGGGCGCCCGCGGAAGCCCTCCGTTCCGTGCGGACCCTGGAGGAGGTCCTGGCCGCACGCTCCGACGCGATCCGGTCCCGGGTCGCGCGCCTTCTCCCGGAGAGCACGGACTCGGGCCCGCCCCTGCCGCTGCTCTTGACTCTCGGCCTCAAGGAGGGGCAGCCGATCGGCCTGGTCCCCTGGCGGGGAGGGCGCGCGTTGCTGCTGGACGCTCTCGCCCTCGCGGGAAGCACGGGCGGCCCGGGAGTCCCCCTCGATCAGCGGGCACTCGGCAGGAAGCTCGCGCGGCGGATCGCGCCAGAGCTCTTCCATGTGCGGTACGAGCATTCCCTGGAACGGTCTGGTCTCACCGGGCCCCTCACGGCCGGCCCGGAACGGCTGTTGCACGCGCTGCTGAACGAAGGGTGCGCCGGGTTCCTGGCCTTGCCGGAGGCGGAACGGTACGACGCCCAGGGTCGGCGGACGCCGGTCCAGGACTCCCGTGCCCGCGGCGCGCTGCGCCGTTTCGAGCAGAACCTGGCGGAACTCCTCGACCCGGAAACCGCTCCGGACCGGCTGGAGAGCCTGATCTGGTCCTTCTCGAACGGCCCGAGGACGGAGCGCTGGGGAACCTACGCCGGCGCGCTGATGATCGACACCATCGATCGATTCGCGCGGCCGGGCAGGATGCGAGCCGTGCTGGCGAACGGGCCGCTCGATCTGATCGCGGCGTACCGCGAGATCTGCGGCCGCCATTCCGCCATTCCGCCGCTCGATCCGAGGGCCCAGATTCTGCTCCGGACGCTTGCCGGCAGCATCGGGCCGGATTCAGCACAAGGGGTATGATCAGGGGATGAAGCCGATCACGATCTTCACCGATGGAGGATGCAGCCCCAATCCCGGGCCAGGTGGCTGGGGCGCGGTCATCCAGCACGTCGACGGCCGCACGCTCGAACTGCACGGCGCGTGCGAGAAGACCACCAACAATCAGATGGAGCTGACCGCGGCCATCTCCGCGCTGAGGGCGCTCGAGCAACCGAGCCGGGTCGAGATCGTCACCGACTCCACCTACCTCAAGACGGGGATCACCACCTGGATCAAGAGCTGGCGAAAGCGGGGTTGGGTCACGAAGCATGGGGAACCGGTCAAGAACCAGGAACTCTGGCAGGCGCTGGACCGGGAGATCGCCCGTCACGTGGTGACCTGGAAGTGGGTCCGCGGACATTCCGGGAACCCGGGAAACGAGCGGGCGGACGCGCTGGCCCGCTCCGCCCTGCCCGGCCCGGACCTGCCGCTGGACGACCGGGAGGCTGCTCACCTGTTCTGTTGCGTGTCGTTCTCGGGGAAGACCAGCTCAGGCGGTTTCGGCGTCGTGCTGCGGCACCTCGACCATCGCAAGGAGATCTCCGGCCGGGTGGAGCAGACCTCCGCCAATCAGATGCATCTCCATGCAGCGGTGGCGGCCCTCTCCGCCCTGCGCCGGCGGATGAAAGTGCATCTCTACACCACCTCCAGCTACGCGCGGGATGGCGCCACCCGCTGGATCCCCGGCTGGCGGCAGCGAGGCTGGGAGACGGCCGCCGGGAAAAGCGTCCAGCACCGCGACCTCTGGGAGAAGATCGACGGACTCAACCAGCGGCACGAGGTCTCGTGGCATCTGGTGGACCGGGAGAAGAACGCGCCGGCGGAGGTTCTCGCGGCCAAGCAGCTCTCGGGCCAGGCGCTGAGATCGCCCGCCCGGGAAGGTGCCTGAGAAACGGCTCGCGGACCGGCGAATTCGGGCCTTGCAGGGGCCAGACGACCGTGTCCGCACAGATTTTGGACTCGCCGGCGGCGTGCCGCTCCGTTACCCGGGCAGCCAGGGGACCATAGATGATGCCCCGAGACTCTGATTTGCCGATCGCGCTCTGATCGGATATCATCCCATGTCCCGCCACGACCGGTGATGGGCACCCGGTTCGGAGAAGGTATGACGCGGCGAG
>JAZDLC010000390.1:0-8270 GCA_043802345.1 Planctomycetota bacterium | reverse complement strand
CATCGAGACGGCAGAGGACCAGACGTCCCAGCGGTGTCACCAGGCACGGAATGGAGGTCACGTCGTCCGCCACGCGGAGCCAGCAGCACCCGAAAGGCACCGGGAGTTCCTCGAGCCGGATCGGCCGCTCCGAGAACAACTCGCTCTCTCTGGGCGAATCGAGGTAGAGCGCGAGCCGGCGCCTTGCCAGATCGAGATCGACGTGATCGCCATCCTCCATGATGCGGAGCGAGACGGTGTGACCGGAAATCCGCTCGACCGGACCGGCCACGCGCACGGCATCCTCTGCCGGTCCGGCGCAGGCCGGGAGCAGACAGAGCCACAGGAGCCCCACCGGCGCACGCCTCATGAAGCCTCCCCGAGCCGTTCCGTCACGAACTGCGCCAGAAGCTGGATGAACTCGGGATCCGCATTGAACAGGGGGACCCGGCGGTACTTCTCGATCCCCAGCGCGGAGAGCTCCGCGGGTACGCGCATGTCGAGTTCGTGCAGGGTCTCGAAGTCGTCGGTGACCCACCCCAGCGGCAAGACCACCAGCGCCCGGTTTCCGCCCTCGACCCGCGCCGCCGCCACCGCTCGCAAAGCCGGCTCGAGCCAGCGGCCGGGCCCGCCACGATCCAGGAAGGCGACCGCGCTCCTCGACTCGTCCACTCCCGCGCCGGCCAGAATCGCCTGCGCGGCCGCCTCGACCTGCTCGAGGAACCGGGCGATCCCCTTCCGGCCGAGGGGCTCCGACACAACCGAGAACAGAACGGCAGCCTCGGCCCTCAGCTCTTCCGGAATCAGATCGAGCGTGCGGCGGAGGCGGACCGCCGTGGCGCCCTGGAACTCGGGCCGCTCCGAGAACGGCTCGATCACGAGGTTCCTGCCCTGATACCCGTGCTGCTCGCACGCCTTCTGAAACTCCGGCACGCACGCCCCAGTGGTCGACACGGCTGGCAGAGAGTAGAGCGGAATGCCGATCACCCGGTCAGCACCCGTCTCCCTGGCCGCGGCCACCGCCGAGGCGATGTCAGGGGTGCCGAAACGGAAGCCGGGAAACACCCGAAACCGCCCGCCGCGAGAAGCCGCCATCACGGGACGATGGCAGAGGCAGTTCTCGAGCGCCCGCGCTTGCTGGGAGACCAGATCGTTCACCGGCGAGCCGCCGCCGAGCCGCTGGTAGTCAGCGGTGAGCTGGTCCCGGACCGCCTCGAACGCCTGCCTCGCGGCATCCCGCCTGGATTGAAGCGAGAAGCCCCCACTGCCCGAGCCCGGGCCGGACCAGTCGTCGACATAGAACGGCTCCACCGATTCCAGGCTCAAAGGCCCGCCCAGGTGGAGCAGCACCACGCAGACCTCGGCCGCACCCGGCGGGCCGTCCCGGTCCAGGAGATCCAGATGCCTGCGAACGACGATGGTCACGGGACGACTCCTTGCGGACGCCTTGCCAGAACGTCCTGCTACTCGATCCTGAGCAGGTGATACGCCTTCTTCCCCTTGCGCAGCACGAATAGCTCGGAGCCGATCGCCTGCTCCGGTGAAAAACGAGCATCGGCATCTTCGACCCGCCGGTTGTTGACGTAGATGCCGCCGCCTTCGATGGAGCGGCGCGCGTCCTTCCTTCCTTTTGCCACGCCCGTCGCGACCAGCATGTCGACGATCGAAACGCCGGAACCGAACTCGTCCCTGCTCATGCTCGTGGAAGGCACGTCGGCGAACAGTTCAAGCGTCTCGCCGAGGTCCAGATCGTCCAGTTCGGCCCCAAAGAAGATCTCGGTCGCCCGCTGAGCCCGGCCCAACGCCTCTTCCCCATGGACCATGCGGGTGACTTCTTCCGCCAGCCGCCTGTGCGCGGCGCGCTGATGAGGGGCCTGCAGGTGTGCCTGTTCGAGGGCCTGGATCTCCGGCTCCTCCAGGAAGCTGAAGAACTTCAGGTACTGGATGACGTCGCTGTCGGCGGTATTCATCCAGAACTGGTAGAAGCGGTAGGGAGAGGTCCGCTTCGGGTCGAGCCAGACCGTGCCCTCCTCGGTCTTGCCGAACTTCACGCCCGTGGCGGAGGTCACCAACGGGTGGACCAGTCCGTGCGCCTTCTTCGCCCGTTGCGATCTTATCAGATCGATCCCGGCGGTGATGTTGCCCCACTGGTCGCTGCCGCCCACCTGGAGAATCACGCCGTGGCGATCGTGAAGCGCCAGGAAGTCGTACGCCTGCAGGATCAGGTAGCTGAACTCCGTGTAGGAGATGCCCTGCTCCGATCCCAACCGCCGCTTCACCGATTCCTTGGCGATCATGTAGTTGACGGTGAAGTTCTTGCCGACATCCCGCAGGAAGTCGACCATGCGAAACGCGCCCAACCACTCCAGGTTGTTGACCATCCGGCCCGGATTGTCCGCGCGGTCGAAGTCGAGGAAGCGGGCGATCTGGGCCTGGATGCCCCGCGCATTCGCCGCGATCTGCTCCTCGTTCAGCAGATTGCGCTCGTCCGACTTGCCGCTCGGATCCCCGATCATGCCGGTGCCGCCACCCACGACAGCGACCACATGATGGCCAAACCGCTGCAGGCGGGTCAGAACGGTCAAAGGCAGCAGGGAACCCACGTGCAGCGAATCCGCGGTGGGGTCGAACCCGACGTAGGCCGCCACCTTGCCGCAAGACAGCAGCTCCCGCAGGCCCTGCGTCGCATCCTGGACCATTCCCCGCCACTCGAATTCCTCGTAAAGACCCATCATTTCTCCTGGGGGTAGCGGATCGAACGGGCCACGCATCCTACGGATCGGTAGACTCGACTTCCAACCGCACAGGGGGCGTTCATGAATGCCGTCCGTCCATCCTTTAGCGGCCTGCTCCCCCATCCGCCGATCATCGTGCCGGATGTCGGCGGGGCCAGGCTTGCCGAGTGCCAGGAGACGGTCGATGCCTGCCGGGAGTTTGCCCGGCGCCTCGCGCTTTCCCAAGCAGACCGGTTGTTGCTGATCTCGCCCCACGCGCCCCGGGCCGACCGCGCATTCGGTTTCTTCTCCGGGAGCCGGCTGACGGGAGACCTGGGACGCTTCGGCGCGAAGCAGGCGTCGGTCAGTCTGCCGAACGACCTGGAACTGGCCCGTCGGATCCGTGAGTCGGCGGAGCGATGGCAGGTAGCGACGTTCGAGATCGGGGACGAGGAACTGGACCACGGCTCGGTCGTGCCCCTTTGCTTCCTCGTCGAAGCCGGGTTCACGCGGCCGACGTGCGTCATGTCGCTCCCCATGCGCTGCGACGTCGATGGCCTGGTCCGGTTCGGGAAGGTGCTCCGGGAGGCGCTGGCCGGCCTCGGAGGCCGCCCCGCGCTGATCGCCTCTGGCGACATGAGCCACGGGGCCACTCCTTCCGGGCCAGCCGGCTTCTGCAGGCGAGGAGTGGAGTTCGATCATGCGCTGCGCGACCTGCTGGCGGCGGGCCGTCTGGACCGGCTCTCCTCGCTGGACCAGGACCTGCGCCGCGACGCCTGCGAGGATGCCTTTCATTCCACGCTCGCGGTGGCGGCCGCGCTCGATTTCGAGGCGAGCGGGCCGGCCGTGCTCTCCTACGAACATCCTTTCGGCGTTGGGTATCTGGTCTCGGTCTTTCATGACGGGAGCGGAGTGGAGAGCTCCGAACTCGACCTGCTGCCCGGGCTGGCCCGCGAAGCGATCCGCGCGAAACTCCAGGGAACGGAATTCCGCCTCCCCGCGGCCAAAGGCGCGCTCGCCCGCTCGGCTCCGCTGTTCGTGACGCTGAGGACGGCCAGGGGACAGTTGCGCGGCTGCATGGGTTCGCTCCGCCCGCAGGAGGACAATCTCGTTCTGGAAACGGTCGAACGGGCAAAGGTGGCGGCGTTTGAAGATCCGCGCTTTTCGCCGGTGACCCGGGAAGAGCTGGCGGAGCTCACGCTGGAGATCAGCGTGCTCGGACCGCTGGAGGCGATCACCTCGGAAGACGAGCTCGACCCCATGCGCTTCGGCGTCGTCGTCACCGACGACCACTGCCGGCGGGGTGTTCTGCTGCCAGGCGTGGAGGGGGTAGCGACCGTGGAAGATCAACTCGCCATCGCCCGCCGGAAGGCGGGCATCCAGGAGGGCGCCGAGGTCCGGATCGAGCGTTTCGAGGTCATCAAGCTGAAGGAGGGCGCGCGGAATCGAGCTTGAAAAAGCGACCGCACATCAGGGTCAAGGCCAACGCGGGAATAACCATGACATTGCAAGCAGATGGTTGGCGAAGCCACGCTACTATCTCCATTCGAAACACGATTCATGCTCCCCGAGTCAGGCTGGTCGAAACGGATTGTAGCAGCGGCGTCCCGCGGCTACGCTCCCAGCCGAACCGGACGAGCACGGAGCAAACCACATGCGCTTGGGACGATCATCACGCCGCCGGGTCCTGTTCTCGGCCAACAACGGCGTCAACGTGGTCATGTACCAGCCGCTTTCGAGACGTCTGCGCGCAGACGCCCGAGTAGCTCAGTATCACACTGCGTATCTCGGCCACCATCGGCGCCATGAGCGTGGTGCCGGCGGGTTCCTGCGCTCCTTCTATGCAGCCCATGGAATCCACGATGGCATCTTGCCTCGCAGGCTGGCCAGGTTCTTGCCGGTGGATCTGTACGTAAGCGCGAATTTCTCGGAGCGCCTGCATCCGAAGTTTGCTCGCCGTTCAGTGCAGATCTTCCACGGAGTCTCGTTCAAGAACTACTCCATCAAGCGCAAGGCGCTGCGGTACGACCGATTGTTTCTCCCAGGACAGTATCACCTTCGGAAGTTCATCGAGTCTGGTCTCTTCGAGGAAGGGGACGAGCGACTGAAGCTGATCGGGTTGCCCAAGCTGGACCGGTTACGTGATGGAAGTCTGGATCGAACCACAACCCTCGAGCGGCTCGATCTGGACGCTGCGCTTCCCACGGTGCTCTACGCCCCCACCGGGGATGCGGGCAATTCCCTGTTTCGTAGCGGCCAGCAGATCCTTGACGAACTCCTGATGCTGCCGGTCAACTTGATCGTGAAGCCGCATGACCACGCAGACCTCGACCCGGAATGCAGTATCGACTGGAACCGGCGCCTGCAAGAGATGCGGGCCCCTCGCTTCGCGGCGGTCTTCGACGCGGACGTCGTTCCGCTGCTCCACGCCGCGGATCTGCTGGTGACCGATGCCTCGTCTGTGGCCAACGAATACACACTGCTCGATCGCCCGATCATCTTCATGGACGTTCCTGAGATCCTCGACGGACCGAATAGCAAGGGGTTCGACCTGGAAACCTGGGGGCGTCAGGGAGGCGAGATCGCAAAAGAGCCGGCCGAACTTCGCGAACTCGTGCCGCAGTTACTCGCGAATCCTGAGCAAAAGAGCGAGATTCGCCGGCGAATCGCGCAGGACCTGTTTCACGACCCGGGCCGCGCTACCGAGCGGGCGGTCGCGGCGCTCTATGAGGAAATGGACCTCGAGCCGCCTGTTCTTCTGGCCGGCACAAGTCCAGCCAGACGGTCCGGTTCGGCCCTCGGGATCCCCGGCCGGGCCGCGTTGGCGGCGCTGGCCGCAGTGCTTCTGGTGGCGGCGCTGATCGGCTTTCTCCGGCGTGATCCGGCCGCCGCAGATGTGCGCGCCGTCGTGGAGACGGTGCTGGGTGGCATCTCGTGCGGAGACTCGGCGGACCCGGCCATCTGGGTTCACCCCAGCGCTCCGGAACTGAGCCTGATTCTGGGCGCAGACGAGAGCGGGGGCCTGGCCGTTTACGACCTGGGGGGCGAGTTGCTCCAGTGCCTTGAGAATGGCCGCATCAATGCCGTCGATCTCCGTCCCGCGGTTCCGCTCGGAGGGACGCTGACAACGCTCATTCTTGGCGCGGAGACAGAGCATGAGCAGTTGGTGTTCTACACGCTGAATGCCGTCACGCGCCTGGTCGAGGAACTCCCGGACGCGCGCTTCAACGTGGGTGTTGATCCGGAAGAAGTCTGTTTGTACCAGTCGAGGGTGGACGGCACTCTGTTCGCTTTCGTGTCCGGAGAGGATCTTGAACAGCAGGGCCGCTTCTGGGTCGAGCAGTACCGGATCTTCGAGCGCCCCACGGTTCCCTTGGGCATGGAGCGGATCCGAAGGTTGGAGTTTGATTCCCAGGCCGAGGGCCTGGTGGCGGATGATCACCTGGGCCACCTGTATGTGGCCGAGCAGGACGTCGGGATCTGGAAGCTCAGCGTCAACCCGCAGGACAAGTCACCTCGGACTCGGATCGATTCAACGGGACTGCTGGGCAACCTCTTCTGCGAAGTGGACGGTCTGACGCTCTCCTGCGGCGGCGAGGCTGGCGGCTACTTGATCGCCTCGAGTGCGGGCTCGGATGATTTCGTCGTGTATCGCCGCCTCGGCGAGAACGAATTCGTGGGCCGTTTCGAGATCATCTCGGCGAACGGGATCGACGCGGTTACCGACGCGGGTGGCATCGACCTGGTCTCCGCGCCCATGGGCAGCCGCTTCAGCGAGGGCCTGTTCGTTTCGGAGGATGAACGGGACGATAGTGGATCATCCAATTTCAAGCTCGTTGCTTGGCGAGATATCACTCTGTCGCTTGCGATACGCTCATGAGGGACGAGGAGAACCGGGCATGCTGAGGAGATGCACGCCTGTCGAATTGACGATTGCGGCGCTGACCGTGGGCCTGCTCGCGTGGTTGTTGCGGCCGCTGCTGACCGAACAGGGAACCGCGCTGCCGGGAGCGGTCGTCGCGGCCGCCGCCGAGACGCAGCAGGTTCTCCACGAGGGCGATGCGGCCGACGACCCGGCCATCTGGGTGCATCCCACCGATCCCCTGAAAACCGTGGTGCTCGGCACTGACAAAAAGGGAGGCCTGGGCGTCTACGATCTCAAGGGCCGGGAGCTTCAGTACTTGGAACACGGACGCATCAACAACGTGGACTTACGTTCCGGCATTCCGTTCCGCGGCGGGCGGATCACCGTGGTCGCCGCCGGCGAGAAACGTCACGAACAGTTGCTGCTCTACCGACTGGATCCGGACTCACGTCTGCTCGAGCGCATCCCCGACTCGAACTTCAACCTGAGCGTTGATCCGGAAGGTGTGTGCCTCTACCGGTCGGCCGACGACGGCGCGCTGTATGCCTTCATTTCTGGGGAAGACCTTGGCATTGAGAACTCGTTCTTCGTCGAGCAATGGAGGATCTTCGAGCGTGACGCGGTGCCGTTCGGCGCGGAGCGGGTCCGCCGCCTCAGAATCGAAAGCCAGACGGAGGGACTTGTCGCGGACGATGAACTGGGACATCTCTATGTGGGTGAGGAGAATGTGGGCATCTGGAAGTACTCAGCCGCGCCAGATGCTGGCTCCGACCGGGTTCTGGTCGATCGCACTGGCGAGCGGGGGCACCTGACTCATGATGTCGAGGGTCTCGCCCTGTACAACGGCGCCGATGCAACCGGCTATCTGATCGCATCCAGCCAGGGTTCCGACGATTTCGCCGTCTACCGACGCGAGGGCCGCAACGAGTATGTGGGCCGGTTTTCGGTCGCAGAGTCCAGCACGATCGACCGGGTCACACATACCGACGGCATCGACGCAAACAGCGCGTCGCTGGGCACCCTTTTCCCGGCCGGAATCTTCGTGGCCCAGGACGACAAGAATGACCGGGGCCTGCAGAATTTCAAGATCGTCTCCTGGCAGGAAATCGCCGACAAGATCGAAAAACGAGGTTGAGCCGCACAGTCCGGGTTTGGCTTCCGCCGGGAACGCGACGGCGCCGCGACCATGAGCGCACCCGGGGGGGAGCTTGTGTCAGGTATTGATCCGCGAGTGAGCAGTTCGACAGCGCCGCGACGCTCACCCCCGGCCCGGAGATGGTCGGGAAGGTTCACCAGGCGCTCAAGTCGTAGGTGGGCCGGCAGGCCGCCAGTTTCGCGCAAGGAGTGGGGCATCTCGTTTCGTACTCGTACTCAGTCCCGCAGGGACTGAGTACGAGCAGTTCGTGGGCACGACACCAAGACAGGCCGAGCATTCCCCCGCCGCATCCGCTAGAATACCCAGTTTTCCGCTGTGAGATACTTGGAGCGACTGAGATGCGAAGGCTACCGATTCTGATCGCCCTGCTGGCGATCACAGGTTGCGGACCGAAGAGTGACGAGGGCGGATCGACCACCGCCGCCGACGCGGGCGGCCAGGCAGCCTCCGAACAGCCCGGCATCACCAAGACCTTCGGCGCCGGGGTCAGCGAAGGAGAGATCACTCCGATCAGCGCCATCCTCGCCAACCCTGACGTTTACGTGAACAAGACCGT
>JAZDLC010000389.1:0-11205 GCA_043802345.1 Planctomycetota bacterium | reverse complement strand
GATCTCCGGATTCGATCGCCTGGCGGCGCTGCCGGGAGCCCGCAAGTTCCACCCCGCCATCGTCCGCCGCTGGACCTTCTCCCGCGGGGCGCGGACGATCGGCGAGATGACCGATCTTCCGCTCCGCTTCCGGGAGGAGCTCGAGAAGAGGTACGCGGTGCGCGGCAGCCGCGTGGTCCTGAGGAGCGACTCGGAGGACGGAACCTCCAAGCTGCTGCTGGAGTTCCAGGACGGTCAGAGAATCGAATCGGTGATCATCCCCGAGGGAGACCGCACCACGCTCTGCGTTTCCACCCAGGTCGGTTGCGGCATCCGCTGCGCCTTCTGCGCCAGCGGCATGTCAGGGTTGGAACGGAACCTCTCCGCCGGCGAGATCATCGAGCAGTTCCTGGTGGCGCGAGAACTTCTGCCGGAGACCGGGGGACGCCTCACCAATCTGGTACTGATGGGCGGCGGCGAGCCGCTCAACAACTTCGAAGCGGTCAGGCAGGCGCTGGAGACTCTCAACCACCCGGACGGCGTCGGCTTCGGGGCCCGGCGAATCACCCTCTCCACCATCGGCATCCCGGGGAAGATCGATCGCCTGGAGGAACTGGGCCGCCAGATCAACCTCGCGATCTCGCTCCACGCCCCGAACGAGAAGCTGCGAGGACGCCTCATCCCCGGTCTCGATCGGGTGCCCCTGGCGGATGTCCTGGCAGCGGCGACCCGCTACTTCAGGCGGACCGGGCGGGAAATCACCTTCGAGTACGTCCTGCTGAAGGGCGTGAACGACAGCGTGGAGTGCGCGAAGGAACTGGTCGCCCTGCTGCGGGGGGTCCGCTGCACCGTCAACCTGATTCCCTTGAACCCGGTCACGGAGACCGGCTTCGAGCGACCGGACGATGCCGCGGTGGACCGGATGGCGTCGCTTCTCGAACAGGGAGGAATCAAGACCACGGTGCGGCGGAGTCGGGGCAGGGATATTGATGCCGCGTGCGGGCAACTGCGGCGGCGGTATCAAGAGCCTTGACCAGGAGCCTCCGGCTGGCGGAGTGCTCCTTCGAGGCCGTGTTCCCCTACATCGGCGGCGGCGCCGGCGTCGTCGGCAGAGTCGATCCCACCGCGCTCCTCAACACGGTCAGCGCTCTCGACCAACCCTCGAGATGGGTTTGCGCCGCGGCCTCGCCCTCGGCCCCTCCGCGGAACGGCCACTGCTGCAGCCGGATCCGGGTATAACCGGGAGCCTCCTGTTCGGCTGAGATCTTCAGGTGCGTGACGTCCAGGCCGGCGTACGGCTCCAGTTCGCATTCCACGGCCTGCCACCTGTCAAGCCCCTGCTCCACCACCCTGCCTTTGATCTCAATCCCGGCAGACGGCCAAGCAAGCCGGAACACGGACTCTTCACCGCGATCGACCTGCACTTCCTCCGCCAGCCACTTTTCCATCAAGACCCTGTCATTGAACCACGGAATCACCTCGGAAACGCTCCCCTCCACCAGCGCCGAGATGTTCACCTGCAGGTTCTCTCCGCTCTCCAGGGCGATGATCCCGGCGTCCTGCAGGGGACCCGGAATCGGGTCCTCGGCGGTAGTCCCGGAGAGGCAACCGGTCACCATGAGGACGGCCGGCAAACAGACGTAGAGAATCGACTTCATCCGGATCGCTCCAATCGCCAGGAATGGTACAGAAGCCCGGAATCGGATCGACCTAAATCCCTTGTGTCAGGACGAGCGCCTGCCCCTGCCGCATGACCTTTACCTCGACCGTTTCAGCGTCCGCAGCAGGAATGGATGGGCAAAACGAGCCAGGACTCTTCGAATGAAGTGATTCACATGAATCACCTCCTGGAAAGCTACTTCTCTTCGATCGTTCGCCTTTCGCCAATCACCATTTCGACCAACTGGCGATCTCCGGCCCGTATCACGAGCACCGGGACCTTGCTGCCCGGCTTGCTGCGTCGGACCAATTCACCAAAATGCCGCAGTCCCTGGACCTCGCTCCGGTCGAACTCGACGATGACGTCGTTCTTCTCGAGTCCCGCTTTCCGCGCCGGCGAGTCGTTGAACACGCTCTCGATCAGCACCCCGCGGTCCGGCCCGAGCTTCAACTGGGAGATCAGGATCGGATCCTCGATACTCTGAATCCGCACTCCGAGCCAGGGCTTGCCGCCGCCCGTAGATTCGGTGGAGGTTACCTGGCCATGCACCTCGATCAGGTTGCGAGCCGTGATCAAGGCGTCCTGCGCCGGCAGCCCGAAGGAGATCCCCCTGACATCCACATCCTCCAGGGAGGCGATGGCGGGCGGGCGATACCTCGTCAGGACCATCCCGATGAGGCGGCCCTGGTAGTCCAGGATCGGCCCTCCCTGATCTCCCGGATTCACCGCCAACGAGAGCTGCAGCAGGTTGGTCCAGACGCGCCCCCTGGACTCGATCGTTCGTCCGGTGCCGGTCACGTGCCCCACGCTGAGGGTCGCGCCGAGATAGTACGGATTGCCCAGGGAGAAGATCGGTTGGCCGACTTCAGCCGCGGACTCGCTCTCCTGAATCGGCTGTCCGTCCTCCCGCGGGCTGATCTTCAGCACCCCCACTCCACTGGCCGGGTCGTAGCCGATCGCCTGGCAGAGCTCGAACTCCCCCCGGTGATCCTCCGCGGAGATCATCTCCGCTCCTTCGATCACCTGGCCGACCGTCAGGATGTATCCGTTCGGGTCGAACAGGATGCCGGAGAACGGGGTCACGGTCGCCTCCGCGATGTCGACACCGAACTTCGTGCGCCGGTGCTCGGCATGCAGCAGAACGAACGAGGGTCGGACCCGCCGCACCACTGCGCGGAGATCGTTCCCCTGGGGAGGCCACCGCGGTAGAGGCCCGAGCGACGGTGCGCGGCTGAACCTGGGAGCGAAGGTCAGGGGAGACCGCCGTCAGGACGAGAACGCTGAAGGCAAGCTGGCGCAGGATTGTCGGTTCAGAAATCATTCCGCTCGCTGATCGGGACCGCCGCCGGGGGCAGTGGTTCGGACCACCGAAGAGAAGCCGGCCCGACATGCCGCAGTCGGCCAGGATGGAAACGCTCGGGGAACACGTACACCGGACCGATCTCATCATCTGGCGTATTGCTGATCGGCCGGAGCGTCGGGCTGGAGACGTACGGCGGAATCTGGGGAACGCGCCCCTGTGGCTCGCCGCCGACCATGGAAAGGTAGAGGCCCGCCAGGGAGAAGATCAGCACCGTGGCAGCCAGCGGCAGACCGTACCGGATCGTTCGGGATGGTCTGGCCCAGAACGGAGTAGGATGAGGCGCCAATGGCCCAGGCTCGGCCGCCCAGACCCCGGCGATGATCGCGTCGACCAGTCCGTCCGGCGCGTCGAAGGACGCTGGAGCCCGCAGTGGATTCAGCGCCGCGAGCGCGTCCGCATGGTCCCGGTACTCCCGGTAGCACGAGAGGCAGCCCCGCAGGTGCTCGTCGAAGGTGCGCTGCTGGTCGGCAGGGAGATCGTGTCCCACCGCCAGGGGAGTCTGGCCTCTGAACTTCCTACAGCTCATGGCATGCCCCCCCTCTCTCCTTGCGGACCTCGCGACGTTCCCACTCATCCTTGAACTGCTTGCGCGCCATGTGCAGGCGCCAGCGGACAGTCGCGTGGGATGAGCGGACAATGCCCGCGATTTCCTTGCACGAAAGGCCGTTCAGTTCTCTGAGCACCATCACTGCTCGATACTTCTCCGGCAATCTAGCGAGCACTTCATGAACCTCTCGAGCCGTCTCGGTTTGTTCCAGGCCCCGCCCGGGCGAAACCTCCGGCGAAGATGGAGCAGCTGGCTCACCGACATCGTCAATCGCCACACTGCGGGCCTTGGACAGTTTGCGCAGTCGGTCAATCGAGAGGTTGACCACGATCCTGTAGAGCCAGGTGTAGAAATTCTGGTTGAAGTCGAACCTGTCGATGGCCCGGTAGACCCGCAGGAAGGCGTCCTGGATCACGTCCCGGGACTCCTCCTGGTTGGCAAGCAGACCGAGCGCCACCCAGTACGCCCGACCGCTATATCTCGCGACCAGTTCAGAAAAGGCGGCGTCATCTCCCGCCTGGCAGGCGCGAATGATCTCGCCGTCCGCCTTCTGGCCTGGCTTGAGCTGACCGGAGACGTCCGGCTCCCTCGTCTTCATGCTCACCATTGAAACGACTGCCACGGGAACCTCCAGGTTTCTCCTGTCAGTCCCTCTCTACGGCTCTCCCCTGGTTTTGTGAGTCTCCTTCTGCTGCTTGGATGGCTCCGGAGACTCCGGTGTTTCATCGCTCTCCAGCTCGATGACGGGCGCCGAGGCCCCTCCTCGGGCGTGAGCCTCCTTGACCGACCGGGTCAACTCCTCGGTGTTTCCGATCCAGCGATATCGCTCGTACCGCTCAGCCAGCAACTGGTCCACGCTCTTTTTCTTTAATTCATGTATGGCCTTCAAGATACGATCGCGAAGCGCAATCGCCGTCTTGAAGTGATCCCGATGGGCCCCGCCCACCGGTTCCGGCACCACCTCATCGACGAGGCCCAGTTCCATGAGATCCGCCGAGGTAATCTTCATCGCGATGGCCGCCTGCTCGGCCTTGCTCCCGTCCTTCCAGAGAATCGCGGCGCACCCCTCCGGCGAAATGACTGAGTAGTAGGCGTACTGGAGCACCAGCAGCCGGTCGCAGACCCCGATCCCCAGCGCTCCGCCGCTTCCGCCCTCGCCGATCACACACGAAACCACGGGTACCCGCAGCTTCGACATCTCGAGGATGTTCCGGGCGATGGCGGAGGCCTGTCCCCTTTCTTCCGCTCCGATGCCGGGATACGCCCCCTTGGTGTTGATCAGGGTCACGATCGGGAGCCCGAACTTCTCCGCCAGCTTCATCTTCTGGAGTGCCTTCCGGTACCCTTCCGGATGGGCACAGCCCCAGTTCGCGGCCAGTCGCTCCTCGGTGGTCTTGCCGATCCGATGGGCGATCAGCATCACCCGCATGTCCCCGAGCCGGGCCAGGGCGGTCATGATCGCCTTGTCGTCCGCGAAGGCCTTGTCGCCGTGAAGCTCGATCACCTCCTCGAAGATCAGGTTGATGTAGTCGCCGGTCACCGGACGCAGGGGGTGGCGAGCCAGCCGGACCATCTGCCAGGGGGTCAGTGAGCTGAAGATCTGCTTCAGCAGCTTGTTCCGGAGCTCCCTCAGCGGCCGGACCTCGGCCGAGAAATCCATGTGCGTCTGGTCCGCGAGCTCCTCCAGGTCAGCGATCTTCTGCTCCAGTTCCACGATGGGCCGCTCAAAGTCGAGAGCGTTCTGGAGCGGATCCGGTTTTCGGGCGAGCATTAGATCTCCAGCCGATGTTCCTGATTCAAAAAACTCGCGTCCAGGATAACGGAGCACGACCCGGCGGTCGCCAGGATTCCGGGTTCCTCCGAACGGGTCGCCCTCCGGACTACCGGTGGCGGAAAATGGCTGCTAGAGTCGCCCCATGGCAGCAGGAAGCCCAAATCAACACCTATTTCGAATCGAAGTTCAGGTCCGAGAAGGCCTGTCGGACGCCAGGGGAAACGCCGCCAGGGATGAGCTCACGGGCGCCGGATTGACGCAGGTCCGGTCGGTCCGCAGCATCCTCGGCTACGCCATCTCCCTGACCGGCGGACGGTCGGAAGTGGAGCGGGTCGCGGAGAGGGTTCTCACCGACCCGGTGGCGGAGAAGCACGCGGTGCTGGAAGCCTCCGAGCTGGCACGTCTTCCGCCCGGTTTTCAACATCGAGTGGACGTGGTGAAGAAGCCGGGTGTCATGGACCCCGCCGCGGACGGCGTGATGCGGGCCGTGCGGGCCGCCGGAGTGACGATTCTCGCCGCCCACACCTATCAGGCCTATCTGATCGACGGAGCGCCCGACGCGGCCAGCCTGCGCGAGGCGGCGGTGCGCGTGCTGGGAAACGAGGCCATCGAGGAGATTCGCGTCGACGGTGATCAGAGCACGCACCGGGGGACGCTGGATGGAGTCTCAAGGGGCCAGCGGCGGATCGAGGTTGCCTTGCCGGCGGAAGACGAACTCCTGCTGCGCGTCAGTGCCGAAGGGGGCCTCTCCCTGAACCTGCTGGAGATGCGGGCCATCCGGGATCACTTCCTCTCGCTGGGTCGGAATCCGTCCGACGTGGAACTGGAGACCATCGCCCAGACCTGGTCCGAGCACTGCAAGCACAAGACCCTGGCGGGCCGGATCCGGATCGGCGACCGCACCTATGACAACATGCTGAAGGAGACGATCTTCGACGCCACCCGGCGGCTCGATCTGCCCTGGTGCGTGTCGGTCTTCGTGGACAACGCGGGCGTGGTGGAATTCGACGACGACTTCCACGTCACCTTCAAGGTCGAAACCCACAACCACCCATCCGCCATCGAGCCGTACGGCGGCGCCGGCACAGGCATCGGTGGCGTGCTGCGGGACACCATGGGGACTGGACTGGGTGCCCGTCCGATCGTGTCCACCGACGTATTCTGCTTCGGACCCCCGGACCTCCCGCGCGAAGAGGTGCCGGCCGGAGCGTTGCACCCGCTCCGCGTTCTCAAGGGGGTGGTGGCAGGCGTCCGGGACTATGGCAACCGGATGGGAATCCCCACCGCCAACGGCGCCGTGCTGTTCGACCGGAGGTATACCGGAAACCCGCTGGTGTTCTGCGGATCCGTGGGACTGCTCCCGGCCGACCGGGTGGAGAAGTCGGCCAGGCCGGGCGACCTGGTGGTGGTCGTCGGCGGGCGGACCGGCCGGGACGGCATGCACGGCGCGACCTTCTCCTCGAGGGAACTCCACTCCGGGTCCGAGACCATCGACTCCGGCGCAGTCCAGATCGGGAACGCCATCTGCGAGAAGCGCGTGCTCGACGTTCTGCTCCGGGCCCGGGATCTGGACCTCTTCACATGCGTGACCGACTGCGGCGCCGGAGGGCTCTCGTCGGCGGTGGGCGAGACCGCCGAGCATTGCGGCGCCATCGTGCACCTCGATCGGGTGCCGCTGAAGTACGCCGGGCTCACCTACACCGAAGCGTGGATCAGCGAGGCCCAGGAGCGGATGGTACTCTCGGTGCCGCCGGAAAAGGCGGACCGGCTGCTGGCCCTGTTCACGGCGGAGGACGTGGAGGCGACAGTCATCGGGGAGTACACCCAAACCGGCCGGCTCGAACTGCTGTTCGACCGCGAGCCCGTGGCCGATCTGGATCTCGACTTCCTTCACAACGGACTTCCCAGGACGCTGCGGGAGGCGCGAGATCCGGAACGGGTCGGGAGGGAGCCGGACTTCCCCTGTCCAGGCGACCTCGGCGCCTCGTTGCTGAAGTTGCTGGCGTTGCCGAACGTCGCCAGCAAGGCCTGGATTGTCCATCAGTACGACCATGAGGTCCAGGCCGGAAGTGTGGTGAAGCCGTTCGTGGGCAAGGGACAGCTCTCTCCGGGGGATGGGGCCGTGGTCCGGCCCCGGCTCGACTCTGACCGCGGCATCGCGGTGGGGTGCGGGATCAACCCGGCCTACGGAGAGATCGACCCGTATCAGATGGCGCTGCTCTGCGTCGACGAGGCCTTCCGCAACGTGATCGCCGTTGGCGGCCGGTCCGACCGGGTCGCGCTGCTGGACAACTTCTGCGCCGGCTCCTGCGAGCGTCCCGAAATCCTGGGCGCGGTGGTACGAATCGCCGAGGCCTGCAGGGACGCCTCCCTGGCGCTCCAGGCGCCGTTCATTTCGGGCAAGGACTCGCTCAACAACGAGTACCGCACCGACAACGGCACCGAAGCGATCCCCACAACGCTGCTGATCTCCTCCGTCGCCCTGGTCGACGACGTGCGCCGCTCGGTCACGAGCGACCTGAAGGAGGCCGGCAACAGCATCGTGCTGATCGGCCTGACCCGGGCCGAGTTGGGCGGGTCGAGCTGGTACCAGCTTCATCGTGAACTGGGTTCCAGCGTGCCCACCGTCGATCTGGGGCGGGCACGCAAGGTCTTCGAAGCGGTCTCGCGACTGGTCGCGACCGGCCTGCTGCGAGCGTGCCACGACCTCTCGGACGGAGGGTTGGGAGTCGCCCTCGCCGAGATGACCTTCAGCGGCGGGATCGGCGCGGAGGTCGACCTGGAACATGTCCCCAGGGCCGACGACATGCAGCGTTCCGTGGCACGGAACGACACCCTCCTGTTCGCCGAGTCGCCCACTCGCTTCGTCGCCGAGGTGCGGCCGGGCGACCTCGAGTCGGTCGCCACGATCCTCCAGGACGTCCCCCACGCCGTCATCGGACAGACGATCGAGGAATGCCGCCTCAGAGTGATAGGGCTCGACCGCAGTCTGGTGGTGGACGAGGAGGTGAAAGCGCTGGAAGCGGCCTTCTCCGGCCGTCTCGACTTCGGTTCGCCGGCCGGAGAGAACCCGAGGGGGTCGAAATGAAGCCGAGAGTCCTCGTTCTCCGGGCCGCCGGCATCAACTGTGATGAGGAAACCGCCTTCGCGTTCGAACGGTTCGGAGCCGTGTCGACGAAGGTCCACATCAACGAGCTCCTTGCCGGCCGCACGTCTCTCTCGGAGTTCGATCTTCTGGCCATCCCCGGCGGCTTCTCCTACGGCGACAACATCTCGGGGGGCAAGGTACTGGCCATCGAACTGCTCCATCACCTCAAGGATGACCTTCTCGGGCTCGTGGAGCGCGGCGGACTGGTGCTGGGGATCTGCAACGGCTTCCAGGTGCTGGTCAAGACCGGCCTCTTGCCGGGCCTCGCCGAGCCGATCGGCAAGCAGGAGGTCACCCTCACCGACAACGACTCCAACCGGTACGAGGACCGTTGGGTTCATGTCGAGGCCGTGTCGGCAGGAAGCGCCTTCCTGAGGCAGGGAGAGCGGCTGGCGCTGCCACTGGCCCACGCGGAGGGTCGCTACATTCCGGGGGACGAGAGGATCCATGCGGAATTGGTCCGCACCGGCCGCGTCGCGCTCCGTTATGTCACGCCGGACGGCGGGCAGCGCCCCGGTTTTCCCGGCAACCCGAACGGATCATTCGATGATGTGGCAGGCCTCCTGGACCGGACCGGAAGGGTGCTGGGCCTGATGCCCCACCCCGAGCGTGCCCTCTTCCGGGTCCATCACCCCGACTGGACCACGGGCGCGATCGACATGGACTCGTTGGGGGGTGGCGAGGGAGACGGCGCGATTCTATTCAGGAACGCGGTGGAACATCTGAAAGGCTGATTGCCTTGTCGCCCGCGGCGCGCCCGACTACCATCGGATGTTCGAGATGGGACTACCTTCTGCGGTGAGCTCCGAGATGCGAACAATACTGGAAACCGCACTCACCAGCCGATCGGACGGCGGCCCGCTCGACTGGTGGCACTCCGCGGTCAGCCGGGTGGAAACCGAGGGGCCGGAAGCGATCCCGGTGCTGCTCCCCGCCCTGACGCGCAGGCTCGGATCCTCGTTCCTTTGCGGTGGCCTCAGGACCGAGCCGCTCGGTGGACCGCGGCCGGCACGGGTCGACCTGGACGCCTGGCGCCTGGCGGATGCCGCCGGGCTGGTATTGCTCCGGATCGGGAAGCCCGATGACCGGCAACTCACCGACCTGTACCACCACGGTGACCTCGAGGAGAGGACCATCCTGCTCCGGGCCATCGGCCTGCTGCCCGTCACGGACGGCAGCATCGAACTGCTGAGTCAGGCGCTCAGGAGCAACGTCGAGACCCACTTCTCCGCGGCGGTCTGCGACTCGAATCTCCCCGTCCGGGCCGCGGCGCATCCAGGCTTCGGAGTCGAGGGGTTCAACCGGCTGGTCCTCAAGGCCGCGTTCCTCGCGAAGCCGCTCTCCGCCCTGCTGGACGTCGAGTGCGGCGCCAATGTCGAGTTGTCACGCATGCTCCAGGATCTCGCCAGCGAACGCGAGATCGCGGGCCGGATGGTCTGGCCGGGCACCAATCTGCTGATCGCCTACGCCCCGACCGACGGCACCTTTGCCCGGATCGTGGGCGGGCTGGAGCATGGCGATGATCAGCAGCGCCGGGCCGCGGCGGAGGGACTCGAAAAGCTCGCGCGGGACGATCTGGTCCCGTTCGCCAGGGAACGCCTCCCGAGGGAACCGCGTCCCGTGATTCGCGCCATCCTGCGGCGCATTGTTGGAGAATAGAAGGCAAGAACCATGCGCATCTTCGAGCCGCATATCCATATGTTCAGCCGCGTCACGGACGACTACCAGAAGATGGCCCTGGCGGGGATCCGGGCGCTCCTGGAGCCCGCCTTCTGGCTGGGTCAGAACCGCACCTCGGTCGGATCGTTCATCGACTACTTCGACACGCTGATCGGCTGGGAGCGGTTTCGCTCGCGCCAGTTCGGAATCCACCATTACTGCACCATGTCGCTCAACCCGCGGGAAGCGAACGACGACCGGGTCAATGCCGCGGTCATGGAGATCCTGCCCCGCTATCTGGAAAAGGCGAGCGTGGTCGGCGTGGGTGAGATCGGGCTGGATGACCAGACCGCGAAGGAGGAGAAGTACCTCATCGCCCAGCTCAACCTCGCGACCGACCACGACCTGCCGGTGCTGGTGCACACACCCCACCGCGACAAGAAGAAGGGCTTCGAGCGAATCATCGCCATCCTGAAGGACCTCTCCTTCCCGATGGAGCGAGTGCTGCTCGACCACGGCAACGAGGAGACGATCAAGCTCACGCGGGAACTCGGGTGCGCTTCGGGCTTTTCCATCTACCCGTTCACCAAGATGGACGAGAACCGGATGGTCGCCATCATCCGGGAATACGGCGTGGAGCGGATGATCGTCAACAGCGCCGCCGACTGGGGCGTCAGCGACCCGCTGATGGTGCCCAAGGTGGTGGTGAAACTCAGTCAGGCCGGTGTGCCGGAAAGTGAGATCGAGACGCTCGTCTGGCACAACCCCGTGAATTTCTTTGCCCAGGGTGGCCGCCTCGATCCCGCGGAACTCGACCAGAGCGCGGAGATCGATCGGCGCCAGTTGTTCGAAGGCAACTCCATGCTGCGCGGACAGGATCCGTCACTCACCTGAGGATCCGCGGCTTACTCGGAGGGCACTCCATGGAACGCTGCGTCATACCGATCGCATCACTCCTGCTGCTTCTCGGCTTCGCGTCGACCTCCTCCGCTCAGCGAACCGTCGAGGACAAGCTCTGCCACAAGTGCGAGAGCACCGGACGGATCCCGAACGAGATCAAGGACGAGAAGCTGGC
>JAZDLC010000388.1:0-3344 GCA_043802345.1 Planctomycetota bacterium | reverse complement strand
ACCACCGCGATCCCCGCACCCAGCACGATCCCGACGAGGAGCCGGCCGATCAGATCATCAAAGAACTCCACGTAACCGTAGCGCAGTGCTTCCCGGATCCAGCCGCGCCTGGAACCCACCGAGCCGTCTGCGAACGCTTCGTGCGCGGGGTCCTCTCCACCTGGCGCGCCTCGGTTCACGGCGTCGCCCTTACCGATCCCCTTGGGGATCACCGCCCCGGATCCGGCAGGCTTCGCCGCGCCTCCCCGCGTCTCCCACCGTCGCTCCACGAGACTGATGGCCAGACCGGTGCAGATCCCCGTGACCAGCCCCGCGATTGGACGCGCCACCGCCAGTACCGGTCCCATGAGGCTGAAGGTCAGAAGGACTGAGACCACGTCAGTCTCCGGCACGGTCAAGAGAAAGGAAGCGGTGGTTCCCTTGCTGGCCCCACGTCGCATGAGCGTCAGCCCGGCCGGGAGGACCGAGCATGAACACAGAGGCAAGGGGGTCCCGATGAGGGAAGCGATGAGAATGGGCCGCACGCCCGAGCCCCGAAGTGGATCGAGCAGCCCTCGTCTGCGTTGCAGCAGCACATGGAGCAGACCGGCAAGCAGAAACCCGGCCAGAAGGTAGACCGCCGATCCATTCAGGATCTGCAATATCTGAAGGAGGATGGCGCTCACGGGTTTTCCAGAATGACCGCTCGATCTACAAGCGATCGCCCGTGCAGCCCGGCCGGTGGTTCCAGATCGAGCATCTGCAGGATCGTGGGCATGATGTCCACCATTCCGGGGTTCTTGACATCGATCTTGCGATTGCAGAACAGAATCCCTGGAATCAGATCCGGATCGCTGGAACAATGATCCCCTGACCAGGCCCGGCGATTGTCCTCCAGCAGATCCGGAGAGACTCCGCCCAGCGTCATCTGCCAGGAGACCCGGTAGTTCAGGCTGTTCCCGGCCCGAAGGTCAGGGATCAAGTCCTTATTGAAGCCGGGAGCGTACATATGCTCTCTCGTCCAGACTCGGTTGACCGGCTTCTCTCCGGTGGCGCTGTCCACCAGAGCCTCCAGGCCGCCGATGATCGACCGGCAGACCTCCTCGTATTCCCGACCGGGAGAAACAATCCCGTCCCTCTCGCGTCCAAGAAGGTTCACGTAGATGCTTCCTAGCCCCAGGGCATAGGCCTTCGTGCGTGTCCAGTTCACGTGCCCGAGCAGCTCGCCGGTGTCAAAGAACTTCTCCAGCGTAGCCAGATCACCAGTGGGCGTGTTCAGCCCCATAAGGCCGTTCTGTACAAGCCAGGTGTTGTAGTTCACGCCCCGCCTGAAGGAAGAGAACCCGTGATCGGAGAGCACGATGAGAATGGCATCTTTGTCCAGCACCGCGCGAGTCTCGCCCACGACCTCGTCCATGGCGCGATAGGCGCGCAGGACCTCAGGGGCAAACCGGGCTGCCCGCACCGGATCGTAGAGCGGGTGCCCGGAATCAATGAACTGCCAGAAGAGATGGCCGATGCGGTCGGTGAAGTAGAAGATCTGGATGTAAAGATCGTCCTTCTTGTCGCTGAGGAGGCCCCGCAGGATCTCCCGATCCTTCTGCAGAGTGAAGTACATATCCTCCAGAAAGAGGTTCTCGTCCCCGACGCCCGAAGGGAGCGACCAGGTGTCCTCCGGCCAGCCGATCGTCTTGAAGAGGCCGAAGCGCTTGCGGATTTCCTTGGCGTAGGACGGGGGCCAGGAAAAGGCGACCGGGTGGCAGTCCGGGTGGAAGTTGAGCGGGGAGAGGTACAGTTCCACCTCCGGATCGAGGCGGAGCAGCTTGAAGCGGACCAGTCCGCGCAGCGGAGAGAGCAGATCGACCAGCGGGTTCATCGGGAACTTCAGTTCGACGAAACCGCTCCACTGGCCGGGCCGGAGACGCACGGTCTGGCCGGAGACCCGGATGGTGCAGGTCGAGTCGGTCACATCCAGAGCCATCGGCAGGTCGAGCCGCCGCGGCACCCCCGCCTCTTTCAGCGCCGCTTCGATCTGCCGGCGCGACTCCGCCCGTGATGCGGACGGCTCCGCGGCCAGGCGGCGATCAAGCACATAATCGTAGAAGGTCTTGTTGTAGGGACCGACAACGACCGTTTCCATTCGCCCGCGGCGTTCCGGAAGCCGGACCAGCTCGAGGCTGAACTCGTTGTCTCCGGCATGGAAGTACGGGTCTGAGGTGTAGTAGGCCGGCGTCCCGATCCGACCCCGCATGTCGGGCACGCCCAGCCCCGAGATCATCCTCCCCTCGGCGAGCCGTTCGGCGGGAAAGGTGGCCGGCACGTGGATGACCTGGGCGCGCAGGCCGGCTTTGTCGGCAATCTCCCAAAGGGTTCGGCCCTGGCGATGGTTGACAGCGTCGGGCAGCTCGATCGGCAACCATCGGTGGACGAAGTATCCCGCCCCACCACCGACCGAGGCAGCCACCACGACTGCAGCGATCCAGCGCGGTGCCCGCGGGATCCGCAGAGGGCGCAGACTGATCAGGAGAACGACCCAAGCCAGCAGTCCGACCATGGCGCCGGCAAGAATGGCGTTACGCCCACCGAGGAGGAACGTCCGGCGCGACTCTGAGGTCATCGCGAAGTCGGGGTGGTAGTTGTCGGGGTCCCGTTTGATGAAGTCGAAGATCTCGGTCGATCCAGGATCGAGGCCGGTGGCGAAGGAGGACCATGAGACCGGGGTCTGCGGAGGGTTGGTCGGCCTGAGCCGCGCGTAGCACCCCTCCTCCATGAGGGCCCGGAGGTGCGGCAGCTCCCCATGCTTCATGTACGCCTCGACCAGCCCGGCATCGGCCCCGTCGAACCCGAGGACCACGACCCGTGGACGCGGCGACGTGCCCACGGACGGAGTGACGGAAAGAGCCAGAAGGACAATGACCACGGCCGTGCGAAGCCTCGTGAGTGGCATGCTGGGGAATCTCATGTCGCCGGACCATCTGCCGGGCCCCGGCGACCCCGCCGAGAGCCGCGGCGCGTCAGGAACTTGGCCTCACCCCAGGCCATCACCCGCTCTCCCTGGATGATCTCGGCCTGGAGCTGGTAGAGGGGCGCCTGCATGGAGACGATCCAGGCCCGCACGCCGACCACTTCCTTCGCCGAGACCGGCTCCACAAACCGCACATGCAGATCCGCCGTCACCGCCTGCACCTCGCGATGGAACAGGCAGTGTGTCATCGCGGCGTCGAGGAGGGCCGAAATGACACCTCCATGGAGCATGCCCTCATATCCCTGGAGGCCGGCGTTGGGCTGCACCGTTCCGTGAACGCTGGTTCCCTGCCCTGGATGAAAGGAGAGGCCCCACGACCACGGGTTCCTTTGGCCACAGA
>JAZDLC010000387.1:0-6465 GCA_043802345.1 Planctomycetota bacterium | reverse complement strand
CGCTTCGAGAACTGGAATGCGCGCCTCGCGCCTCGCAGCCCGTACTTCTTGCGCTCCTTCATCCGGCTATCCCGGGTCAGGAAGCCGCCTTCGCGCAGGGCAGCTTCCAGCGACGGCTCGATCCCCTTCAGGGCTCGGCCAATCCCGAGCGAAACCGCTCCGGCCTGACCCGTGATGCCCCCGCCATTCACGTTGGCAAAGATGTCGTACTTCTCGAGCGTCTCCGTGGCCCGCAGCGGCTTGGTCACGATGCGCTGCGCCTGTTCGGTGGGGAAGAACGCCTCCATCTTCCTGGAGTTCACCTCGATCACCCCGGTTCCGTCCTTGATGCGAACGCGAGCGACCGATGACTTGCGGCGTCCCGTCCCCCACACGAAACCGCCCTTGACGGGCGCGCGGGGAGAAAGCTTCACCTCGGCAGCCGGGACCGCCGGGGCAAAGGCCGCGGCAAGGGCTTCCATGCTGACAGGTTCCACCGGCTCCGATGGTGTCTCGGAAGCGCCTGAGTCAACGGCCTCTTGATCCTGTTCAGTCACGACGTCTCGCTCCATCTACGCCCTTGGCAGGGGATTACAGATACTCTGGAAATGGCTGCGGTTGCTGGGCCACGTGCGGATGCTCCGAACCGGAGTAGACCCGCAGGTTCGCGATCAGCCTACGGGCCAGCTTGTTCTTCGGCAGCATCCTGCGCACCGCCAGGTTGACCACCTTGTCCGGCCGTTTCTCGAAGACCTCGGTCATCGGAGTCTGCTTCAGGCCTCCGATCCATCCGCTGTGGTAGGTGATCTGCCGCGTTCGAGGCTTGTTCCCCGAGGAGACGCGGATCTTGTCCGCGTTGATGACGATCACGTTGTCACCCATCGCACAATGTGGCGTGTAGGTCGGCTTGTGCTTGCCCATGAGCACGGTGGCGATCTTGGCGGCCAGACGTCCCAGACTCTGGTCCGTTCCATCGACCACCAGCCACTGGCAGGTCGCATTGTTCTCGTTGGCCATGAACGAGCCCATGACTTCACTCCTGTCATTCCACCGCCCGGGGTCAACCCGACGCGGAGCGTCCACCGAGCTTCACACGCCATTTCGGAGCACGGCACGAAACGCGCGAAGTTACCTGTTCTCCCGCTGAAGTCAAGAACCAGAAGGCGCTTCCAGACCTTCTTCCGGATCTTTCAGGAAGGTCAGAGGTCCTCCGATCTGCCGATAGTGGGGCAGATCGAAGTTCAACCGGGCCTCCTCCAGACCGACCAGATCGGGAAAAACCTCGAGGATCCGCTCCAGATGCCGGACCTTCCGGCTGGGAAGGAGGTCGTTCAGCCCGAAAGTGGCGGACTGCGCCCGCCCCCACTCCACGAACACACCGGCGGCGGTTCTGAGATGGACTTCCCCGGCTGCGGCCACGGCCCCCTGGACGGACCGGCGAATCTCGTAAGCCACCGGGCGGATGCGCCGGACGACAAGGGAGTTGCGTTCGTCGAGCGCCTGGATCTCGCTGGCGACCTTGACCGCCTCCAGCACCTCCGGATCGGGGAAGATCCGGCCCAACTGGGGCTCGCGTCTCGGCCGCGAACCGACCACGGGCAGGATCGGCAGGCGAAACTCCATGGCCTCGGAAAGGCTTTCCTGATGGATGATCCGCGCCTCCTTGTCCAGCAGAAGGCGCTTCGGACCCCATTCGATCGAGACCACCGGGCGGCGCAGTTCGAACTCGACCCGAACCCGGTTCGGGAAGACCCGCTCCACATGCCGGACCTCTCCGATCCAGGGCGAGGCGGCCCGCAGGCTTGTGCTCACCTTCTCGGAAAAGTCGGCGGCGAAGATCGAAATCGGCTCGATCTCCTGGAGCACGGTCCGGAGCTGCTGGTGGGCCTTCTCGGACATCCAGACCGGCCGATTCTCGTCGAGGACGGTCGCCGGATTGACCAGGAAATGGCGATCCAGCCGGGCCACCCCGGAGAGGTGGGCAGCGATCAGGCCGAAGGAAATCAATACCAGGATCGCCACCAACACCCGGACCAGGGGGACGGCCGACCCCCGGCTGATCCCGGAGATCCAACCCCTTCCTGCGCCAGTGGTTCGGCGCTTCGCCATGTGCTGGGAAAACCCTTCGAGTCGGGAGAGACGCGGGTCAGTTCACGCGCGTGGAGGTGGGACGAGTTGCATCGACGACTCGCCTTCCCTCGGTGCTGGTGCCACCCCTCAGCAGGGCCTCCAGATCGCCGATGAACATCTCGAGCGTGGTCACGGTCGCCTCGAACCGCTCTCTCTCGAACGAGATCGCCTTGTCCGCCTTGCCCAGGTCGAGCTCATGGTTGAACAGGTCGACCACGACCTTCACCGCGCTCAAACGTCGCTGCATCGCGTCCAGATTGCCACCACTGACTTTTTCCATGGTACTGATTCCCCGCGGCTGTGAAGACCGGAGCTTTTTTCGGAGTGTGGGATCGATCACCAAGAGGCGGAAGGCGCCTCTACGTTTGAACCGGGTACTCTAGTCCAAGGTGAAGAAACCGACAAGCAGGAAATGGCGGGGGGAGGAGGTGCGGCGAGACGGCAGGAGGTTGAGCGGTCAGCTTCGCAAGCCGGGCAGGACCCGGGCCTTCTCAACCCGGAGCACTCATCCCGCTCGCTGTCAGACGTTGTTTCCCGCAACGAATGCTCGCAATGGTGCCCGGGCGGGAATAGCCTCCCGTATCCAGCACGGGGGTGTTCTTGGCTCGGTCCGGCAAACGCACGAAGCAGACGACGACGACAGGGTCCGGACGGAAGTACCGGGGCCTGACGCTGAATCCATTCCAGGAGGAAGCGCTGGCAGCCATCGAGGCCGGCCGCTCGATTCTCCTGTCTGCCCCCACCGGAGCGGGCAAGACACTCGTGGCGGAGTATGCCATCGAGGAAACGCTGAAAGGCGGGCGACGCGCCATCTACACCGCCCCGATCAAGGCGCTGTCGAGCCAGAAGTACCGGGATTTCAAGCAGGCGGAAATCGATGTCGGGATCATGACCGGGGACGTGACCATCAACCCGTTCGCACCCCTGCTGGTGATGACCACCGAGATCTTCCGGAACACGATCTTCGAATCGCCTGACGAGTTGCACGATGTCGAGTACGTGGTCTTCGACGAGATCCACTACATGGATGACGTGGAGCGGGGCACGGTGTGGGAAGAGTCGATCATCTTCGCGCCGAAGCACATCAAGTTCATCTGCCTCTCCGCCACCGTCTCGAACTTGAGCGAGTTCGGGGACTGGATCAAGACGGCCAGGGATGAACCGCTGGAGATCATCAGCCACAAGGAACGGCCGGTCCCCCTCACCCACTACCTCTTCTTCCCGGGGCACGGACCGGTCCGGGCGGAGAAGGTCAACCGCTTCCCCCAGGCTCAGCGCCGGAGGGGCCGCGGGGCGAAGAACAACGTGATCGACTTGTTGGAGCAGAACCGCTCCCTCCCGGTGCTGTTCTTCTGCTTCAGCCGGAAGGAGTGCCAGCGGCGGGCGGCTGACAATCTCGAGCGAAAGCTCCTCACCGGGCCTGAGCAGGATCGGATGGCCCGGCAGTTCGATGAGATCTGCGACCTGTTCCAGATCAAGGAGGATGCATCGCTCGACGAACTGCGGTTGCTGGCGATGAACGGGGTCAGCTACCACCATGCAGGCCTGCTCCCGCTCCACAAGGAGTTGGTGGAGCGGCTCTTCACGTCCGGGCTTCTGCGGCTGCTATTCACCACCGAGACCTTCGCCCTCGGGATCAACATGCCCGCGCGAGCGGTCGTCTTCTCCTCGCTGCGCAAGTTCGATGGAACGGGGTTTGATTTCATCAAGGCCCGCGAATACCAGCAGATGGCCGGCCGCGCGGGACGCCAGGGGATCGACACCGAGGGGCTCGTCTACAGCGTGATCGACGACCCGCGGATCCGTTCACCCAAGGACGTGAAGCAGATCCTGTTCGGACAGATCGAGCCGATCCGCTCCCGCTTCAACCTGTCGTACTCGACCCTGATCAACCTGCACCGGGTGCTCGGCGCGAAAATCTACGACGCCTGGGAACAGTCGTTCAACAACTACCAGTGGAATCGAATGCCCCGCAAGAAGCGGGAGAAGAACCAGCAGCTCCAGGTTCAGGCGATCTCCAAGCGGCTGAGACTTCTCGAGGAGTTCGGCTACCTCGAGTCGTCCGACACGATCACGGAAAAGGGCGCGGTGGCGGCGCTGATCAGCGGTTTTGAACTGCCGGTGACAGAGCTGTATTTCTCCGGCCTGCTGGACTGGTTGAACGAGCTCCAACTGCTGCTGGTGACGGCTTCCCTGGTCTTCGAGGAGCGTCGGGGCGACGTCTTCACCCGCCTGGACAAGAAGCTGCTCGGTGAACACCGCCAGGATGTGGAGCGCATCGTCGGCCGCCTGATCGACGGCGAGGAGAGGCACTCCATCACCGCCACCATCCGGCCGCCCAACTTCCTGGCGGGAGCCGTCATACAGGCATTCGCCGAGGGCGCCGAGATGGAGCAGCTCACCAACCTGACCAACGCGTCACAGGGAGACCTGGTACGGATCTTCCGCCTGACGGTGCAGGTCCTGCGACAACTGAAGAAGGCCGTGCGCCGGAAGCGGGAGTTCGTTGAGAAGCTCGACCGCGCAATTGGTCTGATCAACCGGGATGTTGTGGACGCGAAGCGGCAGTTGGAGTTGGGGTGAGGCGGGCGGGTTTCGTGCCCGCACACGCGCCGCACCATGCTCAAACGTCGAGCGCCCGCGCGGAAGAGTCTTCCGCGCGGGCGCTCCGTACTGGTTCTACTTCGTTACCGGAAGTTGATCTGGAACGGCAGGACCGCCATCACCGTGTCGGCGTTGAGTCCGTTCCCGTTCTTCAGCACGGACTCGGCCAGCGTCACCAGGTCGCCATACCCGAGTTCGGTGAAGATCCGCTTCACCTGGCCCTCGATGGTGACCATGTCTTCGAACGCTTCTTCGAGTTGCTCGAAGAAGTTCGGCGCCTGGGGATACTCGGCGACCACGACGGTCTGCGGATCGAGCCCCCCACCCAGCTCGCAGGCGACCCGGATCGATTCGTCCAGTCCGCCCAGCCCGTCCACGAGGTTCAGATCGAGCGCCTGGCGTCCGGTCCAGACCCGGCCTCGGGCCAGCGTCTCCAGCACCTGGGGATTCATCTGGCGTCCCTCGGAGACCTTCGCGACGAACTCCTGGTAGACGTCCATCATGTAGTCGTGGATCATGGTCTTCAGGGTCGGGGTGGGACCGTTTGCCAGGATCGCGTTCTCCGCGCCGTGGGGACCCTTCGAAACCACCTGCACGTTGACGCCGAAGCGCTTCAGCGTCTGCGAGAGATTCGGCAGCATGCTGACCACGCCGATGGAACCGGTGATGGTGCTCGGCTGCGCGATGATCCGGTCACATCCCATCGAAATCCAGTAGCCGCCTGATGCCGCCACGTACCCCATGGAGGAGATCATCGGCTTCTTCGCCTTCACGCGCTGCGTGGCGCGCCAGATCATGTCGCTGGCGAGGGCGCTGCCCCCCGGGCTGTTGACCCGCAGGATGACCGCCTTCACCCAATCGTCGTTCATCGCCTCTTCCAACGCCTTGACGATCGTCTCGCTGCCCATCTGACTGATGGTCCCGTCGAAACCCGCCTTGCTCTTGCCGCTCATGATCGGCCCGGTCGCGTAGACGACGGCGATCCTCGGCTCGTTGGGGAGCACCTTCTTCGGCGGATTCAGCAGCTTCGGCAGAAGCGAGAACATGGCGAAGGGGTTGTTGAGCATCTTCTCCAGATCCTCTTTCCCGGTGTCGCCGTACTCGTCGTCCAGGTCGATCTCGCCCCCGAACATCTTCTCCACCTGGCTGTCGAACTCATCCTCGTAGGCGACGGCGTCGATCAGGCCGGCCTTCAATGCGTCGTTCGGGCTGACCAGCATCTTCTCGTACAGCCCCTGGAGCGCCTCCTTCGACATCCCCCGGTTCGACGCGATGGTGTCGCACATCTGGCCGAAGAACTCATCCAGCAGCAGCTCCAGGACCTTGCGCTGCCCGTCGCTCATGCTGTCCCGGGCCAGCTCCTCGTAGGCGGTCTTGAACTCGCCGATGTGGACGATTTCGACCTTGGCGTCGATCTTGGCCAGCAGATCCTTCAGGTACATCAGCTCGAGGGTCAGCCCCTCCAGCGCGACCATCCCTGAAGGCGGCACCACCAGGTGGTCGGCGAGCGAGGTGAACATCAGCGACTTCTGGTCGAGCGACTCGGCGTAGCAGACCACCTTCTTCCCGGCCTTCTTCAACGCCCTGAGCTCGTCCAGCAGGTCGAGCGAATGGGCGTAGTCGGGGGCGTCCTTCACCTTGATTCGCACTCCAGCCACCTTGTCATCAGCGGCGATCTGCCGGATGCGCAGCAGCTTGCCCCGGAAATTCAGCTTCTGCGGGCCGATCGGCACCGCCGCCGCCGGATCCTCC
>JAZDLC010000386.1:0-6370 GCA_043802345.1 Planctomycetota bacterium | reverse complement strand
GTCCTCTGTGCTCTCTGTGGTGAATGCACGGCGAATCCGATCGAGCGAAACCCTACCCGGCCGCGGAACTCCCGGAGGAACGCCCGCCCATCGGCGCCGCCTTGCGCGGCTTGTGGTGGATCGTTTCGAAAACCAGAGCGCTGCCGACCTTCGAGACCACGATCTTCTCCACTCGCTCCCAGTCGGAGAGGTAGGTCTCCCGGGCCAGGGGCTGGAGCAGCAGCGATTCGATGTTGCGGGTCAGGTGCCGCGCGCCGAAGGTCGGATCGTAGCCGGTCTCTCCCAGGAAGCGGATCGCGGACGGCTCGATCTCGATCGTCTTGCCCTGCTTCTGGAACCGCTCGACGGCCCGACCGACCAGCAGTTCGGCGATGTTGACGATGTCCGCCCTGCTGAGTGCGTTGAACACCAGCACCTCGTCCACCCGGTTGATCAACTCCAGCGGCAGGCGATCCTTGAGGACCTCCTTCGCCATCGTCCTGACCTCCTCCTGCGGCGGCTGAGAGACGCCGCCAAACCCGATCGAGTTTCTCTCCTTGAAGACGTCCGCGCCGATGTTGGAGGTCAGGATGATCGTGATCTCGCTGAAGGAGACGGTGCGCCCCTGGGCGTCGGTCATGCGGCCGTCCTCGAACACCTGGAGGAACAGGTTGAGCACGCTCGGGTGCGCCTTCTCGATCTCATCCAGCAGCAGGATGCCCTGGGGATTCGAGCGGATCTTCGATGTCAGCTGGTGCCCCTCATCGTCATACCCCACGTAGCCGGGAGGGGAGCCGATGATCTTGGACACCGAGTGCGCCTCGGCGTACTCCGAAAGATCGTACCGCAGCAGGCGCTGGCGGCTGCCCAGCAGGTACTCCGCCAGGGTGCGCGCGATCTCGGTCTTGCCGACCCCGGTCGGTCCGAGGAACAGGAACACACCGTTGGGCCGCTCGGGCCGGAAGTCAAGTTCGCGCTTGGTGAGCCGGATCCGTTCCGCCACGCGCTCCGACACATGGTCCTGGCCGACCACCCGCGAGCGGAGAAACTCCTCGATACCGAGCAGCTTGGCGGTCTCATCAAGGGTGATTTCACCCAGGCTCTTCCCGAGCTGGTCCCTGAGCAGCCTGGCGATGTCCTCCGCCGAGACCGCGCCCTGCTTCTTCCCGTCGGCCGGCGTGCTGAGGACCCTCCTGGCACAGGCCTGATCCACCAGATCGATCGCCTTGTCCGGCAGATGCCGCTCCGGCAGGTGCTTCTTCGAGAGGGTCACGGCCGCCTCGAGCGCCTCCGGCGTCAGCTTGACGTCATGATGCTTCTCGAGCCCGGGAGCCAGGCCCTTGAGGATTGCCAGGCACTCCTCCGCGGTCGGCTCCGGCACGTTGATCGGCTGGAATCTGCGCACCAGGGCGCGGTCCTTCTCGAGGAACTTGCGATACTCGTCCGTAGTGGTGGCGCCGATGCACCGGATCGATCCCCTGGCCAGATGAGGCTTCAGCAGCGACGCGGCATCGCCGGTCCCCTGCTGGCCGCCCGCGGCCAGGATCGTGTGGATTTCGTCGATGAACAGAACGATGTTCGGGTCCTGCGAGGTCTCCTCCACCAGCTTCAGGATGCGAGCCTCGAAGTCGCCCCGGTACTGGGTGCCGGCCACCAGGTCGGCGGTGCTCAGCTCGTAGATCTGCAGGTTGGCCAGGCGAGCAGGCACCTCGCCCCTGGCGATGCGCTGGGCCAGGCCCTCCACGATGGCGCTCTTCCCCACGCCCGGCTCCCCCAGCAGGACCGGATTGTTCTTGGTCCGTCGGGCGAGCGTCTCGAGCAAAGCGTTGATCTCCCTGTCCCGGCCGATCACCGGATCCATCTTGCCTTCCAGTGCGAGCTGGATCAGATCCCGGGCGAGGGTCGCGATTATCGAATCCGGCTCCGGCCGCTTCGGCTGGATCTTGGGCAATCTGCGCGATTTCGGCGCCGCAGGCGCAGCCGAATCGAGCTTGGCGTCTCCCATCTCTCCCAGGCCGCCGGAAGCCGCAAGGGTGGCCAGGGCGGCGGTCATCAGAGCGGTGATATCGATCCCGAAGCTCCTCAGGATGCGCAGCGGGATGTTGTCCTCGTGGCGGCAGATGCCGACGATCGCGTGTTCGAACCGCATCGGCTGGCCACTGGTCAGATTCTGCGCGATCCGCAGCACTTCCCGCAGCGCGGGAGTCAGGGGCGGCTCGTCATCGCTCGACGCCGGTTTGGCGGAGCCCGCGGCCGCCGGGGGGAGCGCGGCCCGCACCGACATGATCAGTTCGCTGGCGTTCAATCCCGCCGGTCCGAACAGCCGCTGGGCCTGCACCGGCGCCGCCTGGAGCAAGCCCAGGAAAAGGTGGCCTACGTCCACGTCCGCGTGGTGAAGGCGCGCGCTCTCGTGGCGCGCGATGTCGAGTGCTTCCGCCAGAGGGCCTTCAAAGCCGGGATACTGATTCGCGCTCATCGACATCTCCTGATAGCTCCCCAACGTAACCGGCTTCAGGCCGCCAGACCAACACGAACTCGCCGGTTCAACGGTTCGGCACGTACTTGCCGGCCTTCAGCTCGGCCTCGTAGGTCCGCAGATCGGCCCGGAGGTCCTTCGACAGGAAGTACAGCCCGATGATGTTCGGGAAGGCCATCAGCAGGATCATCAGGTCGCCGAAATTCAGGATGTTGCTGGCGCTGATCACGGAACCCAGCCAGACGAAGACCAGGAAGAGCAGCTTGTACGGCAGCGACGAGCGCTGTCCGAACAGGGTCGTGCAGCACCGCTCGCCGTAGTACGACCAGGAGATCATGGTCGAGAAGGCGAACAGGACGACCGCGCACATCAGCACCCAGGGAAACCAGGAGGCGAGGAAAGGGACGGTCTCGAACGCCTTCTTGGTCAAGGCCGCGCCCTTTTCGGTCGCGATCAACTCGGCGTACGCCGGATTCGTGTAGTCGTAGACGCCGGTGATCACCATGACCAGGGCCGTCATGGTGCAGATGATGACCGTGTCGATGAAGGGGCCCATCAGCGCGACCATTCCTTCCCGGATCGGGTACTCGGTCCTGGCGGCCGCGTGGGCGATGGCCGCCGAGCCGACGCCGGCCTCGTTGGAGAAGGCCGCCCGCTGGAAGCCCAGGATCAGGGCGCCGATGACGCCGCCATAGACGGCGTCGCCGGAGAAGGCGCCGTTCCACATGACGGCCATGGCAGTTTGCACGTGATCCAGGCTGGTGACCAGAATCGTGAGCGCCGCCAGCACGTAGATGGTGCACATCGTGGGGACGATCTTCTCGGCGGTCTGGGCGATCCGCTTGATGCCGCCGATGATCACGATTCCCACCAGGGTGGCCATCACCAGGCCGTAGACCCAGTCGTTCTCCACGAAGAACGGCACCTGCTCCTGGAGGATGTTGAGCGACTGGTTCACCTGGAACGAGTTGCCGCCCGCCAGGGAGCCGCCGATGCAGAAGATGGCGAACAGCACCGAGAGCACGGCTCCCAGCCGGCCCCAGCCCTTCTCCTTCAGGCCGTCCCGCAGGTAGTGCATCGGACCTCCCGAGACCCGCCCCTCAGCGTCGATCTTGCGGTACTTCTGACCCAGGGTGCACTCGGTGAACTTCAGCGACATGCCGAGGAAGCCGGCCAGGATCATCCAGATGGTGGCTCCCGGACCGCCGATGGATACAGCGATCGCCACCCCGGCGATATTCCCCAGACCGACGGTGGCCGACAAGGCGGCGGTGAAGGCCTGGAAGTGGGTGACCTCGCCGGCGTCGGCCGGGTTGTCATACCGGCCGCGGATGATCTGCGTCGCGTGCCCGAACATCCGGAAGTTGACGAAACGGAAGGAGATCGTGAAGAAGAAGGCGGCAACCACGAGCCAGACCACCACCAGGGGGAGTTTGGTGACCACGCCCTCGCCTTTGGGGCTGACCACCTGTTCGCCGTTCTCGTCCAAGTGCGGCTCGTCAGCGCCCACCAGGCGGGCCAGGTTGAAGAACGGGACGTATTCGACCCATTTCAGAAGGGTGCCGAACTTGTCGTTGAGCCAGTCCTGGAAGCCGGGATCCTCCGCGACCACCACCGTGGCATCCCCCGGGAGGGCCGCTGCGGAGGGGACTTCATCCTGAGCAAAGAGCCCTGTCGTCACGAAAAGGGTCAACAGCAACAGGGCGGTTCGCTTCATGAAGGAGTTCTCCGAGCAGGAGTTGCGGCGTGGATCCTGCGCCGGATCTTCCTGACTTCCTTCGCCCTGTCAACTCCCGAGAGCGACGGCGGGGAGTTGCGCGACCTCTCGAGCCGACCGTCCCGGGACGGTCAGCTAGGGAATCGGCGCCGGCTGAAGCGATCTCAGCGCGCTCAGCAGCGGATCGCGTAGCGCTCGGCCGTCCGGGCCGAAGAGATAGGAATAGGCAAAGAGGGTGTAGTGGGGCGTCCTTCCCAGAGAGGCCCTGACCTCCGCGAGCGTTGCTTCGAGAGTGCGGTCATCCGGCCGGACCATGATTCCCGTGATGATCCGGGAGTTCGTTGGCTCGAGGCTCCAGGCCTCCGTCCTCCGGGCGAACAGCTCCGGGTCGGGGGTGTAGTTCATCGGGTAGAGCGCGTCCAGCAGACCTGCCCGCGCCCAGCCCGAGGAATCGCGCAGGTGCTGGCCGGTGGGGCCGGTCGGTTCGGATCCGACCGCCGCCGAGAGGATCAGCCCGGGCCGCAGATCGCGCACCTTCTCCCGTATCGCTGCCACCAGCGCCGTCACCTGGCCGGCTCGCCACCGCTTCCAGAGCTCCGGATCTTGATCCGGTTGGCATCCGGTGGCTGCGTGAAAGAGCGCGAGCGTTCTCGCATCCATTGGATAGTCCCGTCCCTTCTCCACCAGATCGTCGACGAACCGGATGTAGTCAAGATGCAGGCCGTCGATGTCGTACCGCGCCACGATTTCCGCGAAGACGTCGACCAGATAGGAACGAACCTCCGGGAGGCACGGGTTCAGGCTGGTGTAGAACCCATTTGCCAGCGGCTGGCGCCGTCCCTCCTGGTCGTACCAGTGCCACTCCGGCCGGGCCAGGTACAGTTGGTCCGGGTTGTCGGGTGGATTTGAGTCGCGCCAGGAGGGCATCACATTCACCCAGGCGTGAAGCTGCAGGCCGCGCATGTGAGCTTCTTCGCAGGCGAGCGCCAACGGGTCGAAGCCGGGATGCCGTCCTCCCAGTTCGTCGGCCCACGGCTCCAGATCCGACTCGTAGAAGGCGGTGCCGTTCCCGCGAACCTGGAACAGGACCGTGTTGAATCCGCCCTGTTCGCAGTTCTCCATGATCCGCCGGACGTCATCCGCGGTGGAGTAGTCGAACCGGGTGACCCAGATTCCGCGCACAGGGCCGCTGATCGGCTGTGGTCCGGTGACGCAACCGGCGGCCAGCAGACCCAGGAGCAGCAGGGAGAATCGGAACGTACGAGTCATGAGCAGCTTTCCTTTCGTTCCGCGAGCAGCCAGCCGAGCAGGAAGGCGATCAGGAAGCCGGCGGGCGCGAACCAGGGCCAGGAGATGCTGAGCTGCTCCACCTTGCCGTTCGCACCGATCCGCTCGAACGTCCCGTACAGATTGATCCACAGCGTCGCCACCACCGCGACCTCCAGCAGCAGGAAGCGCAGAACCAGCGCTACGGGTCGCATGTCACGGACGATCCCGAAAACGGTCCAGAGCAGGAGCAGCATCCCGCCACCAACCATGACGACCCACATGGTCCAGGGAAGCGGATCGCAATGCCATTTCAGGGAGAAGACGAACAGGACGGAGAGCGGCGCGCTGAACAGGAAGCCGTAGCCGTTCACTCGCAGGGGCAGGAAGGAGAGCATGAAGCCGGCCAGCAGGCCCCCGCTCGTGTACCCGGCCAGGGCCAGAGCCAAGTCGAGCAGCGATGGAAAGAACGCGACCGCGTTGTCGATGTACAGGGCCGCGAAGGAAAGCACCACGCCCCAGAAGATGACCAGGATGCGGCTGGCGCGGACTTGCCGCCTCTGCTCGAGGGGGTCGTCCAGCGTGGTCCCGGTCTTCGCCAGCATCTTCTCCCTGAGCGGAAGGTAGAGGGACGCCATGGAGGTCTGACTGAGCGCCGAGAGGATCGAGTCGAGGGAGGAGATCGCCGCGGCGAAGATGCCGGCGATGATCAGGCCGGTGAGCCCGGCCGGGATCACCTGGATGATGAAGAGGGGGAAGATCGTGTCTCCCTGTTTGCGGTAGAGCTCGAGGTCGGTTCCGGAGAGAGGGTGCTTCGCGTAGTAGGCGAAGAGGCCGACGCCCACCAGCATGACCAGGAGCGTGACGCCCTGGCCGGCGAAGCTGCTGATCACGGCGAGCCGGGCATCCCGCGCGTCCTTGCAGCAGAACAT
>JAZDLC010000385.1:0-6057 GCA_043802345.1 Planctomycetota bacterium | reverse complement strand
CGGTTGAAAGAAAGTTCAGAACTTATTGATTTTTCGACTCTTTGAGGTATGGCCCACGTCACCCATTCTAGACACCGCCTCCTGAAATAGCAACATTTGTGATTTGGCTGAGGCTCATTTAAGATGAACCCCGGGTGCTCCGGCGCGACACCTTTCCAGAAACCAGAACAGGGGACGAGCGTGCAAGGGGATCGGAACGGCCGAAACCGGTTGCTTCAGGAGCTTCCCGCCGTCCACGAGGTCCTGAACCTGCCGGGGGTGGCGCGGGTTCTGGCGGAGGGGGGCGTGCCCCGCTGGGCGGTCCGGAGGGCGGTCCAGCTGGTTCTGGACCGGCAGCGGCTGGGGATCCTCGGGGGGGAGCGGAACCGGGTGGACCCGGCGGATCAACTGGAGCGTTCGGTTTTGATCGAAGCCTCGAAGCAGGTCCGCGGCAGCCTGCGGCCCGTGGTCAACGCGACCGGGGTGGTGCTGCACACGAACCTGGGAAGGGCGCCGCTTGCTCGGGAGGCGCTGGAGGCGGTTTCGGCCGTGGCCAGGGGGTATTCGAACCTGGAACTCGACCTGGAGAGCGGGAAGAGGGGTTTCCGGTACAGTCACGTGGAGGGGTTGCTTTGCGAACTGGCGGGCGCGGAGGCGGCCCTGGTGGTGAACAACAACGCCGCCGCCACCTACCTCATCCTGGCGGCCCTGTGCCAGGGGCGCGAGGTCCTCGTCTCCATCGGGCAGTTGATCGAGATCGGAGGCTCTTTCCGCCTTCCCGACTGCATCCGCCAGAGCGGCGCCGAACTCGTGCTCGTCGGCACGACCAACCGGACCCACCTGCGGGACTACGAGCAGGCCCTCAACGAGAGAACCGGTGCCATTTTCCGGGCCAATCCAAGCAACTACCGGGTCATGGGCTTCACCAAGGAGGTGCCGATCGGCGACCTGGTCTCGCTCAAGCAGAAGCGCGAACAACCGCTCCTCGTCATCGATGATCTGGGATGCGGCGCGCTGGTCGACATGAAGCGGTTCCACCTGCCGCAGGAATGCACCGTGCAGGAGAGCATCGCCGCCGGGGCGGATCTCGCGTGCTTCAGCGGTGACAAGCTGATCGGCGGCCCCCAGGCCGGCATCATCGTCGGCAAGCAGGAACTGGTCGCGAAGATCAAGCAGCACCCGCTCACCCGCATGATGCGGGTCTGCAAGCTGACGGACCTGGCGCTCGAGCAGACCCTGCGGCTCTTCCTCGACGAGGAGACCCTGGTCGAGAACCACCCGACCCTCAGCATGCTCGCGGCGACCAAAGAAGCGCTCGAGGAACGAGCCAGGCGGCTGAAAGATCGGATCGACGCCGACCGTCTTCCCCTCGCGACCGAGGTGAGGCGGGACGAGAGCGCAGCCGGCGGCGGCGCCATGCCGGTCACGCCGATCGAGACCTTCGTGCTCGCGGTCAGCAGCAAGGCCCACTCGCCGGACCGCCTCAGCCACCTGCTGCGCAAGAACGAGCCCCCCATCATCGCCAGGATCAGCGATGGGGAGATCATCATCGACATGAGGACGCTGCTCGAGGGAGACGCCGCGGAGATCCACGCGGCGCTGCGGCGCATCGCCCCTTCCGGGGCGTGATCGCGGACCGGGTGATGGAGGCGATGATGTTCTACCGCAAGCTCTCCGGCGAGGTATTCTCGAGCCTCCCGCCGGAGGGATCCGCGGGCACCGGGGAAGGCCGATGAAGGGCCGCTTTCCGGGACTGCTGCGCCCGCGGATGGACCCCGATCTGCTCATGATGATCTGCACGGCGGGTCATGTCGATCATGGCAAGACCAGCCTGGTGAAGCTCTTGACCGGGTGCAACACCGACCGCCTGAAGGAGGAGCAGGAGCGGAAGTTGACCATTGAACTCGGGTTCGCGCCCTGCGTCCTGAGTGGCGACGTGTACGTCGGAATCGTCGATGTTCCGGGGCACGAGAAGTTCGTCCGGAACATGGTCGCTGGAGTCTCCGGGATCGACATGGTGGTGATGGTGATCGCGGCGGACGACGGCATCATGCCCCAGACGGTGGAGCACTTCCGCATCCTGGAGATTCTCGGCGTCCGCCACGGCATGGTGGCTCTCACCAAGATCGACCGGGTTGCCGCGGAACGCGTCCAGGAGGTCACGGGGCAGGTCGAGGAGTTCTTCGAGGGGACCTTCATGCAGGGCGCGAAGATCTGCCCGGTCTCGTCGGAGACCTTCGACGGCTTCTCCGCGTTTTACGAAACGCTCGTCGCGGAGGTCCACGGCCTGAAGAAGCGGCGCTCGAACGGCGTCTTCCGGATGCCGGTCCTGAATTCGTTCGTGAGCGAGGGGCATGGCAACGTCGTCACGGGCATTCCGGTCGACGGGACCATCGCGGTCGGCCAGCAGGTCGAACTGGTCCCGGGCCACCGGAAGGGGAAGGTCCGCTCCCTGCAGCGTTTCCTGAGAGATGCGTCGGAGGGCGGCTTCGGGCAGTGTCTCGCCATCAACGTTCCGGAGTTCGGCAAGACTCCTCCGGAGCGCGGCCAGGTCATCTGCCGACCGGGATACCTGCGCGCCCACCAGTCGTTCCACCTCTTTTTGAAGGCCATTCCGGGCCTCTCTCGCGCGCTCAAGAACGCGGAGGAGGTGAAGTTCCATACCGGGACGAGCGAGGAGAGCGCCAAGCTCTACCTCCTCGAAGGGAAGACGCTGGAGGCGGGGCAGTCCGGCCTGGCGACCGTCGTCCTGCAGGGAAAGGTCGCGGCGGCGCTACACGACAAGTTCATCCTCCGGCGTCTCTCGCCCGCGACGACCGTGGCCGGCGGCGAGATCATCGGCATGTTCGAGGGAGCGCGCAGAATCCAGAAGAAGAGGTCCACGGAGCAGCTCCGGACCTTCCTGGACTTCTTCGCCACTGCCGGACCGGCAGGTCCTTTGAGGGAAGAGAAAGAGATCGAGTTCTTCCTGCTGAGCGCGCGACCTGCGGGCGCTCCGCTCCAGGAGATCGCGTGGGGAACGCTGCTGCCGCGAGACCTGACCGAAGGCCACCTCGCCAGGCTGGTGGAGTCCTCGCGGGTCCTGAAGCCCGCCCCGGACCATTTCATTCATGCCGAGAGTTACCGCGCCTGCCTGGCCGAGACCCGGGACCGCATCCGGGAACTCGCCGCCCGTCAGGAGACCCTGAGCCTGACGGTCGCCGACCTGCGCCGCGGCACCGACTGGCCCGCACCTCTCTGGAACCGGATCCAGGAGGAGCTCGAGCAGGAAGGGCTGATCTCGCGGCGCGGCGAGAAGGTCGCGCTCGAGACCGCCGCCGACGACCTCGGGCCAGAGGACCGGGCACTGAAGGAGCGGCTGCTCGCGCTCTACGAGGAGCAGGGCTTCCGCTCCCCCCGTCCCGACGAACTTCCGGAGAGACTCCGTGCCCCGCAAGAGAACACCGACCGCCTCCTCGACTACCTCTGCGCCCGGGGGGATCTCTACCGCCTCGGCAAGAACGTGGTCCTGAGCCGCTCCTGGCTGAGAGAGGCGCAGGGGAAGGTGATCGCGGCCGTCGAGGAGAAAGGCGTGCTCGACTCCGCCGACTTCAAGCTCCTGATCGGTTCCACCCGCAAGTACGCGCTCGCCATTCTCGATTTCCTCGACGCGCGGGGCGTGACCACCCGCTCGGGGAATGACCGCCGGCTTTCCCCCGACTTCAGGAAGCTGATGCTGTGATGCGGATCCGCAGCGCCATCCAGAGCCTTTCGCTCCTCCTGCTGCACAGTTCGTGGGGGCCTGAATTCAAGTGGCTCTGCAACCCGGTGCTGAGCTGCCATTCCTGCGTGCTCGCCTGGTTCGCCTGCCCGGTCGGGATCTTCGTCCACTACTCCGGATACCACCTGTTTCCGTACTTCGCGCTCGGCACGGTCCTGCTCCTCGGCGTGCTGATCGGGCGGCTGCTCTGCGGCTGGGTCTGCCCCTTCGGCTTTCTCCAGGACCTCCTCAACAAGATCCCGACCAGGAAGTTCACTCTGCCGGCCTGGGCCTCCTACCTGAAGTATCTGGTGCTACTGTTGATGGTCTTCCTGCTCCCGTACTGCTTCGGGGAGGAGACGCTCTTCTCGTTCTGCCGGGTCTGTCCGGCGTCGGCGTTGCAGGTCACCCTGCCGAACCTGATCGGCGGCGCGGCCGTCACCACCGCGACCCTGGTGAAGTTCTCCGTGCTGGCGCTGGTTTTGCTCGTCGCCCTCTTCGTGAGCAGGGGGTTCTGCAAGCTCTTCTGTCCGATCGGTGCGTTCCTCGCGCCGTTCAACTTCGTCAGCTTCTGGGTCGTACGGCCCGCGAAGTCGGAATGCGTCGAGTGCGAGAAGTGCGACGACGCCTGCCCCACGAACGTCTTCCCTCGCGCAGGCTCCCCGAAGGGATCGGCGCCAACCGCGCCCTCGATTGCATCGTCTGCCACGACTGCCAGCCGGTCTGTCCCGGAAAAAAACTGGACAAGCGCGCCAGGCTCCAGGGGCGGGCGCCCTGACGGAGTGGTATCCTGGCTCTTTCGCTCCGGAAGGGAGGCTGACTCATGCTCCGCAGGACATTCTTCCCCCTGGCCCTCGCGTTGCCGCTGCTCCTCTCCGGCGCGTCGCCGGCGCAGACGCTCGTGGTCCCGCTCGAATTCCAGAGGCAGCCGGACCGGATGGACGCATCGGAGTACTGGCCCAACGGCTCGGCCTACACGGGGCTCGGGGCGGAGCCTCTCGAAGGTGAGTTCACCCTGCCGGCATTCACGGGCCGGCGCCCGCTCTTCGGGTCGGTGCGGCTCGGCGAGACCGAGTTCAAAGTGGCCGTCGACGTGCAAGCAGAGAACGACCGGTTCCCCAACCGGATCTTCTTCGACCGCAACCACAACCGCGACCTGACCGACGACCCGGTCCTCGACGGCAAGGCGACCTTCTCCCGGGACGACGACTACTGCACCGTCTCGTTCGCGACCCATCCCGACATCCTGTTCGAGCGAAACGGCTGCGTTTTCCCGTACACCCTCGAGTTCTTGCTGAGCGGTAGCAGCCTGAAGGACCCTGATCTCGCGCAGGCGGAAGACAGGCTGTCCCGGCAGGTCTCCTTTCGCGTGAGGAGCCGCTGCGCCTACGCCGGCTTCTTCGACCTCGCGGGCGAGACGTATAGCGTGGTGCTCGGGGACCGGAACTGCGACGGCAGCTTCGCCGACTCCGCCAGCGTCAACTCGTACGCGCTCCTGTCGTCCGGACGCCGCGAGTTCTACGCCCGGGGTGACAGCTTCTGCCTCATGCAGGGGGATCGCCCCTCGCGCGACGACGAGTTTCTCCTCGGCGACCACCTGCTCATCGGGGAGTCCCTGTTCGAGGTCGCGATCGACACCTTCGCCGACACGCTCACGCTCACGCCCGTCATCGCGGGACGGCTGCCGCTGAAGCTCGCCCAGGCGCCGGAGCGGATGCTGCTGCAGAACGAGAAATCAGAGCACTGCGTGATGATGTTCCGCCCGGGGACGGTCGCCCGCATCCCGGCTGGGTCGTTCCGCCTGCTGAACTACCAGCTCCTTAGGACGGGCGCGGACGGAGACCTCTGGCTGCTGGGCGCCAACGGCACCAGTGTTTCGCCGCGGGTCACGCTTGCCGAGGGCCAGGCGGAGGAGACTCTGCAGTTCGGCGAACCGTTCACCTACTACGCCACCGTGGCCGACAATTCCATCAAGAGATACCGGGAGAACCGCGAGCGCGGCGTGCGCATCGGATTCGAGATCGAGGGGCAGGGCAGGGAATCCGTGAGCGCCCTGGCCCTGCTCTCCGGCACGCCCCGAGCCGTCGAACTGTCGCAGGAGAACACGACGCGGCCCCTCGAACCGAAGTACACGATCGTCAAGGCCACCGGCGAAAAGGCGAAGTCCGGCTCCTTCGAGTACGGCTGAGGCTTCTCCTGTTCGGTCACATGGGGTGACCCCGAACTCGACACCGACTATTTCATCGTCTGCAAGTACGTCCTCGGGCCTTTCCAATCCAGGTCCGAGAAGCGGGCCCTGCGCTTCTAGCGGCAAGATAAGGGAGACAGAGTCATGGTCT
>JAZDLC010000384.1:0-4714 GCA_043802345.1 Planctomycetota bacterium | reverse complement strand
CGGTGGTGGCCGCCGGTGCAGCCGATGCTGATGTTCAGGTACGCCTTTCCCTCGCGGATGTAGCGGGGGATCATCCTCCTCACGAAGGAACTCAGGCTCTTGAAGAATGAGGCCGCCTCGGGATCCTCGAACACGTACCGGTCCACATCTTCATGCTCGCCCGTCTTCCGCCTGAGCGCAGGGATGTAGTACGGATTCCGCAGGAAGCGGACGTCGAACACCAGGTCGGAGTCGAGCGGGATGCCGTACTTGTACCCGAAGGAACAGACCGACACGACCAGCCGGTTGCCCGCCTCGAAGCGGGTCTGGAGATGCTCCCGCAACTGGTAGTTGTTGAAGTTCGAGGTGTCGATGATCATGTCGGCGACGTCCCGCACCTCCCCCATCAGCGCTTTCTCCTGGCGGATCCCGTCCTCCGCCCTCGATTCCAGCGCCAGCGGGTGCGGCCGCTTGGTCTCCTTGAAGCGGCGCAGGAGCACCTCCTCCGAAGCCTCGAGGTAGACCACCTCGGGCCTGGGCGTGAGCCCGCGCAGCTCCTTGATCATCGGGACGAACTCCTTCAGGAACGCGCGCTCCCGGACGTCCGCCACCACCACCACGCGCGGAATCTCGTCGCTGCGCTCCCTGAGCACCCGCAGCAATTCCGGGATCAGCACCGTCGGCACGTTGTCCGAACAGAAGAACCCCATGTCCTCGAAGCAGTGCATGGCCGCGCTCTTGCCAGAACCGGACAGCCCGGTTAGAAAAACCAGCCGTTCACTCTGTTTGGTCTTCCGGCGTGCCATGAGGTCCCGGATTGTAGCGAGCGAGGAACCTCCTTGGCGACAAAACAGAACCCCGGCGCGCATCCTCCCAACTACCTCTTCCTGTGCACCGGACCGAACTGCGGCGAGCGCGGAGGCACCGACCTCGCGGACAGGATGAAGCAGCATCTGACGGACCAGGGCCGCCTGGGCGCGGCGTTCGTGGTGCCGTGCTTCTGCTTCGGACAGTGCCCCACCGGGCCGAACGCCTGCTCCCTGAAGCATCCCGAGCTCCTCACCGGCCTTTCCCCCGACCAGGCTGAAGAGGTCATCGAACGACTCATGAGCTGAGCTTCCTGTACTACCGATGCTCAGTTTTTTCTCGGCGTGCGCAGATTCTCCCGTATTCGTACTCGAGCCCTCCAGCCAGGTCCGCCGTCGGAGATTCGAGTACGAGTACGAGTACCGCCCCTGCGGGGCTGAGTACGAGTACGAATCGCGTCGGCGGCTTGCCATTGGTCCCTCTGTGGCGGGTTTCTCCGGGTATTCCCTGGACTCGATCGCCTCGGCCGCCGGAACGTGCCGGTTTCGTACTCGTACTCGAATCCCCCACACAGGTCGGCCCTCGACGATTCGAGTACGAGTACGTGACCCATGCCCGGCGCCCCTCTCCCAAGTTGCGGCTCCGCCGCGTCGTGTACTTTGCTTGCGACCTCAGCGACGAGCTCGAAGGGCGCACCTACTCCGGCGCCGGCGGGGCGACCACGTAGTCGACGCGGTCTCCCAGGTCGAGTTGCTCGACCACTTCCATCCCCTCGACCACATGCGCGAAGATCGTGTACCGGTCGTCCAGCCTGGGCTGCGGGCGGAAGGTCACGAAAATCTGGCACCCTCCGGTGTCGGGGCCGGCGTCCGGCATGCCCACGCTGCCGCGGCCGTACCGCTCCTGGTTCACCTCCGACCGCAGGGAGAGCCGGCCCGTACCATATCCGTCTCCCCGGGGATCGAGCCCCTGCACCACGAATCCGGGCACCATCCGGTGGAAGGTGAGCCCGTCGTAGAACCCGCTCCGGCAGCGCTCCAGGAAGGCCAGCGCATGATGCGGCGCCTCGTCCACCAGCAGTTCGAGCACGAACGGGCCGCGGCTCGTGATCAGCCGGACTCGCGGACGGTTCTTGCCGGTGAGCAGATCACGGCCCGCCCTGGGCGTGATCAGGCGCTCCGGCCGTGAAGGTCGCGGCAGGTTGGGAATCGCGCCTCCCAGCCGGGCCAGTTCGTCCCGCGCCGCGGTGCGCACCGCCCGCTCGTCGTCCTGCAGGAAGTCGCGGAGAAGCGGAGCCATCGCCTGCCCGCCCAGGCCCGCCAGCGCCTTGAGAAGAGAGACCCTTGGCTCGATGAAGTCCGCCCCGGCCGAGTCCTTCAGGGCGCGCTCGAGGTCGGGCCGCAGCGAGTCGAGCCCGAGGGCGAGAGCGCTGGTGGCGGCGGCATCGCGGAGAGCCACGTCCCGCTCCGCGAGGGCCGACCGCAGGATCGGCTCCGCTTCGGCGGCATGTCCCTCGAAGCTCGCGAGCGACGCCACCGCCGCGGAGCGCACCGCCGGAGCGGGGTCGCGCGCCAATTCCATCACGATCGGCAGCCCCCGCGCATCCGGCAGCGCCGCCGCCGCCCCTGCCGCCCGGCTACGCAGGTAGACGGAAGGAGACGGCACGGCGCCCTCCCCCAGCATCTCCGTGAGCAGCGCCAGCGTCTCGCCGGGGTCCGCCACCTGCGCCAGCGACTCCAGTGCCTCGTCTCGCACCGATTCGGCTCCATCCAGGAGCGCTCCCTTGAGCACTCCCACGCACCCCTCGACTCCAGAGAACTGCCGCAGGGTCCTCGCCACCGCCGCGCGCACATGATGCGAGGCATGGCCCGACCGCTGCCCGTGACCCAGCGCGCGGGAGAGTGCCAGCAACGTCTCCGGAGCCGGGTCCTTGCCGAGGGCCTTGGCCGCCTCAACCACCACGGTCCAGGAATCGTCCACGAGGGCCTCGATCAGCAGGCCGCGACTGGCCGGGTCGGGATCCAACTCGCCCAGCCCCTCGCAGGCGAACAGGCGCACGAAGTCACTCTCGTCGCCGAGCGCCTCATGGAATCGCTCCCGCATCTCTTCCAGCTTGAGCTTGGAGCAGGCGTAGGCGGAGCGCCACCTGACCTCGGGCGAGACATCCCGGACCATCCTCACGCCGAGCGCCAGGAAGGCCCCCACCGACCTGCCGGCCACGGGATCTTCCCGGATGGAGAAGAGCCGCGCCAGGGCGAGCGCGGCCTCCGCCCGCACCTCGACTGCCGGATCGTCGAGCGCACTCAGCAGCGTGACCAGTGCCTGGGTGTCTCCCGAAAGGCCGAGAGCCCGGATGACCGCGGCCCGCGTGCCGACGTCGCTGTCCAGGAGGAAGGTCTCGACCGCTTCCACGATTCCGGGAAGTCCGGTCAGACCCACGGCATACAGCGCCTCTGCCCTGAGGCCGGGATCGAGTTCCTCCCGAGCGGATGCGACCAACAGGGGGATGGCGCTCTCGCCGCCGGTCCTCCCCAGAGCCCGGTACGCCGTCCGGCGCACCAGGCGATCCGGTTGCTCCAAGGCCTGCCGGAAGAGCGGACACTCGCCGTCCCGGGCATCTTCCGCCGCCAACAGCTCCTCGATCCAGGCGTCGGTGGACGTTGGTTCCTGCAGACCCCCGAACAGCCCGCATCCCGAGAGGGAGACGGCGAGACCGGCTAGCAGCAGAAGAAGAGGCGAGTAGCGCATCCGGGCATGGTACGAGCCCGTGGGTCTGCGCCAGAAGGAGAAACGCGAGGGTCCGTCAGGCTTTGATCTGCTCTGGCTGGAAAAGCGGCACAGCCCGGCGATACTTGTCCGTCGAAAAGAGAGGATCCTCGCTCAATTCCTGATCAGGACCAGAGGAGAGCTTCGCCGAACCCTTGCCGTGCGTGACCCGAACCGTCTTGCGGTCTCGTTCTCGAGTTCCCGCCGCACCATGTCCCGATGCTCGGCTCATGATTACCTCCTTGCACCCCCTCCGAGAGTCTCGAGAATCACCACCGAGTGATCCTTCCATCCGGTCTACTGATACCGAATCTGAACCGCTGGATTATACAGGTCGGACCCGCTGCCGGATAGAGGGTAGCAATAGCCAAGAGCGCAGGATAGTTAACTCGTTGCCGCCCAGCTATTTACACAACATTATCCACAACAAAGACTTGCGAGTGCCTATAGGAGTATGCGATGAACCCGCGCCGGAAGACCCGCACGGTCCGCATCGGAGCCGTGCTGATCGGGTCGGATCACCCCATCCGGGTGCAGTCGATGACCACGACCGACACGGCTGATGCCGAGGCGACGCTGGCTCAGATCAGGACGCTGGAGCAGGCCGGCTGCGAGTTGATCAGGGTCACGGTGCCGAACCTCGAGGCGGCCAGGAGCCTGCCGATGCTCAGGCGGTCGATGACGGTGCCGCTCATCGCCGACATCCACTTCGACTTCCGCATGGCCCTGGCGGCGATCGAGGCGGGTGTGGACAAGGTGCGCATCAACCCGGGGAACATCGGCTCTGAAGACCGGGTGCGACAGGTGCTCCGCGCGGCGAAGTCGGCGGGGATCGCCATCCGCATCGGCGTCAACTCCGGCTCCGTGGAGAAGGATCTGCTGGCGAAGCACGGCTACCCCTCCCCGGAGGCCCTGGCCGAGAGCGCCCTGCGGCACCTCGAGACCTGCGCTGACGAGAAGTTCGACCAGGTGGTGGTCTCGATCAAGTCGACCGATGTCCGCACCTGCCTGGAAGCGAACCGCCGGCTCGCGTCGCTCTCAGACGTGCCGCTCCACCTGGGGATCACCGAGGCCGGGCGGCCCGGGTATGGAACGATCAAGTCCGCGGTGGGGATCGGTGGGTTGCTCCTGGAAGGGATCGGCGACACGATCCGGGTCTCGC
>JAZDLC010000383.1:0-12038 GCA_043802345.1 Planctomycetota bacterium | reverse complement strand
GTGATCGTCCTCCTGGGGAGTCTGCTGCCGTTCGGTTCGACGGTGGTGACCTCCATGTATGACGCTTCAACCAAGCCGGCAGTCTCGGTGGCGAACGAGCAGTCCCGCAAGGACAAGTTGAAAGACCTGGCGGGCTCGTTGGAGAAAGATCAGCCGGTTCAGGCAGACGTCCAGCCGGAGGCGGAGGTGTTCTCCAGGCCGGCCGTCAACGGGTACGAGACCTTCACCGGCGCGCTGTTCCTGCTGTTCGGCCTGATGCTGATCGGCCAGATGCGGACGGCGATCGCCGAGCGCAAGGTAGCTCTCGGAGCCGTGCTGCTGATGTTCCTCCCCGCGGGGTGGGCCTGGTTCAAACTCATCACGATCACGAACGGTCTGGAGTGGTTCTCGTGGGGCGACCTCTACCGGGTGAGCGCTTTCGAGCGGCTGACGCTGGAGGTGGGCTCCGGGTTCCTGCTGGTCCTGATCGGCTCGACCTACGTCGTCATCGGCTTCTTCAGGGCTCTGGCGGGCGCGGCCGCGGGCGGCAAGAAGTCAGCTCCGCCGACAGTTCGCGGCCGTTCACGACGCCAGCCAAAGGTCTGAAGAGAATCCATGAAGCCCTCGGGTGGGCGGCCCGGGGGCTGAAAAGCAGAGGCATCGACCAGCCGCGCCTGGATGCGGAACTCCTGCTTGCGCACGCGCTGGGGGTCGACCGGGCCGGGTTGATCCTGTGCCTCGAGGGCAGGTTGGAACCGGAGGTTCGCCGCGATTTCCTGAGATTGCTCAGGAAACGGCGTGCCCGGGTGCCGGTACCGTATCTCACCGGCCGGCGGGCGTTTCACGAGCTGATCCTCGCGGTCGGACCGGGAGTTCTGGTGCCGCGCCCTGAGACCGAGCTGCTGGTGGAGGCGGCCCTGGAGCGGTTGCAGCCCTGCCTTGGAAGCCCGCTCGTGCTGGATGTGGGGACGGGGAGCGGCAATATCGCCCTGGCCATTGCAGCGCAGGTCAGGCAGGTCCGGGTGGTGGCGATCGACCTTTCGATGGAGGCTCTGGCCTTCGCCTCCCGGAATGTGCGGAACTACCGGCTCGACGGGAGAGTGCACCTCGTCCAGGCCGATCTGGCCATGTTCCATCGGGCGGCGAGACCGTCCTGCTTCGATCTGATCGTGTCGAATCCTCCGTATGTTGAGGAGCGCGTGACGCCGCTGGTCGACGAGCTTGCGCACGAGCCTGCGCTGGCGCTCGTCGGCGGGTGCGGCCCGTTCCCCCAGGTCTATCGGCTGCTGATCCGGGCGGCGGGCGTGCTGCTGCGGCCCGGGGGCACGCTGATGATGGAAGTCGGCATTCACCAAGCAGGGGTCGTGCGGGATCTGATTGCTGCGGATGGGTCGCTCGGAGAGAGCGTCGTTCTGCGCGATCTGGCTGGAATCGAACGGGTTGTGATCTGCCGCCACCAAGGCGACCCCGGAGTTGAATCCGAGGAGGCGTGACCCCGGGTGTTACCTGTCGATCCTGGCGACGTCAGGTAGTGCGATGCTTGATGAAGTCATGCAGAGCTTCCCGGGATTCCCGGGGCATGTCCGTAAGGAACACAGCCAGCTCATACCGCCCGCTGCCGTCCTCGACGGGATCGCAGCGGACCACGGCTCCGGAGATTTCGAATACGATCGCCGGCATGTTCCGCTCGGGCTGGGCAGGCAAGGAGAGTCTCATGCCTACGATGGTCATCTCTTCAACGGACCGGCTTGAATACAGCAGCAGTCCGGAGAGGCTGATGTTCTTGACCTGGGCCTCGAACCCGCCTTCGGCGGAAGTGATCACTGCCCCAACGTCGAGGTCCACTCTAGGATGTCTGCGACGGTCCTGGACGCGTTCCGCCATGAAGAACTCTCCAAAGCTTGCTAGTGCCTGGTATGGTCGTCGGTCCCGCGGTTCTATGTCTCTTTCATCGGATCCGCTGGGACCGGAACTTGAGCGAATCGGGAGGCGGATCGGCGAAACCTCCGGGCTGGAGGTCTGGAGATTCGGCCGTGAGGCCGGTACGATGCTTTCAACACCTCTTATTCAGGGGGCGGAGCTGAAATGGCGAATCTGAACAAAGTCATGTTGATGGGACGGCTGACTCGGGACCCCGAGCAGCGCTTCATTCCGAGTGGTCAGTCGGTGGTCCAGCTGGGAGTGGCGGTCAACCGCCAGTACACCACCAACAACGAGAAGCGGGAGGAGACCACCTTCGTCGATATTGAGGCCTGGGGTCAGCAGGGAGAGTTGATCCACCGCTACCTCAAGAAGGGCAACCCGATCTACATCGAGGGGCGGCTGAAGTTCGATACCTGGGAGACAAAGGAGGGGGAGAAGCGCTCCAAGCTGCGAGTGGTGCTGGAGCGGTTCCAGTTCCTGGGCGGGGCGGGAGGTTCCGCAGGGAAAGACGAGCAGGACCAGTCCCTCGATCCGGCGGACTTCGGCATCGACGCTCCTCCGGGTGGCGAGTCCGGCGCCGGCCCGGCCGTCGGAGCCGAGTCGGACGTGCCATTCTGAGCTCCCGGACCGAATGAGAATCCGGGTCCGCCTGTTCGCGGGATTGCGGGAACTCCTGGGCTGTCCGATGCTCACCCTTGAGCTGCCGGATGAAGCCACGGTGGGAGATGCGCTTTCGAGTCTCATGCGGGAGCACGCGGGGCTCGGCGACCGGCGCTTCACGACGGCCGTCAACGAGCGGTACGCGGGCGCGGAGCATCTTCTCTCGGACCAGGATGAGCTGGCCCTGATTCCACCGGTGAGCGGGGGGTGATCCTTGGCGAGCGTCGTCCATGAGCCGATAGACCTGAACCGGTTGATCCGGCTCGACGAGCAGGGTGATCCGGGGGGGCTGGTGATGTTCCTTGGAATGGTCAGGAACCAGACCGGCGGAAAGGGTGTCGTCAAGCTGGAGTACGAGGCGTTCGAGAGCATGGCGCTGGCGGAACTGGAGAGCGTTGAGGGAGCGGCGCGGGAGAATTACGAGATTCAGGGAATCGAAATCGTACATCGGATCGGGACGCTGGGAATGGGGGAGGTCGCGGTGGCGATCGTGGTCAAGGCGGCGCATCGTGACGCGGCGTTTGATGCGTGCAGGTTTGCGATCGATACGTTGAAGAAGAGCGTTCCGATCTGGAAGAAGGAGTTCTTCGAGGATGGCGCGGTCTGGGTCGGGGAAGGTCCGTAGGGGTCGGCAGGAGGGGTTTCGTCCTGGGAGGGGGTGGGTGTGACACGGCCGGGCGCCGGGGGGCAGAGGGGCGCAGTCGCTCAGACAGGCTTGGGAAGACCCTGCGCAACTCGCTTGGTGCATCCCCTCTGCCTCCCGGCTCGGCCTGCTGGCGTCCCGCGGGACAGCGGAACCCTCACTTTGGGGGTGGGTTTTTTCTAAGGAGGGGACCGACCGATGGATGCAGAAGGAGGGTCCCGACCGGGATGGATGGGTTGCCCTCCTTCCTGGCATCCTCGAGTGCTCGTGCCCGGCTCACCGCGACCCGTCTCCCCCCGTGGCATGATCGGGGTCGGAATCGGAATCGGAATCGAGTGGACATACTAGGTCAAGGAAACCCTGGTTCGGAACACCTGCCTTTGTTCGTGATGCGCGGCGTCGATGTCGTTCGGAAACGGCTCGCTCGGTTGATGCTGGGCACGGCGCCTTATCCGATTCGCGCCCTGGGTATGAGCCCAGTCCCGAGGGCATGTCGGACGGCGACGATCGATGTGACCCGGCACACGGGGCGAGCCGCGCGCAGTGGGCCCTGGGGAGCCAGGCGGAGCGCGGCGGTTCGCAGCGCCCGTCTTTGCATCGGCCTTCTGGCGTGCCGCGGGACAGCGGCACGCTCAACGGACTATTGGGTGGGTCCTTCTGAGGTGGCCAATGGCAAGCCGCCGACGCGCTTCGTACTCGTACTCAGTCCCGCAGGGACGGTACTCGTACTCGTACTCGAATCTCCGACCGCGGACCTGGCTGGAGGGCTCGAGTACGACCACGAAACGCATCTTGCATCGCTGCCGAGGTGCACCACCGAGCTTCAGGATTCGGGGCTCAGAGGTCGCGGTCGAGGGCGTGTCGCAGGGGGACCCGCTTGGTTGTCGGGCGGCGGCCGAAGCGGCAGACGCCTCTCTTGGTGCCCTCGATGAAGCGCACGATCTCGTTCACCTCTTCGTACGAGCCGAGCCGTTCCGCTTCGGCCACGGCGTCGCTCATCGGCAGGCGGAAGAAGAGGCGGAAGACGCTGCGGATCCGATTCCTGGCCTCGGAATCGAAACCAGCGCGACGAAGTCCCACCGTATTCGTGCCGACGATCGTATCTATCCCCGACGCCATGCCGTACGGAAGGACGTCCTTGCCGATTCCGCCCAGACCCTGGACGATGGAAAGGGTGCCGATGCGAGCGTACTGATGAACCACCACGTTGCCGGAGAGGAACGCCCGGTCGTGAACCTCGACATGTCCGCCGAGGAGGGCTCCGTTTACCAGGGTTACGTTACTGCCGATCCGGCAATCATGGGCTACATGGGAGTGGCCCATGATCAGGTTGTTGTCGCCGATCACCGTGATGCCGGTGCCCTGGACCGTCCCGCGGTGGATCTCGGCATGCTCCCGGATGATGTTTCCGTTGCCGATCTTGAGCCGGGTCGGCTCCCCCTTGTACCCCAGATGCTGGGGTTCATGCCCCACGACGGCAAAAGGGTGGATGACGTTGTCCTCGCCGATCTCGGTGTGGCCGGAAACGTGAACGAAGGCGACGAGCCGGGTGCGAGCGCCGATCTTCGCCGGGCCATCGATCACCACGCAGGGACCGATCTCCACGTCCTCTGCCAGCTCGGCCTGGCTGTCGACTACCGCGGACGGGTGAATCACGGGATCGTTTCTCCGGATGAAACGGGACGGCAACCAGTTCGCGCTTGTGCTACCAGTTCTCTCACAGCGATCAGGCTAGCGTTTTCCGCATCGAACGCGGCCACAGAATTCTCGAACCGCCCCATCCGAGAAGAACGGGACTTCCCCGGTCTGGTGCGCCTATTCTGTGCACATGGCAGCGGCTCTTGCTCCCGACAGGTGGACCCGTGAATAGACTCTCTTCGAGATGGACGCTTTCGCTTCTGTTCCTCCAGGCGGTGCTGGCTGCGCCAGCCTGGCCCCAGGGAACGGAGATTGCCGGGGAAATCGCGTTCGCGGGCGAGGAGTTCGAGAAGGGCCGGTACACGCAGGCGGCTGATGTCCTGGAGGAACTGCTCGCGCAGGAACCCGGCCTCTGGGAGGCGGCCGCCCTGCTGCTCAGGGTCGAGATGGAGCGCGGGGAGTTCGAGCGGGCCGAGGAGCTCGATCAGGAACTGGCGGGTCTCGAGGAGGGCACCGCCTCCGCGGATTCGCTCCTGGCCCGGGCGGACTACGCCTTCTCCCGGGGCCGGACGGATCTCTCGGAAGCGCTCGGCCGGTCGGCGCTGAAACTGGTGGATGACGATCTCTACGCCTGCTTCGTGGTGGCCCGGGCGCTCCAGGAGCGCGGGGAGCGGGCGGCGGCACGGGCATGGGTTCAAGCGAAGCTGGCGGTAGTGAGCCTCAAGGGCATCGGCTCCGACGGTCTGCTGAATGCCGGACGTCTCTACCGGACCATCGGCGAGTGGGAAGAGGCTGCGCGATGTTGCGTCTACGCGGAGCGGGACCGACTCCGGGAGGAGCGCCCGACCACGGACGTTCTGCTCGAGCTGGGAGAGCTGTACCGGCTGTCGAAGGTCCTGGACGGAGACGTGCCGCGCGCTTTCTCCACCTACCGGGACGCGCTGAAGCAGAACTCCTCCCTGGTGGCGGCGAAGGTGGGGCGGGCGCTGACGCACATCTACGTGAACGACACCTGGGATGGTGAGCGCGAAATCGATGAAGCCCTGGTGCTGAACGCGAACAGCGTTGACGCCCTGACCGTGAAGGCCTGGTTTCTGATTCTCGACGGGCGGCACACTGAGGCGATCGAGCGGATCGACAGGGCCCTCGCCGTGAATCCCGCGGCCAAGCAGGCGCTTTCGACCCGCGCCGCCGCTCTGCGCCTGCTGAATCGAACCGGCGAGTACGATGCGGCGGTCGCGCGCGTGCTGTCTCTCGACCCGACCTATGGCGAACTGTTCTTCACTGTCGGCGACGCCCTCTCCAGGCATCTTCGCTTCGCCGATGCGGTGCGCATGCACCGCAAGGCGATCGAGGTCGATCCGGACCTGGCCATGGCCTACATCTCGCTGGGCCGCGACCTCTGCTTCACCGGCGCGGAGGAGGAGGGACGAGAGGCCCTGGAACAGTCGCTGGAGAAGCATCCGTTCGCCTATCCATGGCGCAGCAACATGCTCGTGATCCTGAAGAAGCTGGATCGGGAGTACGTCGATTCCACCCACGGCGGGTTCCGATTCAGGGTGCACGTGGACGAGAATCCGATTCTGGCCCCACGTCTGAGCGCGGCCTTCGAGCAGGACAAGAAGTTCCTGGAGGAGAGATACCAATGGTCTCCCTCGGGGCCGGTTCTGGTGGAGATGCTTCCCAGCCACGAGGACTTCTCCATTCGCTCGGTCGGATTCGCGGGACTGGGCGCCCTGGGGGCTTGCTTCGGGGATTTCGTGACGCTGATCTCGCCCCGGTCCGAAATGCGGGGGGGATTCGTCTGGAGGCGCACCGCGCTGCACGAACTGACGCACGTGTTCACGATCGGCCGCTCCAGGGGAAGAGTTCCGCGCTGGCTGACCGAGGGGCTGTCGGTTTTCGAAGAGCGCGAGGCGAGCGAGACCTGGGGCCGGGACCAGGAGATGGAGTTGGTCCTGGCCGAAGCCAACGACCTTCTGATGCCGCTCAGGGAATTCAACTCCTTCTTCCGGGGGCCGCGCGTCGGCTTTGCCTACTACCAGGCCGGGCTGTGGGTCAAGTACGCCAGCGAGACCCACGGCTTCGACAAGATCCTGGCGATGCTGGACGCATACGCCAAGGACATGGAGACACCGGAAGTGGTTCAGCTCGTCTTCAGCCGGACTCCAGAGGAGATGGACGCGGAGTTCGAGCAGTACCTGAAGGATGAGATTCTCAAGGGGACTTCCGTTCAGCCGGTCTACGGGCCCGTCAAGCGGGCCGAGATGCGCCGCGCGCTGCGCAAGGACGAGGACAACACCGACCTTCTGGCCGAGGTCGCGTGGGCCTACTACCAGGGCGGCCGTCTCGTGGATGCGGACGCGTTTCTGGGAAGGGAACTCGAGCGAGATCCCGCCCATCCGGTGGCGCTCCGCCTGGCGGCGCGCCGAGCTCTCGATCGGAAGCGGATCGAGCTGGCGCGGGAGAATCTGGAAGCGTCCTTCAAGAATGGAGGAGAGGAGTACGGAGCTGCCCTGATGCTGGCCCAGCTCTGTCAGGAGACGGGCGACGAATCGAGGGCCGAGGAGGCGCTGCGCACGGCCATCAGGTGTTTTCCCGCGGAGGTGGGCCCGGGCAACCCCTACCTCGGCCTGTACAAGCTCCTCTGCTCCCAGAGCAAGATCGAGGAGGCCATGGGCTTCCTGATACAGTTTGTGAATCGTGCCGAGGCGGTGCTGCGCCCCCGGCTCGATCTGGCCACCTGGCTCATGCATCAGAAGCGGTACGAGGAGGCCCTCCTGTACCTCAAACAGGCCGAAGAGGCGGATCCGTTCGTCCGGGAGGTGTATGTGGGGCAAGCGGAGTGTCTCAGAAGCCTGGGAAAACCGACCCAGGCCATCGATGCCCTGCGATCTGCCCTGCTCGTTGACCCCCGCATGGAGCCGGGCTACACTCCGCCTCCTCCGGACGTGGTGGTGCCGGAGGCCCGAGGTGATGAGGACAGGGCGAAAGCGCAGATCCTGATCACCATTGCCGAAATCGAGCTGGAGGCGGGTGACCATCTTGCGGCGGAGCGTGATCTTGAGCGAGCCGCGCGGTTGGATCCCGAAGCAGAGCGAATCGGCGAGTTGCAGCGAGAGTTGACGGACTGATCCAGAGGGGGCGGACATGAACCTGCTGGCCAGAGATCTCTGGGAAGAGGTTCGCGACGCCTTCCAGAGTGTCGAGGGAGCCACGCCGGCGGACCTCTGGCTGCGGAATGCCCGTCCGGTCGAATTCTCCCGAGGCATCTTCACGCTGGGCGTGCCGAACGATGTGGTCCGCCAGTGGTTGGAGCATCGGTACCGTACCGAACTGGAAGCGATCTTCCTGCGCCTGACAGGGAGTTCCGTCCGCGTGCTGGTGCAGGTTGACCCGCGTCTTTCGATGCAACGACCAAGCCCCGGGAGATCCCCGTCTCGCGAGCCCACGTTCGTCATCCGGCCGGAGAACCGATTGGCAAACGCCGCGCTCCAGCGGTTGATGAGAGACCCCCGCACTGGAAACCCGCTGTTCATCCACGGGCCCGCGGGGTGCGGCAAGTCGGCTCTGGTCAACCAGCACCTGAGGAGTTACAGCGGCGAGGACGGGGTGCCGCGCAGCACGGTCTCCCTGACCGCCGAAGCATTTTCCGCCGGCTTCGTGAGAGCCATCCGGGAGCGATCCGTGTCTTCCTTCCGGGGACGGTTGCTTGCGGCCGACGCGCTGGTTCTCGAGGAGGCGCATCGACTGCGAGGCAAGACAAGATCCCAGGGAGAATTCCTGTCGATCCTGAAGTACTACACGGTGCGGAATCGCCCCGTGATCCTGACGAGCAGGCATCCGCCGAACGCCATCTTCATGCTTGACGAGGGGCTGCGATCGCATTTCCTCTCGGGCAACCTGGTGCGGATCAGTCCCTACTCGGTCCCCACGAAGATTGCCGTGCTCTCCGCCCACTCCCGGCGGTTCTCCCGGGAGGTTCCCCCTGGAGACCATCGAGCGGATCGCGCAGCGGATTCCAGGAACCTTCGATCGGGAGGTGCGATTCCTCGAGCGCGTGGCTGCGTTCGCCGGTCTGGAGGGGAAGCCCGCCAGTTTGGAGTTCCTGGCCCGGGGATTCCCCGAACTCGCGGGGCACGGAGAGCGGGACGTCGACCTGAAGGCGCTGATCGAGCTGGTCTCCCGCGAATTCGGAGCCTCGCCGGAGGAGATCGCCTCGAACCGGAAACTGCGCTCTGCTGTTCTGGCGCGCCACCTGGTCATCTATCTGGCCACGGTCGTGTTCAACCTGAAGGCGCGGCGCGTGATGCGCCATCTCGGCGGGCTCTCGCCCTCCACGACGGCCTATGCCCGGCGCAAGATCGAGCAGCGCAGGAAGGATGACGCGTTGTTCGATCTGCGCGTCAAACGGCTGCTCGAGGAATTGAACGTGGGACAGAAACTGCTCTTCTGAGGGGCGTGCGGTCCCGTGTAGTCTCTTCCGTACTCGTACTCGTGCTCAGCGAAGCGGTACTCGTACTCGAGCCCCCGAGTACGAGTACCGTCGCCAAAGCGACTGCGTACGAGTACGATTCGGCTAGACTTGTGGGTGAGGATCGGACGGGCACAATGTTCCTGGTTCTCGAAGGTATCGACGGCTGCGGCAAGAGCACGCAAGCGAAGGTCCTCGTGGCTGAACTCGAGCAGCGGGGGAAGGAGACCCTGCATCTGCGCGAGCCCGGAGGCACCGCGCTGGGCGATACCCTGCGGCAACTGATCCTGAGTCTCGAGTCGGGGGTGGAGATTCACTCCCGGGCGGAGGCGCTGCTCTATTCGGCGGCGCGAGCCGAACTGGTGCGCGGCGTGATTCGCCCTGCACTGGCTGCCGGCAAGTGGGTTGTTTGCGAACGCTTCCACTACTCGACCCTTTCGTACCAGGGGTACGGCCTGGGAGAGGACCTGGCACATCTCCGCGCGCTTTCCGACTACGCCACGGAGATGACCAGGCCGGACCGGGTGATCCTGCTGGACGTTGATCCAGCGATCGCGCTCGCCCGGGTCGGGAAGAGCCTGGACCGGATCGAATCCCGAGGCCTGGAGTACATGCGGCGCGTGCGCGATGGATACCTCTATCTCGCGGGCCTGGAACCGGAGCGATTCAGAACCGTGGACGCCGGCGGGACTTCCGAAGAGTGCCGCGCGGCCGTGCTGGAGACCCTGGCAGATGTCCTTCCGTGATCTGATCGGTCACCAGCCGCAGATCGAGGCGCTCGGCCGGCTCCTGAAATCGGGGCGCGTTCCGCACGGCATGCTCTTCTCGGGGCCGGACGGTGTTGGCAAGCAACTGGTCGCCGAAGCCCTGGTGGCGGCGAAATTCTGCGAGCGAAAGGGGGCTGACGCCTGCGGCGAATGCAAGAGCTGCAGAAGCCTCTCCCGCGGCAATCATCCGGACTTCGAACGAATCGAAAGGGAGCCCGGAAAGCGGGACATCGGCATCGGCCAGATTCGGGAACTGCTCGACATCTTGCACCGGAAGGGGCACACCGAGTGGGGGCGCGCCGCCGTCATCCGGGACGCGGAGCGGATGACCACCGCAGCTCAGAACTCGTTCCTGAAGACGCTGGAGGAGCCCCCCCCGGACGCCTTGCTGGTGCTGGTCACCTCCAGACTGGAGAGGATCCTGCCCACGGTAAGGTCCAGGTGCTCCCTCTGGCGCTTCGGTCCGCTGTCGGACGCGGAACTCCTTGAGTTCGCGCGGACGAGAACCGACGCCACCTTGGACCTGCCGCTCTCGCTGGCGCAGGGCTCTCCGGGCCGGCTTCTGGGCCTGGCTGATGACCGGCTGATGCGCGCGCGCGAAGCGCTGATCCGATTCGTCGCCGGCTCGAGCGACCTCTCCGCGTTCGACCTCGCGGCTCTCCTTCAGGAATGTGCCTCGGTTCCCGCCCAGGAAGAGGGCGACGTCCCGGATGACGGCAGGGAGTTGGGCCGGGATCGCCTGCTGGGTCTCACGCGAATGCTCTCGCTGGCGCTCCGGGATCTGGCGCTGCTCTCCCTGGGTTTGGAGGAGAAGCTGCTCTTCAACCGCGATCGGAACGAAGCGCTCGCCGCCAGGGCCAGGTCGCTCGACCCGGAAAGCGCCCTCGAGGCGTTGGAGGTGGTGGACCAGCTCGGTTTCCATCTGCGACGGAACATGGACGCGGGCCTGGCGCTCGAGGAAGGACTGTTGGGGGTCTCGAAACTGATCGGACGGCGCTGATCAGAGGCCGCCGCTCAGAAGCTCGGTTCGTGTGAGGCGGCCCGGTCGAACGCCTCGCGGAAGCTGAAGCCGTCAGCGAACTGCTCCAGGCTGTCGGTCTCCTGCTTGTTCAGGAGCCCCTTCTCCACCAGGTTGAAGACGAGCTCTCCCAGATCTTCCGTCCGGAAGATGCTCAAGGACTCCAGCACCACGCGCGCGAGCGGGCCGTACTGGCTCAGGGCGTACTCGCGGATTCCGTCCAGGAGTTCATCCACGGACAGATGCCGTTCCTGCCCCCGCCTGCGATGCTTCCCCATCCGCAGCATCGTGAAGTCCAGCGCCTCGAACACGAAATGGTAGGCGCCCGGCCCGTACTGCGGCTTCTCATGGGCCAGCTCTCGAATCTTGACGTCGACTGCTGTCAGGTTGGCCATGGTCGATTCCTAGCGGCCGGAGCTCAGAATTCCGGCACGCTTCCTATCGACCAAATCCCCCCTGAACTGTAGCGGTTCTCGGCCTGTCAGCGGCGGTTGAGGACCTCTTCCTCGACTGCGTTCGGCTTCGCCGGTGGCTTCCCCTTGACCTCGGCGAAGCGCGCGAACTGCGGAATCTGCGCGGCGTCCCCGCCCATGGTCTTCAGCAGCTCGACAATCGCCAGCTGAAGCTGGTTGTCTTCCTGGTAGTCCCCCAGGAACTGATTGCCCGGGAACGGCTTCTCCCGCAGGTCGGCCACCTGATCCCGCACGAAGAGCCGGATGTACCGCCGGATCACGTCCCGATCGAGGTGAGTGTTGAGGGATGCGTAATACTCTTCGAAGTCGGGATAGCGGCTGGTGTCGAAGTCATCCCCCTCGGCCAGTTCCACGAAGCGGTGCGCGCCCTGCTCGCGCTTCGCGTCTTCCTGCTCCTTGGCGGCGGCGAGAGTCTCCAGATCCATTCCGGAGTAGAGCCGCTGCCAGCGATCGAGCAGTCTCT
>JAZDLC010000382.1:0-5405 GCA_043802345.1 Planctomycetota bacterium | reverse complement strand
AGGCGGCGGCGGAGCAGGCGGCGCGCAGCCGGCTCCAGGCCGCGGCCGGCGAGTCCGCCCGCGCGCTGGTCGTCGCCGTGGAGCGCCTGCGGCGGAGCGCTCGCACGGAGGAGGCAGGAACGGCGCTCTTTCGGGACGGCGTCTTCGTCACGCCGAAGGAGCCGGCGGCGCCCGGGCGGCTGAAACTGGTCCGTGGCCGCGATCCGATGGGGGAGTGGCTGCTGGCGCGCGCCGGGCAGGCGGAGTTCGAACCGGAAGACAATGAGGACGCGGCAGGACTCTACCGCGCCGCCGCGGCGCCGGAGAACGCCGACGAGGTCCGCAAGCTGGCCGCGTACCGGTGGGCGTCGCATCTCCGAGGTCGCGGCTCAGAAGAAGCCGCGAAGGAAGCGAGCGGGCGGTTCCTGGAACTGCTCACCGATGAAGAGCGCGGCACGCTGCTCGAGGGCCTGATCGCAAGGGCCCATGCCGACCCCGTGGATCCGGAGCTTGCCGGCGACCTGCTGGCCTGCGTGGGCGGGCCGGACGAGGTGATCGCGATCGGCCTGCTCGGGCAGGCCGGCCTGCTGCGGGAGGATGCCCTGGCGAAGCGCAGGACCGAGGTCGAGTTTCTGCGGCGTCTTCTCGGACTCGTGCCGGCCGGTCCCACGGACCAGGGCGGCCGGGTCGAGCTGGAGCAGGGATGGATCCTGGTGCGAGAGCCGATGCCGGACGGCGCATACCGGTTCGCGGCCGGACCGGCACCGGAAGTGGGACCGGACGAATTCGTGCTCGAGCGCGGCATGCTGCCGCCCCAGGATCCGGGAGTCCTGACCGAGGCGATCAGCGTCGGCGACTTTCTGCCGGGGGTGCGCGTGGTGGCTTTGGCCGACCGCGAGGAGGTGGAGAACGAGGCGGAGCGCAGGTCACGCCTGATGCTCGGCGGCTCGGTGCTGCTGCTGCTCGGGCTCGGGCTGGCGATCTTCTGGATGCACCGCGCGGCCCGCCGCGAGACTGCCGCGGCCGAGGCCCGCTCCAGCTTCGTGGCCCGCGTGGGCCACGACCTGCGCACGCCGCTGACCCTGATCCGGATGTACGCCGAGACTCTCGCCTCGGGGAAGGTCAAGGATCCCGAAGAAGCGCGCGAGTTCGCGGGCATCGCCGCCCGGGAGGCGGAGCGCCTGTCCCGGCTGGTCGACACCGTCCTCGATCTCTCGCGAACCTCGGCCCCTCCGGGGAATCGGCGAGCCGTCGACCTGCGGGCGCTGATCCAGGACGTGGCGGACGCCCACCGGGCGCTCTTCCAGGAGGCGGGCATGACGATCGAGCTGGACCTGCCCGAGGGCGAGCTGGAGGTGCGCGCCGATCCGGATGGGTTGAAGGGGGTGTTCGGCAACCTGCTCGAGAACGGCCTCAGGCACGCGGCGGCAGGCATGGTCTCGCTTCGCGTGGAGCGCGAACCGGGCGGACTGCGCGTGCTCGTGTCGGACGCAGGACCGGGCCTGCCGGCCGGCATGGAGGAGCGGATCTTCGAGCGGTTCGTGCGCGGGCCATCGCCATCGCGACGCGGCACCGGGCTCGGTCTCGCCCTGGTCCGAGAAGTGATTGAGCAACATGGCGGAACGGTCCGGGCATACAACCGGGACGGCGGCGGCGCCTGCTTCGAGCTGCTCCTGCCCGCCACCAAAGAAACCACGACACGGGAGTTGGCATGAAGGCCAGGCTGCTGCTCGTCGAGGATGATGTCGATCTGGCGCGGGGCGTGCGCTTCAACCTGGAACAGGAAGGGTACGAGGTGCTCGGCGCGGGCGAGGTCGGCGCGGCCAGGAGTCTCCTGAAGGAAGGAGGCATCGACCTGGTCCTGCTCGACCTGAACCTCCCGGACGGCGACGGGCTCGATCTCTTGAGGGAGCTGCGCGAGGACGGGCGCAAGCTGCCGGTGATCTGCCTGACGGCGCGGGGACAGGAGACCGACGTGGTCATGGGGCTCACCCTCGGGGCGGACGACTACGTGAAGAAGCCATTCGGCGTGGCGGAACTGCTGGCGAGGATCGAGGCGCTCCTGCGCCGGGCGGGAGCGACCTCCGGCCGGGAACTGCGGCTTCCCGGAGTGATCGTCGATCTGGAGGCGCACACCGCGAAGTGCGGCGACCGGGAAGAGGAGCTGACGCCGATCGAGATCGACGTGCTGAAGTACTTGCTCGAACACCGGGGGCAGGCGGTCGACCGGCAGCGCCTGCTGCGCGAACTCTGGGGGCTGAGTCCGCGCCATACCACGAGGACGCTTGACAACCATGTGGCGCGCCTCAGGCGCAAACTGGAAGCGGATCCGGCCCGGCCGAAGGTGATCGTGACGGTCCACGGCATCGGCTATCGCCTTGAATCAGGGGAGACAGGATCGTGACACCCTCGGGACATTCCGTGTTGATCTGGCGGCGATACTTCTTGCGGATCGAATGGTCGGTCCCGCAAAGGAGGTCATGATGAAACTCTTGAGCATGATCCTGGTGCTGCTCGCGGCTCTCACGCAGGGAGACGCGGACCAGCTCTTCTACCGCGCGTTCTATCTCGAGTCCGCCCTCCGGCAGATGGACCAGGCGGCGGAGAAGTACGCGGAAGCGGCCGTCGCGGCGAAGCAGGCGGGCAACGCAGATCTGGAGCTGAAGTCAGTGCTCGGCCGGGCTCGGTGCCTGCAGGCGACCGGGCGGCAGGAGGAGGCGCGGGCGCTCTATCAGCAGGCGCTGAAGCTCGACCCGAACAGCGAGGAGGCCGTGGCGGCTCTCGCGGAGAAAGACCCCGCCGAGGGGATCGACCCGGAACTTGCCGCCCAGATCCGGGTGCTGGTCGAGGATCTGGGAGTTTCGAACCGGACGGCCGCCGTCCCGGATCTAATGCGCATCGGCCGCCTGGCGCTACCGTACCTGGAAGAGGGACTCAGGAGCCGAGAGGCGTTGGTGGTGGAGCAGGCGGCGCGGTTGCTGGCGCAGGTGGGAGGGATGCAGTCGATCTCCGCGCTCGAGCGTGCGCTCGGTGACAAGGAGGTCCTCTTCCCCCGGTTGGTGGCGGGGAGTGCGAGCGGGTGGCGTGTCGATGAGCAGACGGAGACACTCTTCAAAGTCGCCCTGACCCATCCGGATGTCGAGACCCGCAGGGCCACCGCGAAAAACCTCCGCTATGCGCAGGACTTTTCTTCGGAGGTTATGGCCAGGTTGGTCGCCATCGCGCTGGACGACCCGGACCCGGCGGTGCGTGCCGAGATCCTCGGGAATCGCCAAATCGACTGGAGCCCGTTCGTTCAGACCCTGCGCACGATCCTGAGCTCCGAGTCCTCCTCCGTGCGGTTGGCTGCTACCCAGCAGGTGGCGTCCAACCCCAGACTCTCGCAGGAGCTCGCATCCTCGCTCAACCTGCTGCTCCAGGACAAGGAGCCCGAAATCCGCCGCGCCGCGGCCAAGGGGATGATGAACTTCGAGCCCGCAGCCGCGAATGCCGCCGCAATGCAGCTCCTCTCGGACAGCGATCCGTTGGTTGAGGCTGTCGGAATCGAGATCCTGACAGAGAGTCCGTTACCCTGGGGGGACGAGGTACGCGAGGCCGTGTGCGCCTTCTTCCGCGCTGAATTGAGCCGTTCGGCAGGAGGGAATTCCACTCGCCGCCTGCGGGAGCTTCTGCATGCCAGGAATCGCGGTCTGCTGGGGGAAGACCTCGTAGCGCTCCTTCGCTGCACGGACGCTGCACTCCCATCCGACGTGATCTCTGGTCTGCGATCCGAGATAGTGGCTCAGTTGTACCAGTTGACGAACGCAAGGCCCGACCAGTGGTGGCAACTGATCAAATCGGCGTTCCAGGAATCGACCACCGTCCAGGGACAGCTCGGCCTGCTGGACTTCATTCGACAGGTCGTCCAGGTAGGGGGAGCTCCGTTCGGGGAGGGCCCAATCTCGCTCTACGTCGTGGCGGCCCGATCTGGGTTTCCTGCGGTCCGGCTCTTAACCTACAAGCAGCTCTTTCAGCACGTACGGCAAGACGTCGTCGTGTCGCTGCCACACCTCCTTTCGGATCTCGGGGGTGAGGATGTCGATCTGGCTGCCGCCGCATTCTACGTCGCCATGGATTATCCCTGGAAGGAAGCGGCCCGGCCGGCGCTGGCCCTCCTGCGGAGGCCGGGGTTTCGTGCCGGCGGCAACGCTCCCCGGTTGCTCGACTTCTACGCGAAGTCCGCCGGTGAGGACGCGGTTCCGGAGCTGCGCCGGGTTCTCGGAGAAGGTGATCGGGATCTGCGGGACAAGGCGATCACCTGCCTGGCGCAGGTCGTCGGCATCGGGGCGCTCCCGGACCTACTGAGGCTGGCTGAGCGCGACGGTGACGCCGCCACGATCGCGAAGCAGATTCCAAACGGCGAGCTGCTGGACTCTTTCGTGCAGCGGCTGCCGGCGGAGCGGATTGACGCGGACCTGCTGAAGTTCGTCGTCGACCGGGTTCCCGGCCCGGTCCTGGAGAAGCTGCTCACACAGGCCCTCGGCAGCGAAGACCAGGAGACGGTGATCGAAGCCTGCAAGCTGGCGGACCTGGCCGCATTCGATTCGCTGCTGCCGAAGCTCACCGCGCTCCTGGAGTCGGATGCCTACCTGGTCCGGAACCAGGCGGGAGCCGCGGTGGAGTCGATCCAGAAGCGCAGGTACCAGCGGACGACCGCCGCCCTCTTCGGTCCGGCCGGCCGGAGCGAGGCGATCGAGCGCGCGATGCGCCTCTTGAAGAGCGAGGATCCGATCGACCGCCAGGGCGGCGCGCTCGCCCTCGGCGCGCTCGGCGACGTCGCGGCCGTACCGGCCCTGATGGACCTGCTGGAGGACTCCGACCTCGCCGTGCGCAAGGCCGCCGTCCAGGCGCTCGAAAACCTGGGAAGGTCGAAGGAGACCCCGCAATCCCCGAAGTAGGCCGTTGTCCGACGACGGTGGGATTCACCACAGAGGGCACAGCGCGGCCACAGGCCGCAACCAAAGGTCGTTCCCGACTTGCTCGCCGACCGCGACCTGCTCCTTGCATCCATCGGTCCATGAGATCGGTCTGTCCGATGCAACGTCCAGGCGAAGAAACCGCCGCGCTCCGCCTGGCTCCAAAAGGGCCCGCTCCGCGCGGCTCGCTCCCTTGTGCCGTGTCACATCGACCGCAGCCGTCCGGCATGCCCGCGAGAGTGAGCACACGCCCTGGACAGCGCCCACGGTCTGTTCCGTGGCTGACGTCGATGGATCAAGCCTTCCTCGAAGGGCAAAGTAAACCGAGAAGACTGGCAGATCCTACGAACGGGATTTCCCTTGAACCGACACGCCCCTCCACAGAAGTACAAGGACGACTCCACCTCCTCACAGGTCGGCGACCGCACCCTGCTCCCCGCATCCATGGAGGGACTACCTTATTGCATCCAT
>JAZDLC010000381.1:0-2007 GCA_043802345.1 Planctomycetota bacterium | reverse complement strand
GCCAGGAACACCGTGGGGTGCGGGTGATCCGGGTGGAGTAGGGGTTCTGACGGTGGTCGCGCGAGATACGGGGATCACTTACCTTAGAAGGACACGGCGCGGCCGCTGGCCGCAACCAATGGGAAGGCCGCCACAGAGAGAGACCAGCAGCAAGCATCCAACGCGATTCGTACTCGTACTCAGTCCCGCAGGGACGGTACTCGTACTCGTACTCGAATCGTGGAAGGCCGACCCGCACGGGGGCTCGAGTACGAGTCCCGCTTCGCTGAGTACGAGTACGAGAAGCGCAGCGGCCCGACTCCGATTCCGCCCAGGACCCCGCCCTACCTCGCGCCCAGCACCCGGTCGTACCGGTAGTAGACCTCGAGGCAGAGGGTCATGATGGCGGTGGAGTAGACGCGGCCTCCGCGATGGCCCCAGGGATCGAACTGCGGATCCCAGGAGCCGATCTCGTCACCATCCTGACGCTGGGTCTTGATCACGGTGTCGAGCATCCTGGCCTGCCACTTCTCCCAGTCCTTGCCGCCGAGCTGGAACATGGCATACGAGCCGTAGTACCAGTAGTAGTAGTCGATGGTTCCCGCCTTCTCGTCCCACAGCGGGAGCTGCTTCCGGAGGAGATCGGCGCCACCTCTCAGTGCCGGGCTCTTTTCCGGATCTTCGCCCAGGAAGATGCGACAGAGCATGCCGACCGCGGTGATCGCCTCGGTCTTCGTTTCCGGCCAGCGCTCGGCCATGCCGGGCTCGCGCGCGGAATAGCCGCCCTTGCTGAGGTAGCCGGTACGCCCGGTGTTCTCATCGGTCATTTCGTCGAGGTAGAACCTGGCCCCCTCGAGGGCCGAGTGATCGACCTTCAGGCCGAAGTCCTCCGCGGACTTCAGCGCCATCACCATCCAGCCGGTGATCGACATGTCGTTGTTGCCGTCCGGTGGATAGGCGTACCGCCAGGCCTTGTACGGATTCCGGGCGGAGTGGATGAAGTTGATTCCCTTCTGCGCCGGCTCCTTGAGCAGCGGCCACTTGCAGAGACCGTACCCTTCGGTCATCGCCAGGGCGGCCAGAGCATGGTCATACAGGAAGGCCTGGTGGGAGTTGACCTCGCCGAAGCAGCCGGTTTCCGGATCCTGCAAGTCGACCAGGAATTTCAGGCCCTTCCTGACCACATCCTTGTATCTGCCGTGGCTCGCCGTGTTCCCCGAGCCGAGGAACGCCAGCAGGGCAAGGCCGGTGACTCCCACGTCATGCATCTGATCGCCCGCGCCATCGCACCGGTTGGTCTGGCACATGTCGGAAAACGACGCGCACGACCAGAAGCCGTGAGGATCCTGATGCCGGCCGAGCCATTCCAGGCCCCGTTCCACGACCCGTTGACTGGCCGTTGGGCCGAGTCTGCCGGCGAGCAATCCGCGTCTCCCATTGCCGCCGGGACCACCACCGCCACCGCTCACTCCGATGACATCGTTCTTGCCGGGGCCGTCGAACGGGTTGTTGATCGGGGGGAGATCGATCTCCTGAATGATGTCTTCGGTGACCTCGAGATCGGAGACGATCGGGTCCTCGAGCTGGGCCTCCTGCTCTTCGATCTTCCTCTTCTCCTGCTGCTCCGGCTCCTGTTGATCGATCGGATCGATGTCCTGCTTGGATACAGTGGCAGTGAATGAGCACACCTCATTTCGAGGCCCCATCACCTGCCACGGGAACTGCATCAGGATCAGGAAGACCGCCATGTGGAAGACAGCCGACGCCGCGAGCCATGGAGCCTTCTTCAGATACTCTCGCAGTTCCTCCTCGAAGGTCGTCGCGCGACCGTGGCTTGTTGAGTGCGCGGAGTGAATCTCGAGTGCTTGTTCTTGACGAGGCATTCCCTGAGTCCTCCCAGTTGGGGGAAGAGCGACGGGCCGCAAGGCGCGACCAACTTGTTCCACGGACTCTGCAACGGATCGCGTCGAGCAAGGTTCGGCAGAGTTGGTTCCTTCCGACACCATGGAGGGTGGACCGGAGCAGAGG
>JAZDLC010000380.1:0-6139 GCA_043802345.1 Planctomycetota bacterium | reverse complement strand
TCGCACTGAAGACCCGGGTCCGCTTCGACTTCACCACGGTCAAGCTGCTCGACTTCGAGAGCAGGCTCGATGAACTCGAGGCCAGCGACAACCCCTTCGCCCTGTTCGTCCTGGCGTACCTCCGGGCGAAGCGCAACCGGGACGGCGAGAGGCGGCTGAGATACAAGATCGAGCTGGCGCGCCTGCTTTATCACGGCGGTCGCAGTCGCGAGGACGTGGTACACTTGCTGCGGTTGCTCGACAAGGTCATCGGGCTGCCGCACGCGCTCAAGAAGCCGTTCAATCAGGCGATTCGTCAGATCGAGGAGGACCACACGATGGGCGTTCGCGGGAACATCGAGGAATGGGCCATGGAGGACCAGGCCCGAAAGGCGATCCTGACGGTCATTGAGAAGAGATTCGGGACGCTCCCCACCGATCTCGGTCCGGCCCTCGAACGGGTTGAGAGTCTCGAGATCCTCGACGACCTCATCGGCCAGGCTGTCCTGGTCGAGGATGTCGACGCCTACCTCCAGACCGTGCGGGAGCGGGCCACGGGCTGAGTGTGCTGAAGTAGACCCGGCTCGAATGCCACGAATGCCTTCTCAGAGCAACGGCGACAGCAACCGCGCAAACGACGTGAGCAACCTCTTCGGCAACCTCAGCGCCCGCTCGTGCTCCAGGGTCGCCTCGGTGGCGTCGCTCAGATCCTCCCTGAACTGGGAGGCCATCTTCCCGACCATCTCCGAGCCATAGAAGAAGGCGTTCAGCTCGAAGTTGAGGTAGAACGATCGCATGTCGAGGTTGACGGAGCCGATGGTCGAGACCCAGTCGTCCACCAGCATCGTCTTGGCGTGGATGAAACCGCGCTGGTAGAGGAAGATGCGCACCCCGGCTTCGAGGAACTCCTCGAAGTAGGAACGCGACGCCCAGCGCACGAGGAAACTGTCGGATCGCGCCGGCAACAGGACACGGACGTCGATCCCCCGCAAAGCCGCCGTGATCAGGGAATGCCGCATGGGAATCCCGGGCACGAAGTAGGGGTTGGTGATCCAGATCCTCTCCCGAGCGAGGGAAACGCAGTGCGTGAAGATGTGCGAAATGGGCGACCAGGCGAAGTCGGGACCTGAGTCGATGATCTGTGCCAGACAATGTCCGGGCGGTGGATCACCAGGCGCCGGGAAGTAGCGCGCCTCGTCGAGTACCTCGCCGGTCGCCAGCAGCCAGTCTCCCGCGAACACCTTCTGGAGAGAGTTCACGGCGGGACCCTCGATGCGGACATGCGTGTCGCGCCACCTGCCGAGGTCCGGATCGAGCCCGAGGTACTCCCGGCCGACATTGATTCCGCCGGTGAACCCGATCTTGCCGTCGATCACGACCACCTTCCGGTGGTTGCGGAAGTCGATCCGGTCGCGCCAGCGGTCGCGAAGGAAGAACCGGCGCACCGGCCTGAAGACCGCCGCCTTCCCGCCGGCCTGGATGACCGGGTCGAAGAAGTCGGCCGGCAGGCCCATGCTGCCGACCGCATCGACCAGCACCCGGACATCGATCCCTTCGCTGGCCCGGCGGGCCAGACGGTCCCTGAGGGCGGTTCCCGTCTCGTCCGGCTGGATGATGTAGAACAGCACGTGGATATGGTCCGTGGCGGCGCCGACTGCCCGGATCATGGCCCGGTAGGTGGCGGGGCCGTTCACCAGCATCTCCACCGCATTCCCCGGGCTTGCGGGCCGGTTCGAGATGCGGGAACCCAGCGTTGCCAGGGACCGGGTGCGCTGGCCCGCCCCGTCCGGCCAATCTCCGGGCTCCGCCGGGATGACCATGCGGGCCACCTGCTGGATCCGATCGGCCGCCTGGGTCGCCCGGTCGGCTTCCCGCTGGAAGCGCCGGGCTCCGATCAGGTAGTAGCAGGCCGGGCCGACAAACGGCAGGAAGATGATGGCGAAGAGCCAGGCCAGGGTGGCGGCTGGCTGGCGCCGTCCCGAGAGGAGCAGCACCAGGGCCAGCAGCACATGGAGCGCTTCAATGCCAATGGTGATCAGTGTTTCGGTCACGCGGCCAAGGTATCCGCCGGGAGGCGGATCCACCACGAAGAAGCACGACATGAGCACAGGCCGCGCCGTGTGCTTTGCGGTGAACCCTACCGGCTAGGCCGGAAGCCGGCCGCCGAAGGTCGACACGAAGTTCCGCAGCATGCGATAGGTCATTCCCCACACGTTGAAGTCCTCGAACCGCACTGCCGGGTGAGTCTCCGCGTCGGGACCTTTGCCCCAGACGTGAGTCGAGGCGGCTGCTGGGTGAAGCAGCCTTTTCAGCGGCGCCCAGCGCACGTCCCACACCTCCTCGCGGTTCATCCGGATCGCGGGCCGCGCCGGGAGGGCGAACACAAAGGGTGACACCACCAGCGGCCAGGGCCGGCTCCCCTTTCTGGCGTCGAGATCGTCGAGCCGGCCGAGCGGATCCTCGAGCCGGACCTGGAGTTCCTCCCACACCTCGCGGCGGGCCGTGGCCACGATGTCCGGGTCTTGACGATCCCGGTGGCCACCTGGAAAGGCGATGTGACCGGACCAGGAGTCATCCGGATGCCGGGCACGCTTGATGAACAAGAGCTCGCAACCGCCATTCGCGGGCTGGTGCAGGATCAACGCCACGGCCGCATGGGCGGCCTCCGAGCCAGTAAAGGGGGCCAGGACGGGCTCATGCTCCGCGAGCTTGCTGCGAATGATCTCGAGATTCAACGCTGGAACGACTCCAGGGGTGACAGTTTCCCCGAGCGTATCATCCAATGCGGATTTTCGAAACCAGATCGGCGTCCAGACCGATCCCCCCTTCCATGCCATCGGCACCCAGCGAGACAACCTCGGCCTCGAGCGGGTCCGTGCGGCGGTAGCGGTAGGGGCGACCCCATGGGTCCAGCGGATCGATCCCCTCCGCCCGGTCCAATCGGTCGGGGAGCTCGCCCCGGGCTCCGGCGTACCGCACACATTCTTCGCGGATCGTCTGGATTTCGGTCAGGGCCTTCCGCTTGAGCTCAGCCCCCTCCCGCAGTGAGTCGTCAGAGGAACTCAGGACCAGATTCGCCAGGAAGAACACAAGTCCCAGTGCCAGAAGCCATTTCAACATGATCTCGGTCTCTCGTCGCTCGCTGCCGGTTGTCCCGCACGGATAGACGGAGCACGCGCCGGTTCCTGACAGGAAAACGGAGAGAAATCCCAGGGGGGGGGCGGGGCTGGGCTAGCTGGCCCGTCTCCGCCGGCCGGAAACGAGCGCGAGCAGCGCCACGAACAACGCCGACCCGATGATCGACCAGAGGATGGGGAAGTCGGAATCGCCCACCACGACGACCCATCCGAGCGGCAGATCGAACATGTCGGCGATTCTCGGGCCGACCAGGGCACCGATGAAGCCGAGGGCCACCGAGGTCAGGCAGCCGCCTCTTCCATGGCCGGCGATGCTCTGGCCGATACCGCCGCAAACAGCCGCAACTACCAGCAGGATGAGTAATTCCGTGAGATTCATGGCGGTGCAGAGGATACCAGTTTCGACTGGGCCTGTGGAGGAATCCGTTCATCTGTTATCCTAATTGTCGATTGTCAGCCCTGTAGTTGCCCGCTGCTTCAAGAGAACCGTTCGTCCCGCGCAAGAACCCGACCGCGGGCGAAACCCGAGGAGTAATCGAATGAGAAACAGAGCGAGGGTGCGTCTTTTGTCGAGTTGTCTCGGCGTGGCTCTTGTCGCCGGCGCTGTGCTTGCCCAGACCGTACAGGCGCAAGGGAAGGAAATGGACGCCCCCCGGGGCGCCGTGGTCGGAACGTCCCAGCCGATCACTGTGGATCCCGATCTGGAGAATGCCATTCGCGTCGGCAACTCCCTCTACTGGACGCGGTTGGTGAAGGTCCACTCGGCCAGCTTCCTGAAGGCCCACCTGGTGAACGTGAACCTCCGGGTCGGCGACATGCTGACGGTCCGCTCGAGGACCGGCAACGTGGTGGAGGAAATCGTCGGCCGGGGCCCGCAGGACGAAGGGAACTTCTGGGCCCTCTCCGTCTTCGGGGACGAGATGTACCTCGAGTTCCAGTTCGTGGCGCCGTACACCTACACCCCCTTCCGGATCGACCAGATCATCGTGGGCAATGCCGATCTGTTGAATTCGACGAGCCCCTCCCCGGAGAGTATCTGCTCCCCCGGCGACTTCGAAAATGTGATCTGTTACCAGTCGGACGCGGGGAAGTGGGCGAACGTGATGGGTTCGGTCGGCGTCATGACCGTGGGTGGGAATCCTGTCAGCTCCCTCTGGTGCTCCGGCAGCAATGTCTCTCCCCTGAACTACCTGCTCACCAACAACCACTGCATTACCTCCCAGTCGGACTGCAACACCTCCGAGTTCGTCTTCAAGTACTACACGCTCGCTTGCGGCGGCGGCGCAACGACCCAGGACTGGCAGGGGTTCCGCTGCAATCAGTTGGTCGCCTACTCGCCTTTCTCCAGCTGTGACCAGGGGCTCAGCGACCTCGACTTCTCGCTCTGCAGCGTGATCGGCGATCCCGCCTCCACCTACGGCTACGTCAGCCCCGACCCGGTCCGGTTGACCGACGGCGAGGCAATCTACATCATTCAGCATCCGGCGGGGCGGCCGCATGAGATCGCCCACGGCAGCGGCCCCGACGTGGACGTGGACGGCACCGTGCTGCGGTACTATGACACGCTCGACACGGAGGGAGGGAGCTCCGGCTCGCCGATCTACAGGGAGTCGGACGACAAGCTGGTCGGTCTGCACCATTGTGGCGGCTGCTCCACCGCGGGCGTCGGCAACCGCGGGATGCTGATGGCGGATATCTATCCGCACATCGCGCCGTATGTCTGCTCGCCGACCCTCGAGTTGCGATCTGCTGGCTACGAAGGTCTGGCGGAGGTCCATGGTAACGGCGACGCCGTGTTCGACCCGGGTGAGACCTGGCAGTTCTCGCCGAAGGTACAGAACAGCGCCTGCTCCCTCACCGCCACCTCGGTGACCGCGGCCATCCAGGTCAATGCCGGCTCGGTGCCGGCGACCGTGCTGGATCCGAACGCCTCCTTCGGCAACATCGGCGGCGGCCTGACGGTCGCCTCCACCTCTCCGGTCCGGTTCCAGATCAGCGCGATCGCCGCCTGCGGCGGCAACGTGATCCTGGACGTGGCCAGCATCAACGCGACCAACGGTGGCCCGTTCGCGGGCGCCTCGGCGGTGTTGGACGAAGCTCTGGGCACCAGCCCGGTGACCACGCTGTTCTCGGAGAACTTCTCGTCCGGTCTTTCAAGCTGGACCATCGTGAACGGCGGCACTGGTACCGGCACTGCCAGCACCTGGACCACCGCGAATCCGGGTGGCCGTTCGCTGGCGCTGACGGCGCCATTCGCCATCGCCGACTCCGACGCGCTGGGGAGCAGCGATAGCATGGATGAGCAGTTGATCAGCCCGCTCGTCAATTGCTCCGGCTACCTGGGCGTGACGCTGCAGTTCAACCATGACTTCACCTGGTACTCCGGTGGCAACGACGAGCAATGCGACGTGGCTGTCCGGTCGACCGCCACCGCAGGATCCTGGGTTTCCGTGGCCCACTACTCCGGCGGCAGCGCAAGCGGGGCGGTTGCAATCGACATCAGCTCCCAGGCGGCGGGCCAGACCGATCTTCAGGTCCGCTTCCATTACTACAACGCGCTCTACGAGTGGTGGTGGGCGGTCGACGATATCCTTGTGGTGGCCGCCACCGTCGCCAATTGCGCGGAAGACTTCACCCTGTACGGCGCGGGTTGTGTCGGCTCGGCCGGCTACACGCCGAGCATGGACGCGGTCGGCAGCGCCGCGGCGGGCGGCGCCGTCGTCCTGGACGTGACCGGCGGACAGCCCGGCAGCGTCGGCTACCTGGTGCTGGCCCTGGCCCCCAATCTGGGCGGCGGATGCCTGCTGCTCTCGAGTCCGCTCACCCCGGTGCCGCTGCCGCTGAACGGCTCTGGCGAGGTCTCTCTGCCGCTGGAGATGCCGCTGACCATCGTCACCGGCACGCACTTCTACCTGCAGTGGGTTGGCCTTGACAGCAGCGGCCCGCCCCGGTCGTACTCCAACGGCCTGGACGTTCTCATTCCGTAGGAGGCCTGCGGGAGAACGAGAGGGCCTGGAAACAGA
>JAZDLC010000379.1:0-29617 GCA_043802345.1 Planctomycetota bacterium | reverse complement strand
GCCCAGCGCCGGCGCATTGGTGGTGTCGAGCGTGATCAGGATTCCGGAGAGCCGCTCCTGTCGCGCGTCCCCACAGGCGCAGAGGACCGCTCCCAGGAGGAACAAGCCGCAGGCGGTGGAGAGGTTGCGCTGGTTCACTCTGTTCATGGACTGCGCGATCGCTCCTAGAGCTGCCGAACCTTGAGGCTTCTATAGCGGACTTCGTCGCCGTGGTCCTGCAATGCGATGTGGCCTCGCGCTGATTTTGCGAACCCCGGCCACTGCGAGAACTTGCTATCCCTGATGCGACGTCGGCCCTCCGGGCTGTCCAGGTCGAGCGACAGAGACTGGTGACCGTTGAGCCAATGCGTGACGACCCAGCCCTCGATTCGGATCCGGCCGCGATTCCAGCCTCCCGGGGTACGCAGAACTTTGTCGCGCGGCTGGGCGAGTTCATAGATCGCCCCCGCCGAGTGAAGATCGTCCGCGTCGAGCCCATGTCCGGCGTCGTCCAGGACCTGATACTCCGGGCCGGAGTGATTGGGTGCGTCGTATTCCTCGCTCACGCGCGTCCTGACGCCGCTGTTCGCCCCCTTCGTGACCTGCCACTCGAACGACAACTCCATGTCGCCGAACTGATCATTGGTGATCAGGTCTCCTCCCGCCCCGCCCTTTCGGACCACGATGGATCCACCTTCCACCCGCCACCCCTGCGGCGCGGACTCCTGTCGGAACCCACGCCAACCCGCGAGGCTCCCGCCGTCGAATAACAACTCCCAGCCCCCCTCCTTCTCGGCATCCGAGAGACGATTCGGTCCCGCCGGATCCGACGTCACCTCTCCAGTCGCGGCCCACTCCGATCCCCGAACGACAAGATCCTGGAACCGCACGTCCTGGAACGATTCCACGCCGACGCCGCCCTCAAGGACATGGCCGAGCGGAGTGTGGAATACCCTCCCCGACCCGTACGAACCGACCAACAGCATCGGTTCGACCTCCCCCGTGCCCCCAGACTCCTTCGAGGAGAGGGCCGTGGCCAGGGTCCGGCGCGCGGTGCCGTGCATCGGGACCAGCCGATGATGGAGTTCGTCCGGATGGAGCCTCAGATCCGCCAGATCCTCTGTGATGGGGTGGTTCCGATCGACGATGGTGACGTCGAAGGGATGGAACCCCCCGTGTCCGGAACCGTCATGCCAGCAATGCCCCACCAGCTTCTCGTACTCGACCCACCCCGGAAAGGCGTTATTGGCCGCGTGGATCACGGTGACTCCCGTGCCACCCTGAACAGCGGCAAGGAAGGCCCTTTCCGCGGCCTCGCCCCAGCGAGGGCCATTGTAGTCCAGCACGATCAACCCGATCCGGTCGAGGGCACCCTCTGCCGCCAGTTGCTCCGATGGCCGCTCGAGGATCTCGCACGAGAACTTCCCGCTTCTCTCGAGCATCTGCTTCAAGCGAGGCGTGGTCCATTCCCAATCGTGGTGATTGGCGCCGCTGACGATCAGGGTCCGGATCGGGAACTGGCCGCCATCCTGCTGGAACATCAGGAACAGTGTCAGGAGCAGGTTCATCCGATCCTCTCATTGCGCCGTACGAGAAGTGAATCGTACTGATCCGCCCAGGAGACCCAAGAGAATCAGTTCCCCCGGGCTGGCCGGCCAGCCCGCCGAGGAAGAGGGCGAAGCAGGCGCCGGTCAGTCGATCTGTCCATCCAGCAGTCCGGCGACATGCCGGCCGATGGCGGGCGCGGCGGTCAGACCGGGCGAATCGATGCCGATGCAGTTGACCAGGCCGGGCAGCCCCCGGGCGCCTTCCTCCCGGATGTAGAAGTCCCTCTCGCCCTCCGTGGGACCCGCCAGACGGGGCCGGATTCCCACGCCCCCGGGCGCCAGGTGGTCCGCGTTCAGCGCCGGCAGATACCGACGGGCCGCCTTCAGGAACGAGGCGCGGAGGCGGTCGTCCTGGCGGTAGTCCTCGACACGATCAGCGAGGCCGGTCTCTTCCATGAATTCCAGGGAAGGTCCGAGCCGCATTCCACCCTGCAGGTCGACGGTCAGGTGGATCCCGAGATGTCCTCCCCGAACGGGCACCGGGTAGACGAGCCGGCCCACCCGGACGGGGCAAGAGGGCGTGAGCTGGAAGTACTCCCCCCTGCAGAACCGGTGCCGCAACCGTTCCGTCTCCAGGTCGAGACCCACCTGCTGGGCCAGCCGGTCGGATTCGAGGCCCGCCGCATTGACCAGAAACCGGGTCCGGAGCCGCTGTTCCTTGCCATGCTCGTTCAGGATCAACTCGAATCCGGGCTTGAGAACCCGGATCTCCCGGACGCGGCAGCAGAACGCGATCTGGGCGCCGTTCCCCTGGGCGGAGCGCAACAGGTACCGCATCAACCCGTGGCTGTCGACGATCCCGGTGGAGGGAGAGAGGAAGCCGGTCAACGCCCGGACATCCGGCTCGATCCGAGTGACCTCGGACGCTGAGAGCGGCCGCAGATCGTCCACTCCGTTCTCCCGCGCCGTCTCGCTGAGCGCCTCCAGTTGAGCGGCCTCCTCCTCCGACGTGGCCACCAGCAGCTTCCCCACCCGGCGGTAGGGGAAGCTCCCGCCACCGGCCCAGGCCTCGATCATCCGACGTCCCTCGACGGAAAGGCGCGCCTTCAGGCTGCCGGGCCGATAGTACAGTCCGGCATGAACGACTTCCGAGTTGCGACTCGAGACTCCCCGGCCGATTCCATCTTCCCGCTCCAGGACCAGGACTGATCCGCGCGAGGAGAGTTCGCGTGCGACAGCGAGCCCGACCACACCGGCGCCGATGACGGTGGCGGTCGTCTCCATCTACCGCTCGATATCTTCAGTGAAGAAGCGGGACACGATATTGGCCAGCTTCGCGTCGTCCGGACCGCTCTTGATCGGGATGTTGCGCAGCGCTGCTTCGATACATTCCCGCACATCGCCGCTCGTCTCGCTCTCCAGCGCGCCCTCGAGAATCGGCACGGCCTCCGGTCTCTTGAGGGTTCCCAATGACCAGGCCGCAAGTCCGCGGACGTTGCTGGACTTGTCTCTCATCTTCTTCGCAAGAACCTCGATGTCGCTCGGTTCGCCGTCGAGGCTGGCAATCGCCACGATCGCGCTCCACTCGATGACACTGTCCTTGCTGGTCTCGGCCGCCTTGTGGACCATTTTCCGTATCTCGGGATCGCCGGGTGCGCACTTCGCCAGCGCCCGGAGGATCTCCTTCGCGACGATCGCCTTCGGCTTCCTGTTCCACATCTTCGTCAGAACAGGAACGGCCTCAGGAAGTCCGAGCTTCTCGAGAGCGACGATGGCGTGCATGACGACCATGTTCTGCCGGTCCTTCAGACAAGCGATTACCGTCTCGAGGGCGTCGTAGTTCCCCTTCGTCGCGAGGGCGTCGATCGCGGCGAGGCGGGTTGCGTTCATGTTCTCGGAACCGCAGAGGTCGAGCAGTGCATCGCGGGCCTCCGGGTCGGGGAGGCGTCCCAGCTCGGCGATCGCGGCGTCACGGCGATCGGCGTTTCGCTCGAGAGCCTGCTTCTTCAATTCCTGAAGGCGGTGCAGTTCTTCGCTATCCCCGGATTTCCCGGCGCGGGCGACTGCCTTGAGCGCCATTTCCATCATCTTGAACAGGTCGTTCTTGGAGGCCTGGTAGGCCTTCCTCGCGACCACCATGCCCGACGGCAGGATCAAGATGTGTTGCGGCGTGATCACGGTGTCCCGGCCCACGTACTCCTTGCTCGCCCGGATCTCTACCTTGAGATGCTCCTCGCATGATACCGATCCGAACCGGCTGCATGCCTGCCTGGCTTGTCCGTCGACGACCTCCTCGACGGACTCGTGGGAATCCTTGGAAGCGATCAGGCACACGAACTGGCGCGTGCGCTTGATGAACTCCGGATCGCGGTACAGGGTGAGAGCCGTGTTTTCGTTCGCCCTCTCACCGTCCATGTTGAACGCCAGGAACACCGGGATGTCCAGATCCTTGGCCTTCTGGAGACCCTTCTCATAGTCCCGCTCCCACTGGACTCCGCCCCGGTCGTCAGCCGGGAACACCAAAACGGCGATCAGAATCAACGCTGAATACACCCCTGTCTCCTTTCCTCAGATGGTGCTTCTCATTGACAGGTAGTACGTGGTCGACCCGGAGTCACTACGGAAAACCGGCCGAAAATTCGCACCTCGATTCTCCTGCGGGGGGAAGACGGCCTCTTCCGGGCCGTTCTTTTGCCGTGAGTGCCGGAAAGCAGGGCCGGTAGACTCCCGGAATGGCTGGTCTCTTCGAAGCAGAGCGGGATGAGCGTCTGAGGCGCGCGGAACCACTCGCGGTCCGCATGCGGCCCAGGACGCTGGCGGAGTTCGTGGGGCAGGAGCACTTTCTGGGCGAGGGGAAGCTCCTGCGCAGGATGCTGGACGCGAATCGGATCGCCAGCGTTCTGTTCCATGGGCCTCCCGGCACAGGCAAGACAACTCTCGCCGAGGTGATCGCCACGAGCCTCTCCCGTCCCTTCGAGGGCGCCAACGCGGCGTCCATCGGCGTGCGGGAAATCCGCGCGATCATGGAGAAGGCAAGGGAGCGTCTCGCCGCCGGAGGCAAGGGGACGATCCTGTTTCTCGATGAGATCCACCGTTTCAGCAAGAGCCAGCAGGATGTGCTGCTGGCCGACGTGGAACGTGGCATCGTCACGCTGATCGGAGCCACCACGGAAAATCCGTTCTTCTCGGTCAACTCCGCCCTGGTCAGTCGCTCACAGATCTTTCAGTTCGAGCCGCTGAGCGAACCGGAGATCACCCTTGTATTGAGGAGGGCGCTCTGCGATTCAGAGCGCGGTCTCGGCCGGCTCGAGATCGAGGTTGAGGATGAGGCGATCGCCCTCTGGGCCAGGCTCTCGGATGGCGACGCCCGGCGGGCGCTGACGGCTCTGGAAGTGGCGGCCTTCTCCGGCGGCGCGGGCGGGAAGATCGTGGTCGACGCGGCGGCAGCGGAAGAATCGATTCAGCGCAAGGCGGTCCGGTACGACGCGACCGGAGACGAACACTACGACGTGGCGTCCGCCTTCATCAAATCGATGAGAGGCAGCGATCCGGACGCCACCGTCTACTGGCTGGCCCGCATGCTGGTCGCCGGAGAGGATCCCCGGTTCATCGCCCGGCGCATCGCCATCTCCGCCTCGGAGGAGATCGGAAACGCCGATCCTCGGGCCATCCTCGTGGCATCCGCGGCCTGCGAGATCACCGAGCGCGTCGGCTTGCCGGAGTGTCGGCTCACGCTGGCCCAGGCCGCGATCTACATGGCATGCGCCCCCAAGTCGAACGCCTCCACCCGGGCGATTCTCGAAGCGCTGGATGACGTGGCTCATCAGCGCACCGTGCCGGTGCCAAAGCACCTTCGAGACGGACACTACCCTGGGGCGAAGCAGCTGGGACACGGCACGGGATACCAGTCCGCTCACGACTCCGGCAAGGGCTGGGTCGACCAGGAGTATCTAGGCGTGGACAGGACGTATTACGTTCCGACTGATCGCGGCCACGAACGCTGGATCAGGAAGTTCCTGGCGTGGTTGAAAGAGGGCGGAGCAGCGCAGGGAGAGACTACTCCGATGCCATGAGGATTCGGAGTTCGGCCTCGAGCTGATCGTACGCCGCCTGCTGCGCCGGGTTCAGTCCGCCGGCGATCAGTTCGTTCAGTTCGTACGGATCGGCGGTGAGGTCATAAAACTCCCGCAGGTCGCCCGCGAAGTCGATGATCAGCTTGTACCGGGAATTCCGGATCGCCTTCATGTTCCACCCCGGCATGACCATGCCGACGGCGTTGCTGATGGAGTATCCCCCGGTCTGTGGCGGATCGTAGATGGCCATCTGCACGTAGATCGTCTGGGATTCCGGGTAGTACGCACGCAGCGTGTAGTAATCCTGAAGGTCGAGGGTGGGGATCTCGAACTGTCCCAGCGGATCGGTGAACACGATTTCCGGGTCGATGCCGGCCGCCGGGGCGATGATGCCGCCGTAGAGCGGCCTCGGGTCGAGCAGGGGGGATCTGTAGAGCGTCGCCATCGAGGAAGCAGGCCCGTTGGTCAGGGTCATGGACGCAGTGTTGTTGAGGTAGAGCGGCTGACCGCAAACCGCCAGCAGGGCGGCGCCCGGCCCCTGGTATCCCAGGTCTGCCTGACACAAGTAGGTGTTGGCCGGAGAGGTCATCAGCCCCTCCTTCGGTCCGTTCGGTCCGAACCACTCGGCGACGACCGACTGGCGGATCGAGGGAGTCGACGGATTGACCAGGTACGGGATCAGGCTGACGGAGTCAAACTGCCTGCCGGGCGAGTGCACGTCGTGCAGGTCCACTCCCGCGATCTCCGCCAGTGTGGCGAACAGGTCCGTCACCCCGACCAGCGCGTCGCAAGTTCCCGGAGTCTTGTTCGTCGGCCCTGACACGATGAACGGGACGTTGACGCCGCCCTGATAGAGCGATCGCTTCCCCCTTCCGGGGGCGAACGGAGGTTGAATGACCTCATCCGGAGTGCCGTTGTCCGAGACGAACACCACCATGGTCTCGTCGAGCTGTGAGCCAAGGCCCGCGAGCAGCCTGCCGATCTCCGTGTCCATGGCCTCTACCTGTGCCTTGAAGTACGGTCGCGGGTCGAGCTCGGGAGGTCCGGCGCCGCTCAGATCGATCGTGTGCAGGTTGGACGGTGGGGCATGATAGGGCGAGTGCGGGTTGTTGAAGGCGACGTAGCAGATCCAGGGACCGGTGGTCTGCGAGATCCAGGCCAGCGCATTGTCCACGTGGTGAGAGGTTGCGTACTGGGTGACGACCGACGTGGTTCCGTTGGTGACCTTGGTCCAGTTGAAGTAGTCGGCGAGGGATCCGCAGAAGGGGCCCTCATAATGGTCGTACCCCTGGACATTCGGTGCGAGGAGCCCTCCCTGGTGTGCGGTGGAGAGATGCCACTTGCCGAAGGCGGCCGCGGTGTAGGGCTGCCCCGTCCGGAGCTTCAACATCTCCGGCAGGGTGATCTCAGCGCTCGGTAGGCCATCGCTCGCCGGGGTGAGGGGCGAGAGGGAACAATCGACTCCCTGTCCCACGCCCGTGCGAAAGGAGTATCGCCCGGTCTGGAGGGCGGCGCGAGTCGGTGAGCAGACCGGATTCGACCAGGCGTTGGTGAACCTTACTCCCTGCGTGGCCAGGGCATCCAGGTTGGGCGTCGGCGGCAGGTCAGTGCCCACTCCGTAGGCGCCCACCATGTCCACACCCATGTCGTCCGCCACCAGGATCAGGAAGTTCTCGGGAGGATCGGGCACGGCCGACAAGGGGCCTCCATCGTCCGGCGAACAAGGTCGCACGGATGCCTGCCGGGATGATTTGTGAACAGAGGCCTTCCAGGAGGTCTTTCGAGCCGTGGTCTTCTGCGCATCCAGGTCAGGCGTCACAGCCGCCAGAACGCCGACAGTGAGAAGTGCGAATATCCAAATACGCGTACCGGTCATTTCGGAGTGTTCCGTGCAACTGCGGAGGTGGTAATGGGCCGGAAAGCTACGAGCGAAGACGACTCCCTCGCTGCGAGTCGCCCACCCTTCGACCAGGTGAGGCCAGAACCTACCACCCGGTTTTATCATGCTCAGGGCTTCTGGGCAACCTGTGAGTGGCAACCACCGCTGGGTGCGCGAACTTCCGTCGGCCCCCGCGTGGGGGCTTGTCGCAGTCCTGCCCCGCTCGGCTAGGCCATCGTGAGATCCTCTGACGGTCCGTCAGGGGCCGTAATGAGGAACACAGGCTCCCGGCAGGTTTGGGTCGAGGGTGCTGGTGAGTTCCGTCCAGAGGGCGTTGAATCGGTCCTGCTCCGTCGGGCTCAGGCTCCGCAGGAGTAGATCGTCGCTCTCGTACGGATCGATCTGAAGGTCGTAAAATTCTATGGGACCGCCTGTAACGTCGGCGATGAGCTTGTAGCGTTCACCTCGGACGGCCTTCAAATTCCACCCAGGGAGCTGGATCGCCACGGTGTTCGAGATGCTGAATCGATCTCGCTTCGGGGGGTCCAGGGTGACGAACTGCAGATAGACGATCTTCTTGTTCTGGAAAAGGATGTACCCGTAGTAGTCGAGGAGCGAGAGGTTTGGAATTGCGTACTCGCCGTTTGCGTCGGTGAACACGATCGCCGGGTTGAAATCCGGCAGTGGGGCGACGATGCCGCCGAACATCGGCCGGGGGAGGAGGTCGGCCGCCACGTAGAACAACGCCGGAGCGTTGAGCGGCGCGCCTGTCAGCCGCAGGCTGGCATGATTCTGGGCGTACAGCGGCTGCCCGCACACCTCGAGACGAGACTGGCCCGGACCCGAGTACCCGATGTCGGGCTGACAGACGTTCATTCCCGGGGGGCAAGTCCTAAGTCCCGCGTCGGCCCCGTTCTGCCCGAATGTCTCCGCCAGAATCGACTTCCGAATCGACACCGTGGCAGGATCCTTGAGGTATGGAAGCATGCTGACCGAGTCAAGCTGCCGATCGGGGATCGGAAGTTCGTCGACCTTGACGCCGGCGATTTCCGCGATGGTCGAGAACAGGTCGACCGTGCCGACCAGTGCTTCACAGGTGCCCAGCCGCTTCACAGACGGTCCAGCGACGATGAGCGGCACGTGGATGCCGCCCTGATAGACCGTTCCCTTTCCGTGGGTCTCGATGAATGGGCTTCGAATGACAGTCCCCGGAGTTCCGTTGTCGCCGACGAAGAAGACATCGGTGCGGCCGAGCTTCGGGCCGAGTTCCGAGAGGAGGCGGCCAATCTCCGTGTCCATGGCTTCAACCTGGGCCTTGTAGTAAGGCCGAGGATCGACCGAGGGAGGAGGCGCCCCACTGAGATCGGTCGTGTGCAGGCTTGGTGGAGGGGCATGGAACGGGCTGTGCGGGTTGTTGTAGGACACGTAGCAGAGCCACGGCTCGGTCGCGTTGGCAATCCACTGGAGGGCGGCGTTGGTGTTGTGGATTGTCGCGTACTCGTGGACCTGGCTGTTCTGTCCGTTGGTGGTCTTGAGCCAGTTGTAGTAGTCACCCACCTCGCCACAGAGATGTCCCTCGTAGTGGCTGTATCCCTGGAGATTGGGAGCCAGCAGCAAGTTGTTTTCGCTGTTCGTGGAGAGGTGCCACTTGCCGATGGCTGCAGTCGCGTAGGTTCCGGTGGTGGAAAACTGCAGCATTTCCGCCAGAGTCACCTCCTTGTCCGGCAGACCGTACGGTGTGGTCAAACAGGGCACTCCCATGCCGATTCCGGTTCGAAACGAGTACCTGCCGGTCTGCAGCGTGGCCCGGGTGGGTGAGCAGACCGGGTTGGACCAGGCATTGGCGAAGAGCACGCCGCGGGCCGCGAGAGAATCGAGGTTCGGAGTCGGTGGGCGATCGGTTCCGACGCCGTAGGCGCCGACCATGTCGACTCCCAGGTCATCGCCCACCACCACCAGGAAGTTCCTGGTTGGAGCAATGCCGGTGCTCTTCGGACTTCCCCGATGGGCGGGTGGGGCGGCCCTGGAGCCACTCGGGGAACCGGATTGTGCGCGTGCGACAGACAGCGGGCTGATGATGAGGAAGAGGGCTAGAAGCGAGGCCGATTTCGCAAGGGAAGAGTGCATCGCGCATCCTGTTGTTGGCGGGCTAACCTACCAAGAGCTGGTGCTGGGTGAACGAACACCAAAGCACACGCCGCAACCGGCGCTCTGAACCGAGTCTCAATGTCCCAAAGACACACCTAAACTTGTAACATCCAACTGGCGGTCGGGCAACAGGCGAGTCCCGCCCGGCAGTCTCCCGCGGGCCTGCCGGGGCGGCGAACGCCAGCATCCGCCTGGACTTATGCGAGTCGCGGCCGGCGAACGGCACTCCCGAGAACGAGGATCGACATGAATATACTGTGGCAGACCGTCCTTCTTGTCTCGCTGGGCGCGGCTGACCGGGATCCGGGATGGGTCAGCCTGTTCGATGGCGCTTCGCTGGCCGGATGGCGGATCAGCGATTTCGCCGGCGGTGGCCCGGTTTCGGTTGACGACGGCCGGATGCAACTCGGTTTCGGCCAACCTCTGACGGGGGTCTCCTACACCAAAGAACTACCGCGGACCGGCTTCGAACTCGAGGTGCGCGCCGCGCGCGTCGACGGGAACGACTTCTTCTGCGGCCTGACCTTTCCGGTCGGGGAGGAGCACGCCACCCTGATTCCGGGCGGTTGGGGCGGAGCGCTCGTGGGTTTGTCCTGCATCGATGGCGCGGACGCCTCCTCCAACGAGACCACGTCCTTTCGCAGATTCAACAAGGGGCAGGAGGTCAGGCTGAGGGTGCGGGTGACTGACTCCAGGGTCAAGGCCTGGATCGACGACGAACTGGTGGCCGCCGTCCGCAGGGACGGCCACTCGTTCAGCCTGCGCCCCGAGATGTTGCCGTCCCTGCCGCTCGGTCTCTCCTCCTACATGTCACGCGGTGGCATCTCCCTGGTTCGGATCCGCATCCTCGGGCAACTAGAAGAACTGCCGGAACCACTGCACGATCTGGGGTTGGAGGAGGGGCCCTCGCCGACAAGGGGCAGCGCGGGCTGGACTCGGCCGAAGAAGGTCGTGGTGCTGGATCCAGGCGATGGCTGGAGGGAGAGATTCCTCGAGGCGGCCCCGGGCGTGGAACTGGTCTTCGTGAAGGGGCGGGAAGAGGCGGTCGGGGCCGTGGAAGATGGGGACGGCCTGATCGGGTTGTGCGACGCCGCCCTGGTCGGGCAGGGGGGACACTTGCGCTGGATCCAGGTCGGATCGGCCGGCGTGGAACGATACCTCGCGGACCCAGAGCTCGTGAAACGAGAGATCGTGCTGACCAACGGCAAGCGCCTGGCAGGCGTGCCGATCGCCGAGCATGCCCTGGCGCTGCTCCTTTTCCTGAGCCGGGGCCTGCGGACCGCGGTGGAGTCGCAGGAGGCGGGGGAGTGGGATCGGGCGAAACTGGTTCAAACCGAAGACCTGGTGGAGTTGCACGGCAAGACCCTGCTGGTCCTGGGGCTGGGAGGAATCGGCACCGAGGTGGCCAGGCGGGCGGACGCCCTCGGCATGCGGGTGCTGGCAACGCGCCGCAGTTCAAGGGAAGGGCCGGAGTACGTGGAGAAGGTCGGCCTGCCGGATGAGGCGGTGACGCTGGCGAGGGAAGCGGACGTGGTGGTGAACTGCCTGCCGCACACCGCCGAGACCGAACAGGTGATCGGCCGGGCCTTCTTCGACGCGATGAAGGAAAGCGCTCTCTTCATCAACGTGGGACGCGGCAGGACCGTTGACACGGAGGCGCTCACCAAGGCCCTGCGGAAGGGTTCGATTCAAGGCGCTGGACTGGACGTCACCGATCCCGAACCGCTCCCTTCCGACCATCCGCTCTGGCGGCTGCCGAATGTCCTGATCACGCCGCACGTGGCCGCTCGCTCCCGGGAACAAGGGGATCGCATGCTCTGGCTGTATGTGGAAAACCTGCGCCGCTTCGCCACTGGCGAGCCGCTGCTGAACGTGGTCGACAAGCAGGCAGGATACTGAGGCCACCCCCTTTTCCTCCCACACCGCCCGTCGCGACCCGTAGAAGGGCTGCCCCGCGCAAGTCCGTCTGCCGACCGATCGGGGGAGTCTCACGAGATGTTGAAGAAGACCGCTCTCATTGCCGCTGCCGCCGCCGCCCGCGTCCAGAAGATGTGCACCGACCCCTTCCTGACCTCCTAGGTCAAGGGCGGCGAGGTCATCCCGCTCGCCCACTCCGTTCAGGAGGAGATCGAGGAGGAGTTGAGCGTCGAGTTCGTCACCAAGGACAAGAAGATCACGCTCGAAATCCTCTGGGGACCGCACAAGCTGACCACCGACGTGGTGCCCGCACTGAAGTCCTGAAAGCGGCTGGAGCCGGCCCCCGGCCGACCGGACGGGGGCGACTGCCCACCTTGGAAAGCGGGGAACCCATGCGGTACAATGAGCCGAGCCATGGGGTGGGGCGGAATGCCCCCAGCGTGCTCTGACCCGCGAGCCACAACGACAAGAGGTGCGGATTTGTTGCGGATCGGCCCGGTATCGTGGGAAAGGATGATCACAGCCGTGGAGAAGGTCCGCGAACGCCTGTTGCGTGCCACAGATGCCCTGGAACGAGCCGGCGTTCCGTACGCCCTCATCGGCGGTAACGCCGTGGCCGCCTGGGTCTCACGCGTGGATGAATCGGCGGTCCGAAACACACGCGACGTCGACCTCCTGCTGCGCCGTGCCCACCTGGAGCGAGCTTCGTCGGCGCTGTGCGACGCCGGCTTCGTTCGCCGCCGTGCGGCTGGAGTGGAGATGTTCCTGGACGGCCCGGACGGGACGGCCAGAGACGCAGTGCATGTGGTTTTTGCCGCCGAGAGAGTCCGGCCCGAGTATCCGAATCCCGCGCCGGATGTTGCCGAAGCGGATCAAGTGGGTTCCTTCCGTCTGCTGCGTCTCGAGGCGCTGGTGCGCATGAAGCTCACGTCGTTTCGCGACAAGGATCGAATGCACCTCCGGGATCTGATCGACGTCGGTCTCGTCGACCGATCGTGGCTCGATCGGCTACCGCCTCCCCTCTCGGAGAGGCTCGGACGTCTCCTCGACGACCCGGACGGCTGATCGCCAGCATCGTGGTCGGCGTCCCGTGCTACTTGCCTGCGAATTCTCCGCAGCACGCGCAGATCTTCCCGTACTCGTACTCGAGTTCCCGTGCCCGCGAGGACGAGTACGGGATCCATGCCCGGCGCCTCTCCGTTTGGTTGCGGCCGGCGACCGCGCGGTGAACCCCATCATGTAAGTCCACACCGAACCCGGGGGGATGGGTCGGGTCTGGCCTCTGGAGGTGTGCTGATGCCGGGTACTTGATCCAGTTGGGAGGCTGCAGTGGCCTGGTACTTCAGTCTGCAGGATGGCACCTTCACGAACGCCGACTCGTAGCACTCCGGGAGAAGGAAACATGGATGCGGCCCGGGCCTGCGCTTTGCGCGCAGCCCGGGCCGCTGACTTTGTCGGAGCGGATGCCTTGCCCCTCAGCTCACGGCTGGATCTCGAGCTCCACGCCTTCGGTCATCGAGTAGCCGCGGCTGGCCGCGGCGTCGGCGGCCAGCCACTGGCCGTAGACCTTGAAGCCGACGAGGGGGGCGCTGGCGGGGACCGGCGTGGGCAGGACGTACCCGCCTGAGCCGTCCGACGTCGCGATGAAGAGGAAGCCGGGCGGCGTCAGGTCGACGAGCATGGTGCCACCCTTGAACGGGATGCTGGCCGGGTTCAGGCCGAAGAGGAGCCCGATAGTCGTGCTCGGAAGCGTGTTCGAAAGGGTGATGGCGAAGCCGGCGTTGCCGACCGAAGGAGTCCCTCCGGACGTGCCGATCTCCGGGATCACGCCGCCGGTACCGGGGTGCCCCGCGCCGGAGTAGGTGACGCCGGGCGTGCCCTGCGCGGCCACCACGGCGTCATGGGCGTTCACCCGTCCGTACCCGTACTTGTTGGAGTGTCCGTTGGCGTCGTAGGCGCCGCCGGCCGGGTCGATCTTGACCGCCGTGTCGCGCATGATGTCGCGCACCTCCAGCCAGGTCAGGTTCGGGTTGGCCGAGAGCACGAGCAGTGCGACTCCGGCGGCCAGCGGGGAGGCCGAAGAGGTGCCGCCGAAGGCGTCGGTGTAGTCGCCGCTGGAGTAGCCGACAGTTCCCAGGCGGTCAGTCGTCGTGATGCCGTTGACGCCACCGTTGCTGGGTGCGCAGAACTCGACCGCCGCGCCGAAGCTGCTGTAGCTGGCGAGGAGATCCTGGTCGGTGGAGGCCGAAACGGCGAGCGTCTTGGGGTACGTCACGTAGCCGTTGCCGGACGTGTCCGCCGAAGAGTTGCCCGCGGCGAAGAAGATCACGAGCCCCAGGCCGCCGCGGCCGTTGTCGACCGCGTCGTCGATCGCCGCCCGGGTCGAGGTGGGAAGCGCGGCCGCGCCCGAGGGACCCCAGGAGCAGTTCACCACGGCGGCGCCGTTGTTGCGGGCGAAGTTGAAGGCGTCCGCCTCATCCTGGACCGTGGGCTGAACGAGAATGTACTCGGAGAGGAACCGGATCGGCATGAGCTTGCAGTCCTGGGCCAGGCCGCTGGTGCCGAGGGCGTTGTTCCCCGGACCCGCGGTGACTCCGCAGACCGAAGTGGCGTGGTTTTCCGTGAAGAGACCGAAGAAGTAGTCCTCCGCCTGGGGGGTGTTGTCGTCGTCGAGCACGTCGATGCCCTGCACCAGGTCCCGCACCAGGTCCGGGTGGGAGAGTTCCACCCCCGTGTCGATCACGGCGATCTTGAGGCCCGGGTCGCCTCTTCCATAGTCCCACGCTTCCGGGGCGTCCACATCGGCATCGACCTTGGCGCCGTTCTGGCCGGTCGAGTGGAGATGCCACTGGTTGCCGAACAGCGGGTCATTGGTGGTGGCACAGGGAATCCGCACGAGGGAGAAGTCGGGGATCGCGAACTCGGCGTGACCCGTGTCGTGGATCGCGCGGGTGATCGCCATGGCGTCGAGCGAGCGGCCGTGCGGGAGCCGGTAGACCACGCCGGGGTTGACCGAATAGTCGAGACTCCCGCTGCGCTCCAGCCCGTGCTCCGCCTCGATCTTTGCGACGTCCGACGCTTCCACGTCGCTCTGGTAGCGGACGAGGATCTCGTCCGTGACGAAGTACGGCTCGACGCCGTCCAGGAAGCGCGGTCCGGCGGCCAGGACCTGGGGCTGACCGCCGAGCGCGCGCGTGCCGTCCAGGACCTCCTGAGCGGTGGCGCCGGGGACGGTCTCCACCTTCATCAGATGGCCCGGGATGTAGACGGAATTCGCGGCCGCCTCCTTGGCCACGAACGGAAGACCGGACAGCAGCCCGCTCACCTCTTCCCGCGTCGTGTCCTCGCCGAACAGAACGCCGATCTCGGAAGCATCAACGGTCAGGGAGATCACGCTGTCGCCATTGACGAATGACTCGTCCTGGGCTGACAGGGAGCTGAGCGGAAACGCCGCCAGGCAAGTGACGATCGCCGCGAGTCGAATACGGGCATTGGGTGCGGAAAAGAGCATGGTTGGTCTCCTGGGAGAGGATCCCGATCGCCGGGGCGTCGGGGGATGTCTGACTCCTGAAATCGCTCGAACGTGCCGCTACAGTCTATCAGCAAAATGGCGAGGAATGGAACCGGTTCAGCCGTTCCCGGCCGTTCGTCAGAACTGATGCGCCGCCAGCTCGCGCTTGAGCTGGAGCACCAGCGCGTCCGGGTCGACCACGATGCGGTCCGGATCGAAGTCGCAGGTCAGGGTGATCGTCTTCTTCTCATCCGGCCCGAGCAGAACGGTGCCCCGCCGCTCCTGGAACCCGAGTTCCGGATTGCCGTCGTCATCGAACCGCTCGCCGGACCAGGCGGCGATCTCCACCGGCATGTGGGAGGTGCCGGCGTTGTGCACCGTCACGCTGACCTGGTAGCGTGAATCATCAAGCGAGTGCTTTCGAGCGTCACCGAGCCGGTACTCGGGGACGACCACGTCGAAGAACCACTGCTCGCAGAAGCGGTCGAACGCGCCGGCGTCCGGGGCGAACTCACGTAGCACGGCGACGATGTCCTGGAGGACGGGGTGGTCCGGGCCGAGGTGGTAGCGGCTGATGAAGGCGCGCAAGCCGGAGAGAAGGTCGTCACGCCCCATCTGCTGCTGGAGCATCCAGAAGACCCAGCCGCCCTTGTCGTAGGTGGTCGTGGTGTCTCCCGGGCGCGTGCCGTCGATCTTCACCAGCGGACGTTCCGAATCGACCTGGCGCTGCTCGCCGTACTGGTCCTCGATCCCCTTCATGAACTCGATCCGCTGGAAGTCCCCCTTGATCGCCTGGAACAGGAGCATGGTGGAGTAGTGGGCCAGCCCCTCCGCGATGATGTTTCCGCCGGGGCCCTTGCCCGGCACCAGGATGTTGCCCCACCACTGGTGGGCGGACTCGTGCGCCGTCACCAGGAAGGCCGCGTTCCGCTTCGGGTCGCTGGCGGTGAGGAATCCGATCCCCTCGGAAAAGGTGATGTTGGTGGGAAACCCCTGGGCGTATCCCGCCAGGGCCGGGAACTCGGTGAGCTTGAGTTCCTTCCAGGGGAAAGGGAAGAACCAGTCCGAGTAGTAGCGGCGGGCCCCATCGAGGGCCTCGAGCATCTCGTCGATGTTGTAGTCGTGCTGCGGATTGTAGTGGATGGAGGTTCCCTCTCCCTTGCGTTCGACGAGCGGACCCGCGACCACGTTGAAGAAGCTGACGGGATGGTCGCTCTGCCAGACCACCGCGCGCCGCTCCCCGAGGAGCTCGTCACTCACCAGCGTCCCGACCGAGTTGAGGGTCCAGGAGGCTGGTCCCTCGATCTTGATCCTGGTGGCGAACGGACGATCGTTGCCGAAGGCCGCGTGAGTGAGCCCTTCGAAGAAGTCATCTGCATACTCCCGGGAGTCGTAGCTGTTGTCACGATCGACTCCGATCCCCTCCATGTACCCGATGACCGGGGTGAACTGCGGGCTGAACGAGGTCAACACCGCGCCCGAAGGCAGGATGAATGTGTCCGTGCCGCCGCCGTTGCGAGTGAGGCCATCCGGATACCGGCCGGAGCAGGAGAACCCGATGGTCAGCTTCCTGCCTGGCGCCAGCGGCTCCTTGAGGTTGAAAACCGCGAGTCCTGCTCGGTCTTCCGGCTCGAACTCCTCGCCGTCCAGCGACCAGCGGATCTCCTTCCAGTGAGGCCCGGGAGTCACCGGAATCTGACGGAGCGGCTCGTCGAGATGGTTCATCAGCTCGAAGGCCCCCTCGGAGGTGAACGCGGAGTCCGCTGGATCCAGTGAGAGGTCGACATCCACCGACACGATGTCCGGCACCTTGCTGTCGGTGAAGGTGGCCACGTTGCGACGCCAGTAGTCCTTCTGCGCCTTTTCCGCCGCGTCTCCCTGGAATCCGTCCTGGATGCCGGCGTACAGCATGCCCGCCAGAATCAGGGAGGGGGCTGCGAACGGCAGCAGGAGCAGTCCGCTCCTTGCCAGCGCGGCCGGCCTCATGCGGTGCAGGGTGCGGGTGGCGTCGAACTCGCGCCTGGGGAAGCAGCGCACCGCGAGCGCGGTGAGGAAGATGGTCATGCCGAGGTAGAGCAGCCGATTGAGAAGCAGGGCCTTGCCGTTCAGTTCGAACGGCGCCAAGTCGGTCCAGACCACCGCGCCATAGAGCGTCCAGTTCCAGACCCAGGTCATGTCGGTGGTGGCCACCTGCTTGTAACCGGTGATCGCCAGCACGACCAGGCCGAGGGCGTAGCTGGTCATGCGGTTCTTCGTGATGGTGAAGATGGCCGTGACCAGGGCGGTCCAGACGAGGAAGGTCGGCAGCAGCAGCGCTCCCCAGACGATGAGGAAAGGCGAAATGTCGAGCGCGACCTTTCCCTGAAGCAGCACCGCGATCGCGCAGGCCAGGAACGATACGCCCAGCATGACCAGGGCGACCACCGACGAGCCGAGCACCTTGCCGAAGAAGTACGACGACGTGGCCACGGGCGTGCTGTAGTGGATCTGGGAGAGGCCGGTCGTCCGCTCCCTGACTAGGGATTCCACGGTATAGAAGAGAAGCAGCAGGCAGGTCAGGGTCACCAGCCAGTTGACCGCGCCGGCCGCCATGCTCCCCGAAGTGAGCAGCAGCGGAGTATCGAAGGCGCCGGTGCGGAGCACTCCGTTCTCGATGACCGTCAGTACGCAGATCGGCACGAACAGGTACAGACCGGGGCTGCGGATCAGGCCTCGCATCTCCACTCGGGCCACCTCCCACATGGCCGCTATGTAGCCCACCCTGCCGGAGGTCATCGACAGGGCCGAGAGGCGGGCCCTGTGGACGAAGCCCGCGGCCGGCAGGGCGCCGACCCTGGAGGGAAGGACGGCAGTGCCGAGCTTCCGGCCCGAAGCGCCGCGCAGACTGCGGGAAAACTGTCTCTGGGTGAAGAGCACGGCCAGCAGCCCGAGCAGGGTGATGACGATCCTCTGAACCATGAAACCGGCGGAAATCGGCACGGACTGCGTGTTGTAGAACTCGACGCCGCGGTCGACCTTCAGGTAGGTCTCGTTCAGCCAGCGGAATCCCGCGGGGTCGATCATCATCAGCAGTTGGTTGAGTCTCGGATCGAGCCACGAGGGAGACCAGGTCCACAGGAAGAACCCACAGCCGATCAACACCAGAACCGGCAGCAGGAAGACCAGAATCGGTTTGCGGGTCAGGGTTCCCAGCAGGAAGCAGATCGATGTGGTGAAGAGAACCGCGGGTGCGGTGAACCAGAGGACGGGGCGCAGGTAGTTGGAGAGCGCGAACGGTCCCAGGAACTCCGCGTCCGCGCCCGCCGGTCCGGCGTGGTTGAACAGGATCGAGAAGCCGAGGTGCGTCGCCACCACGAAGGCGTAGATCGAGAGGACCGCGAGGAACTTCCCCCAGAGATACTCACCCGGAGTCAGAGGGGTGGAGTGCAGCAGTTCCAGGACCTGATCCTCGTCATCCCTCAGAACTGGGAGCCCGGCCATGGCGGCGAAGAAGAAGATGAACACCAGGAAGTCGATCGACGAGAGGATCTGCGCCAGAGCGAACTCGGAGGTGATCCACGCCTTCGTGCCGCCGACGGTGGAATCGCCGGAGCCGATCCGCACGTTCCCCCCGGCGAGGCCGTAGGAGAGGAGGAGCACCACCCCGAGCAGGATCCAGAACATCGGCCGCGTGAGGTTGCGGCGCAGTTCCAGCCGGAAGATCTCGAAGAGCCGTGGCAGACTCATTCCTCCGCTCCGCTCGCGGAGCCGTTTCTGGACCGCATCAGGATGAAGTAGGCGTCTTCCATCGTGGGCGGGACCTGTTCGAACCCCGCGGGCGGGGATCCGTCAGGCAGGTAGATCCGGACCCGGTTCCGGCCCTCCACCAGGATCGCCTGGGTCACAAGGAATCGCTCGCTCAGGGAGGGCAGTTCCTCAGGGTCGATCCGCGCCTCGAAGATGCGCTCCCGCAGGCGGCTGGTCGCCTCGGAGGGGGAGGTGTCGCCGACGATCCGTCCCTCGCGGATCACGGCGAAGCGACTGCAGAGCACCGAGACGTCCTCCACGATATGAGTGGAGAGGAGCACGATGCGGTTCTCCGAGAGTTCCGCCAGCAGCCGGTAGAAGCGCAGTCGTTCCTCCGGATCGAGTCCGGCGGTCGGCTCATCGACGATGATCAGCCTGGGATCACCGCAGATCGCCTGGGCAATCCCCAGCCGCTGGCGCATGCCCCCGGAGAAGCCGCGCAGCCGGCGCCGGGCCACACCCAGCAGACCGACGCGGTCCAGCAGCTCCCGCGCCAGCTTCTTCTGTCCGCCAGGGGCATGCACCCCTTTGAGCCGGAGGAGGTGCAGGAGCATCTTCTCCGCGGTCAGGTGAGGATAGAACCCGAATGACTGGGGCAGGTAGCCGAGGCGGGAGCGGACGAATCCAGGATCCTGTATCAGGTCGACGCCATCCAAGGTGGCCGAACCGGATGTGGGCTCCAGCAGCCCGGCCAGGATCTTCATCAACGTCGTCTTCCCAGCGCCGTTCGGACCCAGAAGGCCGAACATCCCCGCCGGGAGTCTCAGCGACAGCCCTTTCAATGCGGCCACGGGGCCGGGGTAGACCTTCACCAGATCGCGGATCTCGAGCATCGCAGGCCTCCTCAGGGTTGGGAACCGCAAAAGGTCCCCACAAAATCCTTGCCGTGGGAACGTGAAGGAATTGGAGGCAGTTCCTGCCGCGAATATCTATCCTCGTGTGCCGAATCGACACAGCCGTGCCGGGAGGGCCGAATGGTTGGAATCACTGAAGACCAGCTTTCTCACCGCATCAAGCAGCTCTCGGTCTTCCTGCCGAACCGGCTGGGGGCCCTGCTGTCGTTGAACCGGACGCTCGATGCGGCGTCGATCAAGATCCTGGCGGTTTCCATTCTCGATGCCTCCGACTACTCCGTGGTCCGGCTGGTGCTGGACCAGCCGACCCTGGCGAAGGAGATCCTGACCACGGAGGGGCACAGCGTGATCGAGACCGATCTGCTGGGCGTGGTGCTGCCGAAGGGAGAGGGGATTCGCAATGTGCTGACGGCGGTGATCATGGCGGAGGTGAACGTGCTCTACCTCTACTCGCTGATGGTGACCAGCAACGGGCGTCCGGTGCTGGCGCTGCACACGGAGGAGCCGGCGGCCGCGGCGGCGGTGTTGCTGGAGAAGGGGATCGGCCTGCTGAATCAGGATGACTTCGAATGAGACGCTGCCGCATCGACCTCCCCGGGACTTTTCTCGCCATTCCGTTGTTCGCGCTCTGCGCCCTGGTTTTTTCCTGTTCCACGACCCGGCCCGAGCCCCGAGGCAGGCTCCCGGACGGATACTGGTCGGAGCAGCAGACGCGCGAGGTGCTCGACCGGACGCTCGAAGTTCGTTTCGATCCGGATCTCTCCGGACTGTCCGAGGCCGAGCGGGCCACTCTCGGCAAGCTGCTGGAGGTGGGGGAGATCTTCCAGGAACTCTACGAGCGGACGAAGCACCACCAGGCGCTGTCCGCCCACAGGGAGCTGATCGAGCAGGACCGCCGGCTGGCCTCGCCGCTCACCCGGGACCTGCTGGACCTCTACCGCCTGTTCGAGGGGCCGATCGCCACGACCCTGGACAACCAGCGGCTGCCTTTCTTGCCGGTCGACCCGGAAGTGCCCGGCAAGAACGTCTACCCGATCGGGCTGAAGAAGGAAGCGCTGGCCGATGCCTCCGCCGATCTGCTGCGCCTGCGCTCGGTGGTGCGGCGGGTGGACGCCGCCCTTCTGTCGGAGGATCTGGCCACGCTGCGCCAGTATCCCGTGCTCGACACGCTGCATCCCGGCCTCGCGGCCGAGCTGAGCCGCCTGCGGACCGACCCGGATGGCCAGGACCTGTACGCGGTGCCGTATTCGGTCGCCTTTGCCAGCGAGTTGCTCAAGGCGTTCTTGCTCCTGAATGAGGCGGCGGCGCTGATCGAGTCAACCGACCCGGATTTCTCCGACTACCTCCGGCAACGGGCGCGCGACCTCCTCGCGGATGACTACGAGGCGGGAGACGCCGCGTGGGTGACCGGCCGCTTTGGCAAGCTGAACGCCCAGCTCGGAGCGTACGAGACGTATGACGACGCCCTTTTCGGCGTGAAGGCGTTCTTCGGCGCATCGCTGCTGCTCCTGGACGAGCCGCGCAGCGAGGAACTGCGCTCCGCCATCTCAGGCCTGCAGCGCATCGAAGATGCACTCCCTGCGCGCGGCACGGGAAGGTTCGCGAGGGGATTCCGGTGGGGGTCTACAACGTCGTCGCGGACTTCGGCCAGGCCCGGGGCACGAACACCGCGACCATCTTGCCGAACGAGGCGCGAATCACCGCCAAGTACGGCCGCACGATCCTGCTCCGCTACAACGTCCTGACCGATCCGCAGATCTTCGAAATCGCCAGGGGCCGTTTCCAGGCCGCGGTGGTGGAGAATCAGCATGGAGACCTGCAGCTCGACGGCAACTTCTACCGCACTCTCTGGCACGAAGTCGGCCACTACCTGGGACCGAAGACCGACCGGAAGGGGCGCAACCTGGATGTGGCCCTGGAGGAGGACTCCGACCTGATCGAGGAGCTCAAGGCGGATCTGATCGCGCTGTTCTCCGCGAGGATTCACCGGGGCAGCGGCTACTACGACGAGGCGCGGCTGCGATCGGTGCGCGCTTCGGGCGTCCTGAGGGTACTGCAGTCGGTGAAGCCCAGGCGCTCCCAGCCGTACCAGACCATGCAGTTGATGCAGTGGAACTACTTCATGGAAAACGGCCTGCTGGAGCTGATCCCCGAGAGCGGCAAGCTGCGCATCGACTATGACCGCTACCACGCCGTGGTCGAGAAGATGCTGGAGCAGGTGCTGGACATCCAGGAGCGGGGAGACCGGGAGGCGGCGGACGCTTTCATCGAACGGTACGCGGTGTGGGACGAAGACCTCCATGGCAAGGTCGCGGCAGCGATCACGGCGAACGAGTCGTACCGCTACCGCCTGGTCAGGTACGGCGTGATGGGGGAGTGATGCGGGCTCAGGTTCTCCACGAAGTCGGGCAGCAACTGCGGTTCGAGGAGATCGCTGAGCCGGAGTGTGGCAAGGGAGACATCCTGCTGCAGGTGCATGCCTGTGGCGTCTGCCGGACCGACCTGCATGTGGTGGACGGTGATCTGAAGCACCCCAGGCTGCCGGTGGTTCCCGGACATCAGGTTGTCGGGCGAGTGCTCGATGCGGGCGCGGCGGTGACCGGCTTTGCTCCCGGGGCGCGAGTGGGAATCCCCTGGCTGGGAGGGAGCTGCGGTGCGTGCGAACTCTGCCGGACCGGCCAGGAGAATCTCTGCGATCACGCCGTCTACACCGGCTACCAGCGTGACGGCGGCTTCGCGGAACGATGCGTGGCGGATGCCGGCTTCGCCTTTCCCATCCCGGAGCGTTACCCGGACCTGCAGGCGGCGCCACTGCTCTGCGCCGGACTGATCGGCTACCGGGCCCTGCGCATGGCCGGTGAAGGGGAGAAGCTCGGGTTCTACGGGTTCGGCGCCGCGGCCCACATCCTGATCCAGGTGGCCCGCTACCAGGGGCGGGAGGTGTTCGCCTTCACTCGCGAGGGGGACGAGGCGGCTCAGGCGTTCGCCCGGAGCCTGGGGGCGGTCTGGGCCGGCCCTTCGTCCGCGGCGCCGCCGGAGGAACTGGACGCGGCGATCATCTTTGCTCCCGAAGGAGCGCTGGTTCCGCTCGCCTTGAAGCGCGTCCGGAAGGGAGGCGTGGTGGTCTGCGCGGGGATCCACATGAGCGATATCCCGTCCTTTCCGTACGCGGATCTGTGGGGCGAGCGCGTGCTCCGGTCGGTGGCCAACTTGACGAGGCAGGATGGGGAGGAGTTCTTCGCGCTGGCGCCAAAGGTGCCGGTGGAAACGGAAGTGCATCCCTATCCCCTGGAGAGGGCGCAGGAGGCGCTGGACGACCTACGGGAGGGGCGCTTCACCGGGGCGGCCGTGATCGTCGTGCAAGAGGCGGAGCCTCAGGATCGGACCTGAGGCTCCGCGGCATCACCACCACCGGAAGTTGAGAAGGTTGCCGCCTACTCCCTGCCCCAGCGGTAGAAGCGCTTGGTGTAGGTGGCGTGGACGTGGTAGTTCGTCTTGAGGTAGTCGACCCCCTGCTGGGCGTCGGTCGGGCTCCAGTAGCTCTGCCAGCGGATCCAGGCCCACTGCCCCGCGTTTGCGTCCCAGCCCCAGTAGTAGACGTCGTACGCATAGACGGCGACCTGCTGCTGTTGCTGCGCGCCTTTCAGGAGGAGCTGCACCGAGTGGACCGCCGAGTCGTCCTGGATCACGGCCTCCACGTATCCGCGCCGCACGGCGGCCATGACGTCCGTGTTCTGGGAGAGGTCGACCTCGACCCGGTTCCAGGAGGTCGTGCTCAGCGACTCGAAGTTCAGGTAGGCCGAATGCGACTGCCCGCTGGCGCCCTGGACGATCAGGGAGTCGGTGCCGATGAGCTGTCCGATCGGTTTCACCCACATGACGAGGGAAGCCGCGCCGATGTTCGAGTACCCCTGGAAGCGGAAGGAGAACGGCACCCAGACGTCGACCTGGTCCGAGTCGCCGAACCCCCGGGTGGGCCGGCCCTCGGCTAACTTGTTTTGACCCGCGACGGCGTTGACGGCGTACGGATTATCGCTGGCCAGTGCCTGGTGCGCCGCGCAGGCGAGGGTGGTGAGAACGGTCGCGGTGATGGAGATGTTGCGGATAGTCATGGTTCTGCTCCTGTCGGTTGATGGTTGCGGTTCCCGGGGGGAGGCCCCGGCAGGCTCGTTCGTCCTGCAACAGGGAGATCGCAGCCCGTCGGGGAGCCCGGACAGAAAAGGCGCTTTTTCCGGAGCATCTGCTCGGCCAAGGGAATCCGGGGACGTCCTTGCATCGACCTGATCCTCTCTACAATGCCCGCCACCCCGGCCACGACGGCCGGATCCAATGGACGAGGAGCGACCGGGTGCCCATTCAGCAGCTCAGCGACGAGGAGATCCTCGACCTCAGCGTGGAGGAGAAGGACCGATGGTGGCTCGAGAACGTGTTCCTGGGGGACATGCCCCAGCTCACGCTCCGCTCCGGCCTGACCGGGATGGCGCTCGGCAGCGTGCTGAGCCTGACCAACCTGTACATCGGCATCCAGACCGGATGGACGCTCGGCGTGGGCATCACGTCGGTGATCCTCTCGTTCGCCCTGTTCAAGATCTTCTCTCGCGTCGGCATCGGTTCGGAGATGACCATCCTCGAGAACAACGCCATGCAGTCGATCGCCACGGCGGCCGGCTACATGACGGCGCCGCTCGTGACCAGCCTCGCGGCCTACATGATCATCACCGAGGAGCTGATCCCGCTCCCCGTCTGCATGATCTGGATGATCAGCCTCTCGATCCTGGGCGTCCTCTTCGCCTTCCCGTTGAAGCGGCGGTTCATCAACGATGAACAGTACCCGTTTCCGGAGGGGCGGGCCTGCGGCGTCGTGCTCGATGCCCTCCACAGTGAGAGCGGCAAGGAGGGGATGTTCAAGGCGAAGTTGCTGGCGTCGGCCGGCGCGCTCTCGGCGCTGATCCAATTGATGCAGAGTTCGAAGATCATGGCAGCCGTGCACCTGCAGTTCGTCAAGCTGCCGGAGTACTGGGATAACATCCTCTACCGCTACTTCACGCCGAGCATCAGCGGAGTTCCGCTGAAGGACCTGACGATCCACTTCGAGTCCTCCATCGTCATGATGGCCACCGGCGGATTGATGGGAATCCGCACCGGCATCTCGCTGCTGATCGGCGCCGTCATCAACTACTGCCTGCTGGCGCCCTGGGCGATCAATGCCGGCATCATCACTGAGACCGGGTTTCGCGGCATCCTCAAATGGGGAATGTGGGGCGGGGTCGCCATGATGACCACCGCCAGCCTGTTCAGCTTCTTCGCCAAGCCGAAGGTCATCGCCGAAGCCTTGCGCGGGATGGTCGGAAGGCGAAAGCGGAAGGAGGATGTTCTCGCTCACATCGAACTTCCGCTCCGCATCTCGGTCATCGGCATCCCTCTGGTGGGAGCCCTCATCGTCTATCTGGCCTGGCGGTACTTCGACGTCGCGCCCTGGTTGGGCATCATTGCCATCCCGCTGGTCTTCGTCTTCGTGACGATCGGTGCCACGTCGGCGGGCCTGACCTCGATCACCCCCACCAGCGCCCTCGGCTATCTGACCCAGACCACCTTCAGCGTGCTGGCGCCCGGGCGCACGACCACGAACGTGGCAACGGCCGCCATCACCGCCGAGGTGGCGAGCAACACCTCGAACCTGCTGATGGACATCAAACCGGGGTACATGCTGGGAGGCAAACCGAGGCACCAGGCGATGGGACACGTGCTCGGCATCTTCGCCGGCGCTTTCGTGGCGATTCCGATCTTCTACGCCATGATCCACTTCGACGCGTCCAACCTCAAGTCGGCCGGATTGCCGATGCCCGGAGCCCAGGCCTGGCGGGGAGTGGCGGAGGTCCTGACCAAGGGGCTCGCCTTCCTCCCTCTTTCGGCGAAGATCGCGGTGTTCGTCGGGGGCGGACTCGGCATTCTGTTCGAGATCCTCAAGATAATCACAAGGAACCGGTTCCCGCTTTCGGCCATAGGCCTGGGACTGGCGTTCGTCATCAACTTCTACACGTCCCTCTCGATGGCGCTCGGCGCCATCCTGTTCTGGCTGCTCGGCAGGCGCTACCGCGCGCGGCAGGGATCGCTGGGCCGCAAGCTCTGGGTGGAAAACCAGGAGACCCTCTGTGCCGGTGCTATCGCCGGCGGTGCCATTATCGGTATCTTCATCATCCTGATCGAATCAACCTGAGGAATCGGATGATGAACAAAGGGCGCCTCTTCGCCGGCAGTTGCTTCTCCCTGATCTCGACCTCGGTCGCCTTCGGCGTCATCACGTCGAACATGGATCAGTTCAAGGAATACTTCGTGCTGAGCAACGCCCAGGGCGGGCTGATCGGCGGGGTGACCCTATGGGGCTTCACGATCTCGATCTTCCTGCTGGGGCCGCTGGTCGACGCGATGGGGATCAAGTGGCAGATGCGGATCGCGTTTCTCTGCCATGCGATCGGCACGCTGCTCATGGCGTTCGCGAACGGCTTCCAGATGCTGTTCGCCGGCGGGTTGATGATCGCGCTCGGGAACGGCGCCGTGGAGGCGGCCTGCAACCCGCTGGTCGCCACGCTCTTCCCCGATGACAAGACCACCAAACTCAACCGGTTCCACGTCTGGTTCCCCGGCGGCATCGTGATCGGGGGACTGATCGCCTACCTGCTGGACAACTACCTGTACACGAGCGACGGCCAGGAAGTCCTCGGACTGCTGGCCTGGCAGTTCAAGCTGCTGATCGTGCTGATTCCGACGGTGATCTACGGGTTCCTGTTCCTCGGCCAGGAGTTCCCGAAGACCGAGCGGGTGCAGTCGGGCGTGACCTTCGGCGGCATGTTCGCCGCGGTGCTGAATCCCCTGTTCATCGTGATGTTCCTCTGTATGGGCCTGACCGCCTCGCTCGAACTGGGACCGGGCCGGTGGATGGGCACGGCCATGGGCGGCGCCATGAGCTTCGCGGGTGACAATGCCGGCATCCTGGTGCTGGTGTGGGGGACGGGGCTCATGGCGGTTCTGCGCTTCTTCGCGGGTCCCGTGGTCCACCGGCTCGCGCCAACCGGAATCCTCGTGATGTCGGCCATCCTCGGGGGCCTCGGACTGTTGCTGCTCTCCATGGCCGAGGCGGTCGGGGTCATCGTCCTCGCGGCCACGGTCTTCTACGTCGGCGTCTGCTACTTCTGGCCGACGATGCTCGGATTCGTCTCCGAGCGCCTGCCGAAGACCGGCTCGCTCGGGCTGGCATTGATGGGGGGAATGGGCATGGCGTTCGTCGGCCTCGTGACCACGCCGCTGATGGGGAGCATCGGCGACCGGTACATGCACCAGAGCCTCCAGGAGCACCGGGCGGAAGTCGTGCGGGTGCTGGAGCAGTCGCACGATCAAGCCGCGGTCGATCTGATGGCGGGTCTCGATGCGGCAGGGGAACTTCCGGTCGGCGATACCGCCAACGCGCTCCGCAACGTGGTGAAGGCGGCGGAAAGCGATGCGCTGGTCGACCAGGCCACGGCGCTCATCGAGCCGGCCGACAACTTCGGCATGCGCTGGGGCTTCCGCTGGACCTCGTCGGCGGCGCTGCCGCTCATCCTCGTGTTCGGGATCCTGTTCTTCTCCATCAGGAGGAAGGGCGGCTACCGGGCCAAGCAGATCCTCGAGTGAGCGGAGATGCTCGGCGGTCGACGAGAAACGCCGGTTACCGGCGCCCAGGGTGTGACTAGCCTGTTGCACTAGGGACGAGCATGTCGGGAAGCCCCCCCGAGAGTGCGAAGGGTGTCGCCGTTGGCGGCGCCGCGCTTCTTGATGCCCAGGGTCCATCTGTAGGACGTGGCATGGGGTTCCCGAACCATGATTCTGGAAGGAAGATTCCCATGAGACCTGTGTCGCTGCCCTCCTGCCTTCTGCTTGCTCTCATGCCTGCGCTTTCGGCGCAGACACCTCCCCGTTTCGGAACTCCGCAGTCTCCGGTGGGTGAAAGGCCCAGCCGGGTCGAGGTCGCCGATCTGAACGATGATGGAAGCCCCGATGTTGTCGTCTTGAACGAGGACTCGGAGGAGGTGACCGTTCTTCTGGGCGACGGCTTCGGGAACATCACCACGACCAATACAACCCAGGTACTCAGGGAACCGAAGGACATCGCGGTCGGAGACCTGAACGGTGACCGATTCGCCGACGTCGTGGTGGCGGGCTCCTTCGGCAGCACGATCGCCGTCCTGTTCAGTAACCCGTTCGGAGGCTTCTCGTCGACGGCGGTCTATCATGTCGACTGGCCGGTCCATGAGGTGGAGATCGCGGACGTCGACGCTGACGGGCACCTCGACGTGGTCGTCGGGATGTACTCGATCTCCCGTGGCCGCATCGGGGTCCTTCTGAACAACGGCCTCGGGCAGTTCCCGGCGCCCCCGACCTACTTCATTACGGATCGACCGAGCAACTTGCTGGTTCTGGACTTCACGGGCGATGGCCATCCCGACGCGGTATTCCTGGGGGGTAATGCGCTGCAATTGCTGCGAGGGGACGGGCTGGGCGGGTTTTCGACACCCATTCTGAGCGATCTACCTCCCACCTGGTCGGCGAAGGATCTCGCGGCCGGGGATGTCGACGGTGACGGCATTCTCGACGTCGTCGTCGCCCGGCAGATCTACTATCCCCTGGTGCTGACGATGGTGGGTGACGGAACCGGGCATTTCACGGCCGCCGAAGGAACTGGCCCGGCTCTGGATATGCGCCTGGACGATATCGCGCTGGGTGATCTGGACGGCGACGGAGTCCTCGACGCGGTCGTGACCGGGGGTATCTCCGGTCGGAAGGCAGTGAGGCTGCGCGGCAGCGGCAACGGACTGTTCGGCGCGCCCGAGTTGGTGGCCTGCAGTCAGCCTCTGGATATGGCGATCGCGGACATGAATGGCGACCGTCGGCCCGACATCGTGTCGTCAGGCGGCGTGGTTGGAGACGTCGGCCTGGTCACGGTGGTGCTGGCGGACGGAATGGGTGGCATCGGCGCCACGCCGTCCACGGACGACCCGCGTTCGGTCGCCATGTTCGACGTCGACGGCGACGGAGACGAGGACTTCGTCCTGTACACCATAGGATCCGGTCGACTTGACGTTCGGCTGAACGACGGTCTCGGAAACCTGTCGGACGGGCCAAGTACGCCGCTCTTGTCACCCTATGACTACGTCGGGTTCATCGAATCGGGAGATGTCAACGGCGATGGCGTCACGGATGTCGTCCTCGCTGGGGAACTGGGCATATCGGCGACTCAGGAGGTCGCGGTCTTTCTCGGCGACGGGGCCGGCGGCTACGTGTTCGCCTCCGCCAATCCGATTCCGCTGTACGTGTACGCGGAGATCGAAGCGACCGATCTCGACCTGGACGGAGACCTCGACCTCACTGTCTTGCTGCGCGACAGCAACGAGTTTCGGATCTACGAGGGGAACGGCCTGGGGGGGTTCTCCCTGATCTCGAGTCATCTCACCACGGCGTCCCCATCGCCCGGATTCACGGTGGCCGACATCGATGGGAACGGTCTTCCCGACGTTCTCGTCGGAACCATGGTACAGCCCGGAGCTCCTGCGAGCGGCAACATCGAGCTCTTCCTGGCGACCGGACCTCTGCAGTACGGGTTGCCCGTGCTTTACTCCGCCGGCGTCTATCCGTCCGGAGTGGTCTCGGCGGACTTCGACCGCGACGGGAACCTCGACGTCGCGTGCACCAATGGCGGTGGGTACGGCGGGGAAGTCCTCGTCTTCCTCGGCAATGGAGCGGGCGGACTCGGTGCGCCCACGAGCTACGAGACTTCGGTCTTCCCTTTCACGATTGCCGTGGCCGACATTGGAGGCGACGGGATCCTCGATCTGGCTGTCGGCCAACCTTCTCTTGGGAATGTCTCCCTTCTCGAAGGTGACGGTGGCGGC
>JAZDLC010000378.1:0-12211 GCA_043802345.1 Planctomycetota bacterium | reverse complement strand
CGTGTAGATGTCCTCCTTGACCAGACGCTCCGACACGATGATGGCGTCCTCGAAGTTGTAGCCGTCCCAGATCATGAACCCGACCAGCAGGTTGCGGCCCAGGGCCAGTTCGCCCTGGGAGGTGCAGGCGCCGTCGGCGATGACCTGCCCTTCCTTGACCCGGTCGCCCTCCCGCACGATCGGCTTCTGGTTGAGGCAGGTCTTCTCGTTCAGGCCGGTGAATTTCCGCAGCGAGTAGGTCTGCTCCTCGCCCGTCCGGTCCTTGACGACCACGATCGTCTTGCCGTCAGCGGACTTGACCACGCCGTTGCAGCGGGCCACCTGGACCATGCCCGAATTCCGGGCCACTGGCTTCTCCATGCCGGTGGCGATCAGGGGCGGCTCGGTGACCAGGAGAGGCACCGCCTGCCGCTGCATGTTCGACCCCATCAACGCGCGGTTGGCGTCGTCATGCTCGAGGAAGGGAATCAGGGCAGCGGACACGCCGACGAGCTGCTGGGGAGACACGTCCATGAACTGAATGTTCGCCCGGTCCAGTTCGATGAAGTCTCCGTGGCTGCGGCAGACCACCCGTTCCCGCATGAGCCTGCCCTTGGAGTCCACCTCGGCGTCTGCAGGGGCCAGCACAGACTCGTACTCCTGGTCCGCCCTGAGCAGCTGCACCTCATCGCTCAGCTTGCCCGCCTTGATGACCCGATACGGCGTGACCAGGAAGCCGTACACGTCGATGGTGGCATAGATCGAGAGCGAGGCTATCAACCCGATGTTGGTGCCTTCTGGAGTCTCGATGGGACAGATGCGGCCGTAGTGGCTGATGTGAACGTCCCGCACCTCGAACCCGGCGCGCTTTCGGTTCAGACCTCCCGGGCCCAGGGCGGACAATCTCCGCTCGTGGGTCAACTGGGACAATGGATTGGTCTGGTCCACCACCTGGGACAGCTCGCCCCGGCCGAAGAAGTACTCGATCGCCGAGGAAATCGTCCGCGAGTTGATCAGCGTTCGTGGCGTCGCCGTCTCGATCGACTCGAGGTTCATCCTCTCCTGCGCCGTGCGCCGCAGCTTCAGGAACCCCTTGCGGAACTCGTCACCCGCCAGCTCGCCGATGGTCCGAACTCGCCGGTTTCCCAGATGGTCGATGTCATCCACCTCGCCCCGCCCGTCGCGCAGGTCCAGGATGTACCGGATGGAATTGACGACGTCGTCCCGGTGCAGGGTCATCTCGGTATCGGCGATGTCCTGCTTGTACTTCCGGTTGATCCGGAAGCGGCCCACCCTTCCCAGGCGGTAGCGGGCGGCGTCGAAGAACCTCTCGTTGAACAGCGTCCGGGCCTTCTCCAGGTTCGGCGGATTCCCGGGCCGCAGCCGGTTGTAGATCCTGAGCAGGGCATTCTCGTGCCCGTCGGTGTCATCCTCCCGCAGCGTGTTCAGGATCAGGGGGTCCTCGACCCCCTGGACCACCTCGAGATCCTTCAGGTTGGAGGCCAGGATGATATCGATCTGCTCCTGCGTGACGGTCGTCCCGTGGGGAATCACCACCTCGCCGGTCTGAGGATCGATGACGTCGTCCACCACGACCTTGTTCAGGAGCTTCTTCTCGGTGTCCTTCGGCCCGCCGATCTTGACCTTGCGGGTCTTGTGGAACATCCGGATGATGCCCGCGTTCGTGCCGAACTTTTCGTTCATGGCGCGCAGGAACATGGTCGCGGGGAAGCGGCCACTCTGGTCGATCTTGATCTGCAGCACGTCCTTCTTGGAAACAGCCAGCTCGATCCAGGAACCGCGCTCGGGGATGATCCAGCAGGAGTGGATCTTCTTGTCCCCGGGCAGCACGTCGACCGAGAAGTCCACTCCGGGAGAGCGATGCAGCTGGGAGACGATCACCCGCTCCGATCCGTTGACGATGAACTCCCCACCGCCCACCATGATCGGGATCTCACCCAGGTAGACCCACTCCTCCACGGGATCCGGCTTGTCCAGCTTGACCCGGATCTTGAAGGGCATGCCATGCGTTTGCCCGAGCACACGGCACTCGTCCGCCGTGTATCGCGGCAAGCGCAGCTCATACCCCACATACTCGAGCGCCATGGTCTTGTCGTACGAGTAGATCGGGAAGGTCTCCCTCAGGATCGCTTCCAGCCCGCTGTCCTCGCGCCGGTTGAAAGGCACGTCCGCCTGAAGGAAGTCGTCGAACGACTTCGTCTGGATTTCCGTCAGGCTGGGAACATCGACAATCGTGCTGAAGGACCCGAAGTGCTTGACTTCCATGTTACTCCTCAGGGACCGCGGGAACGCGGGCAACCACCTGTTCGGACGACCCGCTCAATGGGAGCGCATCAGGACAGAGCACGGCGAAACCAGCCAGGGGGAAACAGGTACGACGCACCTGTCCCCCCAGGCGGCCCACGGACCGCTCGTTGAGATCGCCAAAACGTGAAGCGAATGAGTCGATGCCTACTTCAACTCCACGGTTGCGCCCGTGTCCTCAAGCTCCTTCTTGATCTTCTCTGCCTCTTCCTTGGGCAATCCTTCCTTGACCGCCTTCGGACAGCCCTCGACCAGGTCCTTGGCATCCTTCAGACCGAGGCTGGTCAGCTCCCGGACCTTCTTGATGACCTGGATCTTCTTGTCGCCGATCGCCGTCAGAACGACGTTGAACTCGGTCTTCTCGGCCACGGCTCCGCCGTCGCCACCGGCCGCCGGGCCGACCATCATCATCGGGGCGGCTGCAGCCTCGACTTCGAAGACCTCCTCGAAGTCCTTCTTGAACGCGGCCAGTTCGAGCACGCTCATGCCCGAAATGGTCTCCAGAAGGGTGCGGCTCGTTCCGTCAGGAAGAGCTGCGAGTCTCTCTTTGATCGCGTCCATCGACATTTTCGCTTCTCCAGTACTCTCTGCGGGTATCTCTCTGGCCGGACTCACTGCGGACGACCAACGCCTGCCTGCCGGGTCCTGCCGGTACTACATGTCCACTCAGAAGACTCAGGGGCCTTCTTTCGAATTCTCGTCCATCTTCTCTACAAGCGCCCGGGTCAGCGACGGCACCGCCGAAAGCAGCGAGGTAGCCGCGCCCAACAGTCCGGTCATGGGCGCTATCAGCGTGGCCAACACCTGGCCCAGCAGTTCCTTGCGGGGGGGCAGGGAGGCGAGCAATTCGACCTCGTTCGGCCCGATCGCCCGCTTCTCGAGCAATCCTCCCCGCACCTTCGGAGCCTTCTTCCCCTTGGCGTACTCCTTCACGGAGCGGGCCACCTCCGCGACCGACTCGCCGCCGTAGACGATGGCTGACGATCCGGTGAATAGCTCGTCGGCCCCCTTGAAGCTGAGGTTCCTGGCAGCGATCCGCGCCAGCGAGGTCTTCAGGACGCGCATCTGCATGTCGCTTCCGCGAAGCTGGGTTCTCATCCGCTCCGCGTCGGCCACCGCCATCCCGGTGAAATCGACCACCACGCAATCTTCCGAGGCCTTCAGGAAGCCCTCGATTTCGGTGAGCATCTTCTGGTTCAGGGCATTCGGCATGATCGTGTCACGTGATGTCGACGGGGACACCCGCTCCCATGGTTGTGGCGATGTGAACCTGGTGGATGTACTTGCCCTTGGAGGTGGACGGCCGCATCGCTCGGATGTGGTCCACGAAGGTCTCGATGTTCTCCTGAAGGGCTTTCGCCTCGAAACTGGCCTTGCCCACGGGGGCATGGACATTGCCTCCGGAGTCCGCTCGGAACTCGATCTTGCCGGCCCGGAACTCCGAAACCGCGGTGACCACGTCGGGCGTCACCGTGCCGCTCTTCGGGGAAGGCATCTTGCCCTGGGGTCCGAGCACCTTGCCGAGCCGCCCCACCACGCTCATCATGTCCGGCGTGGCGATGGCGACGTCGAAGTCGAGCCACCCTTCGTCCCGGATCCTGGCGGCCAACTCGTCCCCCCCGGCGGCGATCGCGCCCGCCTCGGTGGCCTCCGCGACCTTCTCTTCCTTGCAGAAGACGATCACCCGCATTTCCCGGCCGATGCCCCGGGGAAGGGAGACCGCCCCCCGGACCATCTGATCCGACTTCTTGGTGTCGATCCCCAATTCCATGGCGATCTCAACCGTCTCGTCGAACTTCGCCGGAGTCTGCTGCTTCAGAACTTGCAGCGCGTCTGGAAGGGCCACCGGCGCGGGGCATTTCCTCGCGATCAGGTCTTTGTTGGACTGATGTCTCTTGCTCTTTCGGCCCATGTCAATTCTCTCTCGCTCGTCAGACCACCCGGCCTAGACCACTTGAATGCCCATGCTGCGCGCCGTGCCCTCGATCATCCGCATGGCCGCTTCAACGCTCGCCGCGTTCAGATTCTTCATCTTCTTCTCGGCGATCTCGCGAACCTGGCTCTTCGTGACCTGGCCGACGATCTCGGTACCGACCTCCCCCGCTCCCTTGGCCAGGTTGGCCGCCTTCTTCAGCAACACCGCGGCGGGCGGAGTCTTGAGAATGAAGGTGTAGGAGCGGTCCGTGAAGACCGTGATCTCCACCGGCACGATCGTCCCCTGGTCCGGACGTGTCCTGTCGTTGTATTCCTTGACGAACTGACCGATGTTCACGCCGTGCTGGCCGAGGGCAGGACCGACCGGCGGGGCTGGCGTCGCCTGCCCCGCGGGAATCTGCAGCTTGATCACCGCTTTGACTTCTTTGACCATGTTCCGACGATTCCGTTTTCGAATCCGAAGAGACCGTTTGTCTCTCGAAAAGCGCTAGACCAGTTCGACTTGCGACACCTCGAGTTCGACCGGTGTTTCACGGCCGAAGATGGTCACGATCACTCGCACAACCATCTTCTCCTCGTTCACGTCATCCACCATCCCGTTGAAACTCTCGAACGGGCCATCCTTGATTTTTACGCGGTCGCCAACCTTGCAGGGGATGTTGACGCGCGGCTTCTCCTCCGTGCTCTTCATCCCGCCCAGGATGCGATCGACCTCGTCCTGGCTCATCGGCTGTGGGCTCTGGTCAGAACCGACGAAGTCCCCCAGCCGCGGGGTTTCCTTGATGAAGAACCAGAGATCCTTGTCCAGCTCACCATCCGCGTTGTACAGGTCGGCCTCGACCAGCACGTAGCCCGGGAAGATCTTCCGATGCACCACGCGCTTCTTGCCGTGACGAATCTCGGCCTCCGTGACCTGCGCGACCAGCACCTGAGGGATCTTCTCCTCCAGCTTGTTGGTCTTGACCCGGTTCAGGAGAGACTCGCGCACGCGCTCCTCCATGTTCGTCGGCACCCGGACCACAAACCACTGGCTCACCATCTGTCTCGCCGTTCCTCTTGCCTGGCCTCGTGCCGGAGTCCTTGGGTCTGCTCTAGAAAATGACGTGCTCGAAGAACCTCGACAGGACGATGTCGGCACCGGCCAGCAAGGCCACCATTGCAATGACAGTGACAACAACCACGACGCTGCCGTTCCACGTCTCCGGCCAGGAAGGCCAGGTCACGCGCCGCAGCTCACCCTCCGTCTCGATCAGCAACTCTCCGAGCTTCGGGTGATTGATCGCGTAGCGCAATCCCAGCAGCATGGCCACGAAGGCAGCGACCGAGATCAGCAACCCCGGAGTCAATGCAAGCTCGAGGACCGGAATGGTGAATCCCAGCTCGGTCCGAGCCCAGTCCCAGGAGAGGAACAGGAACATGGTCGAGGCCCCGTAGTACGCCAGCGCCAGCATCAGCCAGAAGGCCGTGCCGCGGGCGTAGCGACCCTGCTCCGGTTTGTACGTTAAGATCCTGAAAACCATGGGTACGAGCTCGAGTTACCGGTTGTCGGTTCGTCCTTCGACTCGCGACGGCGCCGGGAAGGCCTTTCGACCCGCTCCCGGCGCGTTTCGCACATCATTCTGCTCTCTTTGCAGCCGGCCACCAAGGCCTGGCTACGCGAGGATCTTGGTCACCACTCCGGCCCCCACGGTCCGTCCGCCCTCGCGGATGGCAAAGCGCAGGTTCTCTTCCATGGCAATCGGGTATCCGAGAGTCACATCCAGCTTGCAGTTGTCGCCCGGCATCACCATTTCGGCGCCGCCGAGAAGGGTCACCTGGCCGGTCACGTCCGTGGTCCGGAAGTAGAACTGCGGCTGGTACTTGTTGAAGAACGGCGTGTGCCGGCCACCTTCCTCCTTGGAGAGGATGTAGACCTCGCACTCAAAGTGCGTGTGCGGCGTGATGCTCTTCGGCTTGGCCAGCACCTGCCCGCGCTCGATTGCTTCCTTGTCCACGCCACGCAGCAACAGACCGACGTTGTCGCCGGCCTCGCCCGTGGACAGCGTCTTGTTGAACATCTCGACGCCCGTGCAGACGGTCGTAGCGATCTTCTCGGACAGGCCGACGATCTCGAGGGGCTCGCCCATGTTGACCACGCCACGCTCGATCCTGCCGGTGGCGACCGTACCACGCCCCTTGATGGAGAACACGTCCTCCACGGACATCAGGAACGGCTTGTCCCGGTCACGCTCCGGCAGCGGAATGGCGGCATCGAGAGCCTTCATCAGCTCCTTGATGCATGCGCCGGCCGCCTTGTCCTTGCCCCCAGCGGTGTAGGCGCCCAGGGCGTTCCCCCGCACGACCGGAATGTCGTCGCCGGGGAACTCGTACTTGCTGAGCAGCTCGCGAACCTCGAGTTCGACCAGATCGAGCAGTTCTTCGTCGTCGACGAGGTCAACCTTGTTCAGGAAGACAACGACCGCCGGCACGCCGACCTGACGGGCGAGCAGGATATGCTCCCGCGTCTGCGGCATGGGGCCGTCATCTGCCGCCACCACCAGGATCGCGCCATCCATCTGCGCCGCACCAGTGATCATGTTCTTGATGTAGTCGGCGTGCCCCGGGCAGTCGATATGAGCGTAGTGACGGGCGTCACTCTCATACTCGACGTGGGCCACGGCGATGGTCACGGTCTTGGTGGAGTCACGGACTGTGCCGCCCTTGGCGATCGATGCGTAGTCCTTGATCACGGCCATTCCGTCGGCAGCCTGGGTCGTGAGAATGGCAGCCGTCAGCGTGGTCTTGCCATGATCGATGTGTCCGATCGTGCCCACGTTCACATGGGGCTTGGTTCGTTCGAAGACACCCTTGGCCATCGACGATCTCCTTCAATCCTGGGGTGCTATCAGCCCCTCGGGGCCAACCCGTTAAAAACTTCTACGCCACTACTTGTTCTGATCCAACGCCGCCACCGGCCGCGCGGACCGTTCAATTCCATCGAATGGAGCGGGTGATGGGAATCGAACCCACGTGACCAGCTTGGAAGGCTGGAGCTCTACCATTGAGCTACACCCGCAATCGGCCGTCCCGCTACACCTGACTCGTCTCATACGCTCTCGTGTCCGGCCCCAGAGGGTGAATGGTGGGGAGTGGAGGATTTGAACCTCCGTAGCTATTCGCAACGGGTTTACAGCCCGTCCCCTTTGACCACTCGGGCAACTCCCCGCTGAATACCGAACCAACTCCTGAATCCAAAAGGTGTTCCAACGAATCCCGACGAGCGCCCACGGAACCCCAAACATCATCTGGAGCCAGCGGCGGGAATCGAACTCGCAACCACCGGTTTACAAAACCGGAGCTCTACCGTTGAGCTACGCTGGCCTCTTCGTCGTGTCCACTTTGGTCCACGCACGAAAACCCGACAAGTTAGAGGAGCGCCGTCGGAAGTCAAGACACAAACCCGCTTTCGCTTGCTTCAGCGTGGCAGGCCCGAATTTGTCCCGAACGCGGGCCCTGCCCGGGGAATTTGGACTCCCAACGAATATCGAAAATATAGAATCCGGTTTCGCCGCTCTATGTCTCCATTCTCAGACGATGCGCACGGGCCAGGAGGGACTCGTCCCCCTCGAGACAGCCCCGAACTCGATCCACCAGCTCGAAGATATCGAACGGCTTCCGCACCAACCCCAGGACATTCGGCTGCCGCTCGAGCGCCTCCATGGTCTCGGGATCGAGGCAGGCGGACACGATCAGCACCCCGGTCCCCGGCCGAGCGAGTCCGAATCTCCGCGCGAACTCCAACCCGTTGAGGCCCGGAATCGAAAAGTCACTGATGACCAGGTCATGGTCTCCCTCGACCGCCAGCCTGAGCGACTCCTCACCCCCTGAACTCAGCTCCACCTGGCATCCGCTGCGGCGAAGCACGTCCTGGATCAGTTCTCCCACGGGCCGCTCGTCATCGACGACCAGCACCTTGTACTGTCGGCTTGCTCCGCCCGGCAGCCCGTCAGTTCCCAGCCGCATGCGCCAGCCTTCTTCTTCGAATGTTGACTTGGCCGCATTATGGCGTGTCATCCGACCGGTACAAGTGGCTCTGCTCGATGGGAGCAATCTCATCGTACTCCACCGTGACCGAGAGCCTTCGATAGGTCAATTCGACCCGCTCTTCCTTCCTGAGAATCCGGGTCACGGTGCAGATTTCGTTGTACTTCGGCAGCAGGACCCGATCCCCCTGGCGCAGTGAAAGGGCGAACTCCCGCCGCCACTCCGCCAGCGGCGTGGCGGCGAGGGCTCGCCGCAGCGCCTCGAGCATCTGCCCGGCCGCGACCGCCGCCGAACCTCCCAGCGAGAGGAGCGCTCTTCTGGGTTGCTCCAGTTCCTCCGCGAGCTGACGCAACCGGGCCTCTGCCGCGGCTTCCGCCTGCCCCATCAGCGCCCGCCGGTCCCGGTCCAGGTGCTCCTCCTTCTCGTGCGACCGCAACCGGGCGGCCGAGGCCTCCCGCCGATCCGCCTCGATCTCGCCCCGCGTCTTTTCCACCGCGGCCCGGGCCCGGTCGAGCTGGTCGAACAGCTCGGAGGAGTGTCGGCTCTGTTCGCTCAGCAGGAGGCCGGCGCGCTCCAGAACAGACCTCGGAAGGCCCAGATTGGCCGCGATGCGCAGCGCATTCGAGGCGCCAGGGATACCGAGCATCAGTCGAAAGGTCGGCTTCAGCGTGTGCGGATCGAACTCCATGGACGCGTTGGTCGCCCGCTCCCTCCCGCCCGCGAACTCCTTGAGCCTCCCCAGATGTGTCGTCACTACCGACAAGGCGCCCAGTTCCAGCAGGTGTTCCAGAAGAGCCGTGGACAGCGCCTCGCCTTCGAGCGGATCGGTGCCCGACCCGAGCTCATCGAGCAGGACCAACGCCCCCCGCTCCGCGCCGGCCAGCATCTCGGAGACGCGGCGAATATGCCCGGAGAAGGTGGAGAGGCTCTGCATCAGGTCCTGTTCGTCCCCCACATCGGCGAAGACACCGGGAAACCACGGCACGCGCGCTCCCTCCGCCGCCGGGAGGAAGTGCCCGGCTCGCGGCAGGAGCGACAGCAACCCGATCGCCTTCAGCGTCACGGTCTTGCCCCCCGTGTTCGGGCCGGTCAGGACCATCACGTCGAACGACTGCCCCAGGCGGAGGTCGAACGGGACCGTCGCGCGCCGAGCGTTCTCCAGGCGAGCCTCGGGCTCACCCTCCTGCCTGTCGAGGGCCATGCAAAGGAGCAGCGGATGGCGCGCGGAGGCAAGGGCCAGGGGACCTCCCTGCTCCAGGGCAGGCCTGGTCAGCCCCAGGTCCCGCGCCATGATCGCCCTGGCCCGCGCAAGATCGAACCGTCCAATGCAAGCCCGTGCCTGCTCGAGTTCCTGCTCTCGCTCAAACAGATCGAGGGTGAACTCCCACAAGATGCGGACGACTTCTCGGTGCTCGTCAATCAGCAGATCCTGCAGGCGGTTCTGATCGTCCACGACATGTTCCGGCTCGACATAGACCGTGTTCCCGGTTTGCGAGCGGTCGTGGTAGATGCCCCGGATCTGCCCCCTTGCCCCGGCCCGGACCGCCAGCACGAAGCGGCCGTCCCGAAGCGTGGGGTGGCTCGACCGGAGAAGCGGGCGGATCTCCCTGCGATTCGCGAATCGCTCCATCTCCCGCCGCATCGACTCCTTCAGTTCAGACAGCTCGAATCTCACCTCGCGCAACCTGGGGGATGCGGAGTCGAGCAGGATCCCCTGCTCGTCCACGGCCAGCCCCAGGGAGTGGACCAGCCAGTCGAGATCGGGCATGGCCAGGGAGATGTCGCGCAGGGCCGGGCATGCCTCCAGTCGATTCAGGTCGGAGCGCAGGTTGCGGGCGGCCCGAAGGAAACGGTACAGGACCGCCAGGTCCCGCGCCAGAAGCGGCGATCCGTCTTGCCGTGCCCGACTGAGGAGAGTCAGCCCGTCATCCTTCAGGCGCAGCAGGGGGAGCCTCTCCGAGAGGCTCAACTCGAGCGCCTCGCCGGTCTCAGCGATCAGCCTCCGCGCCTCCTCCAGGCTCTCTTCGGGGCGCGCGCAGAGAGCCTGCTCCCGCCCGACATCGGAGACGGTCTCCCGTGCCACCCGTTCGTTCCAGGCATCGAGCTCCAGGACGCGGAGGGTGTCCTCGTGCAAGGTCAATGAATGCTCCATCAAGCTAGGCGTGGCTGTCTCTCAGTTGCCTGATCCTTACCCACAAGTCCAGCCAAATCGTACTCAGTCGCGCAGCGACGGTACTCGTACTCGAATGATGCGCGTCAAGCGTGGTCGGGACGGGACCATCGCGTACGAGTACGAGCGCGACTCAGCCGGACTTTCGGCCAAGGACCAGACGGGCACGGGCACGTGAATACCTCCCATGCCTCCGCTGGTAGTTATTCTCACATGGAACTTTGCACTTCAAAAGCGATTGCATTGTCATCGACGAAGACTGAACACCCCCACCCAAGGAGTCCCCCATGCGATTCGGCACCCGTGCAATCCACGCCGGCCAGGAACCGGACCCCACGACCGGCGCGGTGATGACGCCGGTCTACATGACGTCGACCTACGTCCAGGAGGCTCCAGCGGAGCCGAAGGACGGGCATGACTACACCCGTGCCAAGAATCCCACCCGCACCGCCCTCGAGAGGAATCTGGCCTCGCTGGAGGGGGGGGTCAGCGGGCACGCGTTCTCCAGCGGCCTGGCCGCTGTCAGCACGGTGCTGCAGCTCCTCGAGGCCGGCGATCACGTGGTGGCCGGAAACGACCTCTACGGAGGCACACGGCGGCTGTTCGAAAAGGTCTACGCCCGCCACGGGATCCGCTTCACCTTCGTGGATCCGGGACACCCGGAGGCGTTCCGTGAGGCGCTCCGGAAGGAGACCCGCCTGATCTGGGTTGAGTCACCCAGCAATCCACTGCTGACAGTGGTCGACCTGGAGGCGGTCGCCGCTCTGGGAAAACGGCACTCGCTGTTGCTCGCGTGCGACAACACGTTCGCCACCCCGTATTTGCAGAACCCGCTCGACTACGGATTCGACCTCGTCGCCCACTCCCTCACGAAGTACCTGGGAGGGCATTCCGACCTCCTGGGAGGGGCGCTGGTCGCCGCCACCGGCGAACTGAGCGAACGGATCTCCTTCCTGCAGCTCGCGGTAGGAGCCCTGCCCGGACCGATGGACTGTTTTCTGACCCTGCGCGGGATCAAGACCCTGCACCTCAGAATGGAACGGCACTGCCGGAATGCGGAGCGCGTCGTGGAGTTCCTCTCGGAGAATCCGCGTGTCCGAAAGATCCACTACCCGGGGCTCGAGCAGCACCCAAACCATGCCGTGGCGGCACGGCAGATGCGCGGCTACGGGGGCATGGTCTCGTTCGTGCTCGACGCATCGGTGGAAGAGGCGAAACGGGTCGTCACCCGCACCAGGGTCTTCGCTCTGGCGGAGAGTCTGGGCGGCGTGGAGTCGCTGATCGAACACCCACCCTCGATGACCCACGCGTCGATTACGCCGGAGCAGCGGCGCAGCATCGGCATCGACGATGGACTGATCCGGCTCTCGGTTGGGGTGGAAGACGCGGCCGACCTGCTCGAGGACCTGGACCAGGCCCTCGCCGTCAGATAGCGAACGCGTCGGACGCCATCTAGTACTTGCCCGGGCCGGTGCCGGTGCCGCCAAAAGACGTATCTGGTTTGGTCGGGGGCGTTTCCGGTCCATGAGCTCGCCCGCCGAGTGCGCGCCCACCCGGTTTGTCCGCATCGGCCGAACCGACCTTCTCCCGCATCACCCGCCCCACCTTGAACTTGACGACCTTCTTCGGAGGTACGTGCACCTTCTCCAGAGTGCGTGGATTCTGCGCGCGCCGCGCCTTGCGGAATTTCACCTCAAAGACGCCGAAGTCCCTGAACTCCAGCCGGTTGCCATTGGAGAGCTCGTTGATGATCTCGTCCAAGAAGTGCTGGATGATCTC
>JAZDLC010000377.1:0-20315 GCA_043802345.1 Planctomycetota bacterium | reverse complement strand
ATCCTGGCGGCGCACCGCATCCCCTACGCCGCCTCGATCTCGCTCGCCCACGCGGAGGATACGCTTCGCAAGCTGCGTTACGCACTCGATCAGAAGGGCTTCCGCTTCCTGCATGTGCTGTCGCCTTGTCCCACCGGGTGGAAGTCAGAGGCGGCCGAGGGGATTCAGTTGGTCCGATTCGCCATCAAGTCCGGCCTCTTCCCGGTGTACGAGGTGTTCGACGGAAGCAAGGTGAAGATCAGCCTGGAACCGGAAAGCGATCCGGCGAAGCGAGAAGAGGCGCTGAAGGAGTACTTCTCCCGCCAGGGCCGCTTCCAGAAGAACGAGGTCGACCTGGAGAAGGTCACAGAAGCGATCGAGGCGAACTGGAAGTTGCTGCGGATGCGGGCGCAGGCGTCGGCGTAGTTGCCAGACTGCACCTGCAGTCACAAAACGAATACGTCAACGAGAAGGCGCGCCAGGCCGGGAACACCTCGATTGGATGCGGCCAGCGGCCCCCTTCATGCCCTTCATGAAGAGCATGAAGGGCATGAAGAGGACATTCGGCAGGACAGGAGATGACTCTCGCAGAGGCGCAGAGAACGCAAAGAAGGGAAGGGAATGACAGAGGCGGGGATGTGGCGGGGGCTGGCTGCCTGATTCAGTCGTTCCTTGGCGATCTTCTCGGTCAAGGCGCGCGGGGCAACGACCCTGGTCTATCTCCTGTTCGAGCACAAGAGCAGCCAGGACCGCTGGCTGGTGCTCCAGCTCCTCATCTACCTCGCCCGGATCTGGGCCTGGTATCGCCAGAACAACGGTGACGACTGCCGCCTGCCGATGATCTTGCCCCTCGTCTTCTATCATGGTGAAGACCGATGGAGTCAGCCGCTCCGGTTGATCGATCTGTGCGACGCCGAGGGGGAGAACCTCGAACTGTTCGGTCCCTATCAGCCAATGCCATCGCTCATACTGATCGACCTCAGTCAGTCCACCGAGGTCCATCTTCGGACCGTTCTGTCACACGGTACCGCGCTCACCATCCTGACCGTGCTGCTGATGAAGTCCATCCGCGGCCAAGGGCTCGTCAGCCGTCTCAGATCCTGGACGCCGGTCATCAGCCAGGTCCATGCGGAAGCGGGCGGACGCCAGATACTCGAACTCCTGGGACAATACCTCCACTTGGCGGCTCGCGAGGAGGTCAGGGTTGATGAGCTGCAAAACGTGCTGAGCGATGCAATCGGACCGGAATCCGAGGAGTTGATCATGAACATCGGCGAGAAACTGATCCAGCAGGGCAAGGAGAAGGGGCTGGAGGAGGCCCTCGCGGGCATCCTGCGCACCCGCTTCGGCGAGATTCCGCGGGAGATCCAGGCGTTGATGGATGCCGCCGATCTGGAGGCCCTCCAGCGCTACCACGATCGGGCAATCAAGGCGACCTCAGTGTCCGAGGTCTTCGCCGGCTAGCCCGGCCTCCAGCTCGGCTTCGTGACCGCGCCCCTGCTCACCTCGCGATTCCCTAGTCTGCTGCCTGACCACCAGCGGCGATCCGCAACGCCCCTGGCTCGATCCCGATCAGAAGCTGCTCGACCGCGCCCATCGGATCCCCGTCCGCCTGCCAGAAGAACGGCCGGTCGGAGCGGATCGTGATCGATTCCGCCCGCACGACCTGCCCGAAGAAGGGCCCGTACGGCTGCCGCGCCTTCGCCCTGAGCAGCGGCCAGGCCGCCAGCGGCCCCATGGCATGGCGGAGCAGCACGGCGTCGAGCCGGCCGTCAAACGGCGAGGCGTCCCTGGCCACGGCCCACCCCTTGGCGTAGGTCGCCGTATTCGCCACAATCACCGACCCGGCCCGCTCGGCCGCCTTCCTGCCATCCGTCTCGACGTCGAAACGAGTCGGCAGGAACCGCAGCAGCGCCAAGATGCCGTTCGCGACAAAGAGCCCATCCGGGAGCTTCCGGTAGATCCAGTCTCCCAGACGGCCCGCGCGCACGCGGTCGACCCAGCGGGTGACCAGCGCGTCGAAGCCGACCCCGACCATGGCCAGGAACAGCTTCCCGTTGGCGCGCCCCACATCCAGGGACACCACCTGATCGGAGACGGCGATCTGAAGCGCCCGATCCAGGTCGAACAGCGGGATGCGCAGCTCGCGGGCCAGCACATTGCCGTTGCCGACCGGCAGGAAGCCGAGCGAGGCCTCCCTCGAGCCGTCCAGCAGGCCCTCCGCGGCCTCTCTGAGCGTCCCGTCGCCGCCCAGGACGACCAGCCGTGAGACCTCGTCCGGAAGCCCTGCCGCCAGCTCCACCGCATGCCGGGGGCCTTCGGTCGGCATCGGTTCCTGCACCGACCAGCCGGTCCGCGCGAGCGCCTCCGCTACCAGGAGGGCCCGGGAGGCCGCGCCCTCCGGGCAGCCCCGGCCTGCGCGCTGGTTGTAGACGACCGCGGCCTGTTTCATGAAGACCTGGACTTCCAGAGAACCAAAAGGTCTCTCCACCCCGCCTTCGGACTTTTCCGTAGCATGCTTCCCGGACCGTTCCAGTGCAAGAATCGTGGCTGCACTCCGTATTCTCTTCAGCTGATGGCAAACGAGAAGTACCAACCCGCCGCGCCGGAAACGGCTCCTTCCGGCAGAACCTCCCCCGGCCCGCCCTGGGTGGTCGTGCTGCTGGTGACCTTCCTGCTGGGCGCGATGGTGGGCGGAGTGAGCGTCTACGTGCTCGGCTGGCGGCTGCCGAAGGAGACGCAGGACAGCTCGACGCTGCCGGCCCCATCCCACCCACCGGAGGTCCTCAGGACACCTTCTCCGCCGCGTCCAGCCGAGCCGGAGGTGCCGCCGCAGAGGGACGATCTCACGGAGGTCCCGGCGGGGACCCCGGCGGAGGAACCGGCAGGGGAACCGGAATCGCCCGGCCAAGCGGTGCTGACCCTGACCGCCCTCGATCCGGAGGGAGACCGCCGGCCGGCCGCGCCGGCTGTCGTCGTCGGCCCGTCTTTGGTGCTGGCGCCGTTTTCCGCCGTGGAGGGAGCCCGTTCCGCTGAAGTTCTGGACCGGAACCGCGCTCCACGCGCCGTGACCGGCATCTGCGCGCATGACGCCCCGTTCGACCTGGTCCTCCTCTCGGTGGACGCCGAGTTTGCCGGACCGTACCTGCTTCCCGCGGAGGCTCCCCTCCCTGAGGCCGTGGATCTCCGGCTGCTGGGTCCGATCTCAGATGCCAACTGGCGAGAGCAGACCCTCCGGGTCTCTCCGGGCGAGATCGACCCGTACACCAATGGCCCGAGGCTCCTCCTCGAACCGGCCGCTCCGTTCACAGGGGCGCTGCTCGATGCGGACGGCCGCCTGGTGGGTCTCGTTCCCGAGGCCACCGGCCGCGCGATCCCCGCCCATCCCGGCGCTCCCTGGATCGGCCAGGCCGTCACGCCGGTTCCGCTCGAGACCTTCATGCGCAGCGCGGGGCCTGGCTCGCCCGTCTCGAGGGTGCGCTGGGCGAAGAAGCTCCTCTCCCAGAGGCGGTATGAGGAGGCGGCGCGTCTGCTGCTCCAGATCACGGCCGAGGACGGCCGGCTGATCCAGGAAGTACGCGAGGATTTGCGCCGGGCCACGCTCGAGGCGGCCAGGAAGAGCATCACCTCCGGCAACGGCTTCGGCGCCCTGACCCTGGTCACCGAGGCGCTTCAGCGCCTGCCGGAAGATGGCGAACTCTGGGCCATGAAAGGCCGCTGCCATGGCGTCACCGGCGGGGTCAGTCAGGCGATCGCGGCGTTCCTTCAGGCGGGGGACTGCGACCCATCCAGGGCGGAATCATGGATCGGCGAAGCCCGGGGATTCCTGCTGGACGAGATCAACCAGCTCCAGGCCGCGGGCAGGCCACGCGATGCGCTGCGGCTGCTGCTGGAGGGACTGTCGTCCTTCCCCGCGGACGGCCGCCTGCGCATGACCGCCGGTGAACTCCTGCTCGAAAAGAGGAGTTTCAGCGACGCGGCGGACCTGTTCACCGAGGCGGCCCGTCTGGACGCGACTTGCGCCTCCGAGGCGCGCCGCTCCGCGGATCAGGCCCGGGATCTGGCCGGCGGCCCGGGCGCGGTGATCATCGACTTTCCCGCCGGCTCCCGGGAAATCGTCGTCTCCGCCACCCTGGACGGGAGTGCGGTGGCGTCGTTCCGGATCGACCCGTCGGAGGAGATGACCGTGGTCCCCGGCTGGGCGGCCCGGGCGGCGGGGTACGACCTGGCGTCCGCGCGCAGGGTGCGCTTCTTCAGCGATCCATGGGCGGACGAGGTCCCCTCGATCCAGATCGCGGGACTCCAGGTCGCGGGCGTCACCGCGGCCCGGGTGCAGGCGGTGGTGGTCGACGGCTACGGCGCTCCCGCCGCCGACGGAGTCCTGGGGCAGAGCTACCTGTCGCTCTTCCGGACCGCCCTCGACCGGCATCTCGGACGGATGGTGCTCTACCCGAGGTAGTTTGCGGGATCCCAATCGTGTATGACGTGGGGCCGAGGATTGGCACCCCTCCACTGCAAGGAAATCATGAAGTACGCACTCTCCCTGGAAGGCGTCACCAAGCGCTTCGGCTCGATGACCGCCGTCGACAGCATCTCCATGGCGATCCCGCCGGGACACATCTACGGCTTCCTCGGCCCGAACGGGGCCGGCAAGACGACCACCATCCGGATGATCATGAGCATCATCTATCCGGACGAGGGGCAGATCAGCATCCTGGGGCAGTCGAACGCCGAAGCGGTGAAAGACCGGCTCGGCTACCTGCCGGAGGAAAAGGGGCTCTACAAGAAGATGAAGGCGGGCGAGATCCTGACCTACTTCGGCCGGCTCAAGGGAATGGACGGCACCCTGGCCAAGGAGCGGGCCAGGGAACTGCTGACGAAGTACGGCCTGGGCGACTGGATCGACAAGAAATGCGAGGCGCTTTCCAAGGGGATGGGCCAGAAGGTGCAGATCCTCGGCACTTTGATCCATGATCCGGAGCTGGTCATCCTGGACGAGCCGTTCTCCGGGCTCGACCCGGTCAACATCGACCTGATGCGGGACGTGATCATCGACATGAAGAAGGACGGTCGCACGGTCATCTTCTCCACCCACATCATGGCCCAGGCGGAGCAGATCTGCGACTCGATCCTGCTGGTCAGCAAGGGGAAGAAGATCATCGACGGCACTCTCGCGGAGGTAAAGGCGGGCGGCGGCACCGGGATCGTCCTCGACTACGACGGTGACGGGGTCGTTCTTCGCAACCTGGAGGGGGTCCGGCGGGTCAACGACTCCGGCAAGCAGGCCGAACTGCTGCTGGAAGAGGGCGCCGATCCGCAGAGGATCCTCGCCCAGCTCGTCGGCAAGCTGACCATCCGGCGCTTCGACACCCGAGAGGCCTCCCTGCACGAGATCTTCGTCAAGGCGGTGGGAGAACAGGCAAATGGGTAACAAGTCATTCCTCGTCGCCCAGCGCGAGTACATGGAGAACCTCCGTACCAAGACCTTCTGGATCGGGATCTTCTTCTTCCCGGTCATCGTCATTGCGGCGATCCTGGTGCCGATGTGGATGGAGCGGCAGAAGGACTCCCGTAAGTATGCAGTCATCGATCAGTCCGGGTGGCTGATGCCCGCCGTGGAAGCGCGAGCGGCCTTGCCGGACATCGAGAAGGTGCTGTACACGGCCATCGAACGCAAGGTACGGGAGGAAGAGTCCTTCGCGGAACTTCCCGAGGACCTCCGGAAGATCGCTGAAGCCGTAGTCCCCTTCCTCGGACAGAGCGCCGAGGACGATACTCCCAAGGCAATCATGGCCGTACTGGACGGCGAGATCGGCCAGAAGATGCTCGCCGAGTCTGCCGAGGTCTTCGGCAAACTCGGCGATCCCGAGTCCGACGTTTTTGAACTGGCTAGCTTCCCTGGCGGCGATCTGGTGCTGAAGAAGCTCTTCGAGGTCCGGGACAGCCTACATGACTGGTGGACGGCCCTGCCGCCCGAGGAGGCCAAGCAGTACGGCAGTCAGCTGGACAAGTCTCGTTACGTGCGGGTCAACCTTCCGGCCGAAGGCGACGACATGCTGGCCGAGCTGAATCGGATGGTCACCGACGAGGAGATCTTCGCCTACTTCGTACTCGGGCCTGATCCACTGAAGGGGAGCGAGGGGTTCAAATACGTTTCGAACAACCTCACCGATGAGAAACTGCGCGAATGGCTCGAGCAGTACGCAACCGCCGAGGTGCGGGAGCGGCGGCTCGCCGAGGAGGACATCGACAAGGAAGTGGCCGACCACATCCAGGCACCGGTCCGTTTCGAGAAGAAGAAACTGAGCAAGACCGGCGAGGAAGAGGATGTCAGCATGGAGGACACCATCCGCAAGTGGGCTCCCGCGGCGCTGGTGTACATGCTCTGGATGGCGGTCTTCAGCATCTCACAAATGCTGCTGACGAACACCATCGAGGAAAAATCGAACCGCATCCTGGAGGTGCTGCTCTCCTCGGTCTCCCCGCTGCAGTTGATGACCGGCAAGATCATCGGCATCGCCCTCACCGGCCTGACCATGGTCTTCTCCTGGTTGGTCTCTTTCGTGGCTCTGACCACCTTGCTACCAATGTTCATGAAGGCAGAAATGCCCGTCAAGCTGGACATCATCGCCAAGGACCCACTGCTCCTCTCTTCCTTCATCGTCTACTTCCTGCTCGGCTATCTCTTCTTCGCCGCCCTGCTGGTCGGGATCGGCTCGGTCTGCAACAGCATCAAGGAGGCGAACAACCTGATGATGCCGGTGACGGTGATGCTGATGCTGCCGCTCTTCGCGCTGATTCCGGTCACCAAGGATCCGAACGGCGCCCTTGCCGTGTTCCTCTCCTACGTGCCGCCGTTCACGCCGTTCATCATGATGAATCGCGCCGGCGGCCCGCCCACCCCGACGGAGTACGTGGTGACGTCAATCCTGCTGGTCGTCTCGATCGCCCTCGTCTTCTGGGCGGCCGCCAAGGTGTTCCGCATCGGCATCCTGATGACCGGCAAGCCGCCCACGCCGATGGAGATCATCCGCTGGATCAAGGCGCCGGTGGGATTGGTACCGACTCGGGAGGACGAGGAGGAGTAGCGACGACGATTCGTGCTCGTACTCAGCCCCGCAGGGGCGGTACTCGTACTCGAATCGTGGGCATCGGACCTGGCCGGAGGGCTCGAGCACTCGCACCCGGATCTCTGACGACGTCGGACTCTCGGCTGGGGATTCGAGTACGAGTACCGCTTCGCTGAGTACGAGTACGAGTACGAAACGCACGTCCCGTCGCCTCTGTCATCGAGTCGAAGGAATGCTGGAGAGGCCCGCCGCAGAGGGACCAATGGCATGCCGCCGCCGCGTTTCGTACTCGAATCGTGGAAGACCTCACCCCTCCCGAGCCAACCCCGCAATATCGAAGCTGCTGAACAGATGCCCGAGCAGCTTGAGCATCCCGAGATCGACCGCGTACTGCGTCAGAACCGCGGCTCCCAGACTGACCACCAGCGTCTGCTCGAACACCAGCATCATCACGGTCGCCACCGCGCCAGCAGGAACCAGGCAGATCAGCAGCATCAGCATGTTGACCAGCGCCGAGAGCGTGGCTCCGCTCGCGTTCGGCCGGCCGGACGCGGTGACCGCCTTGATCGGAAACATCAGGAAGCCGATGTTGGTGACGGTGCAGATCGCGAGCGTCACGGGCGGGTAGAGCAGGAGCGGAGCGGCATACGCCCAGGGCGGCAGGTCGACGAAGAACCCTGCCGCCAGCACCAGGAAGGTCTGATAGCAAAGGGCGATCAGGGTCGGCACGGCCACCTCCGCGGCGGCGATCGCCGTGGGAGAGGCGGGCAGCAGTCTCAACTCTCCCATGCAGTCGATATCCCGGCGAAAATCGAAGGCGACATGCTGCTGGAGCATGAACGGCAGGGCGGCCCCGATGTACACCACGTTCTGGAGTTCAATGCCACCGCCCGATCCCACCTCCAGCCCCAGGATGACCGACGTGAAGACGGCAGTCATGATCAGGCCGAAGAAGATCACCCGCACCGATCGTCCGGCGTTCAACAAGTTCTTCCAAAAGACCGCGCCTCCGCCGCGGAAAATCGACAGACCCGGCAGGCGGATCTCCCGGACCTTCTCGCCGGCGTGCCGGGAGCGGATCGGAACGCCGCTGCGGACCCTCGAGAGGACCCGCGACATCTGCTGGCTCGACTCCAGTGACGCCTCGAAGAAGTTGATCTGCAGCCCGAGCACCAGCGCCAGCGAGACAGCGTACGCCAGCAGCAGGCCGAGCAGCGGCCAGAGCGCCTCGGCGATGCTCCCCGCCTGGCTCAACTCGCCGGCGGCCGTGGCGGGGTAGAAGAGGATCCTCACCGGGGCCGAATCGAACGCGCTCCTGACCTCCGCGCCCAGCCCGCCGCTCCCGCCAAACGAGGTGATGGCGCAGAAGAGGCCGCCCCCCACCAGCAGCAGCAGGATGAACTGCACCTTCATTCGCAGCTTGCCGAAGGTCTTCTCGCTGACGGTCGCCGCGACAATCGATGAGACGGTCTGGAGGTGCAGCGCGATGACCTGGCAGGTGGCGACCCCCAGGAGACCCCACCAGGGGCTCTCCAGCCTGGGGCCCAGGAAGATCATCAGGAACAGGGTCGAGAGGACCGTGATCGGATAGAGCGAGAGCAGCCGGTAGAGCACCAGCGAGCGGCGATCGAACGGGCCCGCGAAGAGGTAGTCGATATCGGCCGCCCGGAAGGCCAGGCCGCGCTGCATCAATCCGCCGAAAAGAGCCGCCGCAAGGAGCACCGTGAGCAGAACGGAGAGCGGCGAGGCGCCGGAGTGGGCCGATCCTCCGCCCGCTCCGCCCTTTCCCCCGCCCAGGGTCTGGCTCACCAGCAGGCCGGCGATCAGCGCCAGCCAGAAGAGCAGTCCGATCAGCCGCCGGGGACGCCTCAGACCGGAGAGGAACTCCCGGGCCGAGTTCTTCTTCTGGGTCAGCAGCAGATAGAGAATGGCCCGGTTCAACGGCGTGGCTGCTCCGCTTCGGTGATGGCGAAGAAGACCTCCTCGAGGGAGGCCGTCTCCTCCGTCCGCGAGACGGCGCGGATCTCACTCAGGGTGCCCACGGCCACGTTCCGTCCCCGGACCAGGATCAGCACCCGGTCGCAGAGCCGTTCCACCAGTTCCAGGAGGTGCGAGGAGACCACCACCGCGGCTCCCCCCTCCGCCCGCTCGCGGATCGCTTCCCGCATGCCGCGAATCCCCCTGGGATCGAGCCCGGTGAGCGGCTCATCGAGCAGGATCGCCGCCGGGTCGTGAAGGAAGGCGCAGGCGATGGCCAGCTTCTGCTGCATCCCCCGGGAAAGCGTGGTAGCCAGTTCCTTCCGCTTCTCCTCGAGTTCCAGCGCCGCGAGCCAGCGGTCAAAAAGCGGCTCCGGATCGTTCACCCCGTACGCCTGGGCCGTGAATCGCAGATGCTCTTCCACGGTGAGCAGATCGAACGGGTGCGGCGTGTCCGGAACATAGGCGAGCTGACGCTTCCCCTCGATCGGAGAGCGCCTGATGTCATGTCCGCAGACATCGATCTGTCCCTCGTTCTGGGACAGCACCCCGGCGATGCACCGCAGGGTGGTGGTCTTGCCCGCCCCGTTCGGCCCCACGAGCCCGAGGATCTCACCCGGCTGCACCTGGAAGCTCAATTCAGAGACGGCGATGACACCGTTATACCGTTTGGTCAGGTTGTCGACGCGGATCATGCTTTCCTTTCGCAGCGCCGCATTTTAGCGAGTGGGGATCGGCACCGGAGCTATCATCCGAAAGGCATGTCCCACCGGTTTCTCATCTTCGGTCCGTCCTGGCTCGGCGACGCCGTCATGGCGATTCCGACCTACCGGGCGCTGCGCGAGGCGGTTGAGGACGGGTGGATCAGCGTGCTGGCCCGCGGGCCGGTGGCCGACCTTTACCAGATGGTCCCCTGGATCGACGAGGTGGTTGTTTACCGGAGACCCCAGGGTTTCTCCCGGCTGACCGCGTACATCGGCCTGCTCCGGCGGCTGCAACAGGTCCGGGCCGACACGGCCATCATCCTTCCCCGCTCGTTCGGCTCCGCCTGGACCGCGCTGCTCTCGGATGTTCCCCGCCGCATCGGGTATCGCGCCTCCGGCCGCGACTTCCTCTTGACGGACCCGGTGGAGAGGAAGCTCGAGCTTCTGCGGACGCACAGGGTCCACTACCTCCAACATCTGCTCACCCCGCTTGGCATCGTGCCCGGGCCAAAGGCTCCGGAACTGGTCGTCCACGAGGAGGCGCGGATCGGCGCCGAGAACCTGCTGGAGCCGCTGCTGCGCGCGTCTCCCAGCCGCCTGGTCGCGCTCAATCCGGGCGCGAACTACGGTTCCGCCAAGCAGTGGCCCGAGGAGGGGTTCATCGAGCTGGCCAGAAGGCTGCTCGAGGAGAGCGGCCTCTCGATCGTGCTGGTCGGCGGCCCGGGGGACCATCCGGTCTGCGAGCGGATCTACCACTCCGTGGAAAGCCCGAGGCTTCTCGATCTCTCCGGCAGGACCTCGATTCCGGAACTGGCCGCGGTGCTGGAGCGCTGTTCCTTCGCGGTCTCGAACGACACCGGCGCCATGCACGTGGCCGCGGCCGTGAACACTCCCATCATCGCCATCTTCGGCCCGACCGACCCGGTCACCACGCGGCCCTATGGCAAGAACCACACCCTGCTGCGCGATCCGGTCGACTGCTCCCCATGCCTCCTCCGGAACTGCCCGATCGATCACCGGTGCATGACGGGCGTGACGGTCGATGCCGTCGCCAGGGCCTGCGAATCGCTGTCCGGCCGATCCGAGCCGGACGAGATCCTCCGCCAGCTGAGCTGAGCGCTCCCGGTTCGGCTCATTCCCTGGCGATGACTTCGAGATCTCCCATCCCGACCCGCACGGTGAGATCGATGATGACCTCGGAGCGGCCGAAGGAGGGATTGACCCAGGCGTCCTCGACCTCGGGATCGGGTGAGAGGCCCGTGACCACCAGGCTGCCCACCGACTTCCAGGCCCTGACCCGGATCCCCGCGCCCGCGGGCAGCTTCAGCAGCGCCTTCCCATGGCCGACCTCCACGTTGCCGGTCAGGCCGACAAGAGGACTCCCCTCTCCGAGGTCCAGGATCAATTCCCCCCCACCGAGGTTCAGGTCCAGGCTCCTTGCCTTGACGCCGGCCAGGTTCAACTCCGCCCTGCCGATCCTCATCGACAGGGCGAGATCGATCGGACATGCGTCCAGGAGGCGCAGATCCCACTCGTTGAAGGTCCGCCCGATGCCATCCTCGTACCCCGGTGCACTGACCGTGACAAGGACCCGGTCGCCGTCCCGTTCACTCTCCAAGAGCGGCCGCATCGCCTCCTTGTCGAACTTGAATCGGGCATCCACCAGATACTCCTGGCCTGGAGACACGTTGAGCTGCCCCCCCGGCATGTCGATGCGCACCTCCAGAGAGGCGCACCCTTCCCTCTCCAGCAGATCCTGGGACGAAATCATCGGTCCGGCCTCCCCGGGCCGGCCGCAGGCCGGAAGGGTGCTCAGGGCGACCACCAGGAGGAGGAGGGCGCGCCGCATCGGTTCTCCGCAAACTTCTGCTGCCATCGGATGGCGCTGTTATACTCGACCGATTGACTGGAACACCCCTCTAGACGAGCAGAAGAACCGTGACCCAGGCAATCTGCCCCGCATGCAACGCGTCGATCGATCTCTCCTTGAAGCCGCCCTCAAGCAGCTTCCCCTGCCCTCGCTGCGGCCAGGGCGAGATCCGCGTCCCGCCTCCGGCCCTTGACGAGATCGAGGAGCTGGACGCCTCCCTCGAGGTCAAGGAAGGGCCGCCGGCCCTCGACACGGTCGAGGAGCTGGACGCCTCCCTGGAAATCAAGGAACAGCCGCCGGCCCGGCCGCGAATCTCACGCAGCGCCGGCGCGACCCTACCCCGCCGGGGATCGCGACTGACCCGGGCGCCCAGGACCGAACGGAAGGCCGGCCCGCCGATGATGCTGATCGGCGGAGTGGCCGTCGTGCTGATCGCCGCCCTGGCGGTGATCTTCCTGCGGAGCGGCGACGAGCCGCCTGCCGGCCCGGGAGCGAATCCGTCGACGGAGAGTGGCGCGGAGATGGCGGCCGCGATCGACCTGACGCCCGCGGAGAAGTTCCAGCTCGGGCTCGAGGCGCTGACCCCGGGAGACCTCGGCGGGCGCCTGGCGCTCGCTCAGCAGTGCGTGGAGCATGGTCTGGCGGAAGAGCGCACGCGGTTGCTGCGCGAAGTGCTGCTGCTCGACGGCGCGAACGCCGAGGCCCGCTCCGCCTTCGGCTTCTTGAAGTACGAGGGGCCGGTGAGCCGCTTCCAAGGGAAGTGGCTCGACGCCGAGGAGATCGAACTTGCGAAGCAGTTCGAGCCCTCCTCCGAGCCAGAGAAGCGCTGAGAGCGCTTCGTGGCAGGAACAGAACAGGAAGGGACTCCCCCATGCGCATCGGAACGGCGACACTTCTCTTCGCGATCTTCCTCTTCACGCAGGAAGCCAGCTCCCAGCAACTCGGGCCGGAGGGACGGCGGCCGGAGGGAGGAGTGGCCGACTTCGTGCAGATCGAGGTTCCATGGACGGCGCTTCTGCCCCAGGGCGGCCGGAATCAGCGCTCTGTGGGCCGGCTCAAGTTCTGGAAGAGCGAAGGGCCTCACTATGCCTTCGCGACCGACCTCCCTCTTCCGGGTGGCGATGGCCGGACTCCCTCGCCCGAGGAAGGGCTCACCTTCCGGCTGAACAAACAGGGAGATGCGTTCGGCGCGGGAGCGGACCTGGAGGGACCGGACCACTCGCTGACGATGTGCGGCCGGCTGCTCGCGAAGTCCGACTTCGCCCTGTTGCCTCTCAGGATGCTCTTCCCGCACGAGATGCCCGCTTCGTCGGGCGGCAGGCCTTCCGAGCGGACTCTCGATCACGAGGAATACCAGGTGCTCTTCGAGGAGCGGTTTGCGGGCGTGGAGACGATCTCGTACACGCCGCTCCGGTCGCACGATTGCCGCACGGTGCGAACCCTCCTCCCCTCCGGCTTCCAACTCGTCGACTACACGCTCACCTACGAGGACGAGCGGGATGAGACGGTCATGGCCGGGTTCGGCATCCGCATGCTGGTCCATGACGACAAGCCATTGCCGGACGGCCGGACCGCTCCCTCGGGGATCTTTCACTTCTCGGTGCTGAGGACTCATCAGCTCGACTGGATGCGGGAGACCACCGTGATTCCGGTGAAGGAGTGGGACCGGCTGTACGAGCGTTGGATGGACCGGCTCCCTGACCGCCTCTTCACCGCCATTCAGAGGGAGGCGATCGGCAACCCCTTCTGCAGCCCGGCGGCCTTCGCCCTGCGCGTGCTGAACCTGCTCGACGAGTCCTCGCTGCACCGGCTCGCGAGCCATGCCGACGCCAGAACCCTCTCCGCCGTGGCGCCCCATCTTCTCGATCGCCCCATCGCGTTCGATCCGTCCCCGTTTCTGAAGGCCTGGGAGACGGCGGACGACCCGGTGCGACGGCTGCTGCTCGCCGCGGCCGTGGCGGCCACCGGAAGCTGGCAGCCGCGCTTCGTCACCGAGGCGGAGATCGGCCTTCATTCAAGGGACCGGGAGACGGTGCGGGCCGCGCTGCTGCTGGCCGCCTCCCTCGGGAAGCCCTTGCTGATTCCCGCCCTGGCCAGGGTCGCCCGGGAGGGCGCCGCGGAAGATCTGAAGATCCGGGCCCTCTCGGCCCTCGGAATCACCGGCGGATCAGAGGCCGCGGACGCCATTCTCGCCATGCTGGCCGAGGCCCCCTCCAGACGCCTGCGCGCGGCGGCCCTCTCGGCGCTGGCCTCAACGGGCGAAAACGGCCTCGAGACGTTCTTCGATGACGGCGAAGCCTGCTTCGGAGCCATCGATCCGGCCACCGGTCTGTTCGAACTGCTGCTCACCGACGGCGGCGCGGCGAGTGATGCGCTCTCCGAACTCTCGAAGCTGGCGGCCGCCGCCCGCGGCAGCAGCGCCCGCGAACTTGCCGCCGCATTCAAGACGGCGTTCGCGGGCGAGGAGTCCGAGGACCCGGGCCGCCGCGGCCTCGCCTTCTCCGCCACTGGATGGTCGGTGCGGCTCGGCGCGCACGTGCGAGAACTGGGGAGTCTGCTGGACGACGCCGAACTCGGGCGGACCGCCCGGCGCCTGGTGCGGGGATCAGGCCGCACCGCCGTGGCAATGCTGCTGCCGGAACTGGCCAAGGCGCGTGGCGCGAAGAAGAAGGCACTGGCCGTGCTGCTCGGCTCGACCCGCGATCCCAGGGCGAGGGAGTTGCTCCTGGCCCTTCGGGACTCCGACAACAACAATGACAGCGAGGCGGGCGACGCCGGCTTCGATGCCCTGCGGAGGGAAGACTGATGCCCGTGAACAGCAGGCCGCCGAGGGTCCGGATCGCTCCCAGCCCGACGGGAGCACCCCATGTCGGCACCGCCTACGTCGCGCTCTTCAACCGCTGCTTCGCGCAGAAGCACGGCGGCCAGTTCGTCCTGCGGATCGAGGACACCGACCGGACCCGCTCCACGCGGGAGTCGGAGGACGCGATCTATGAGTCCCTCCGCTGGCTCGGTCTGGACTGGGACGAGGGACCGGACGTGGGGGGCCCCCACGCTCCCTACCGCCAATCGGAGCGATCGGAGATCTACTCAAGGCACGCAAACGAGCTGATCGGGAAGGGCGCGGCCTACCGCTGCTTCTGCACTCCGGAACGGCTGGCGGAACTCAGGGAGACGCAGAAGAGGGACAAGCTGTCGACCCTCGGGTACGACGGCCACTGCCGCGAGGTGTCGCCCGCCGAGTCCGAGCGACGGGCCGGCGAGGGAGAGTCTCACGTGGTCAGACTCCGGGTTCCCGAAACCGGTTCGACCGTCTTCAAGGACCTGCTGCGCAAGCCGGTGGAGATCCGGCATTCCGAGATCGACGACCAGGTGCTGCTGAAGACCGACGGCTTTCCCACCTATCACCTGGCGAACGTGGTGGATGATCATCTGATGGGCATCACCCACGTGCTGAGGGCCGAGGAGTGGATCCCCTCCACGCCCAAGCATGTGCTGCTTTACGACGCGTTCGGCTGGGAACCTCCCGTCTTCTGCCACCTGCCGCTGCTTCGCAACAAGGACAAGTCGAAAATCTCCAAGCGGAAGAACCCGACCTCCCTGATCTGGTACCGGGAGAACGGGTTCCTGCCCGAGGCCCTCCTGAACTTCCTCTCGCTGAACGGATGGAAGCCGCAGGACGAGGCGGAAGTGTTCGGCATGGAGCGAATGCTCAGGGAGTTCGAGCCGGACCAGATTCACACCTCGAGTCCGGTGTTCGACCTGACCAAGCTGGAGTGGCTGAACGGGGAGTACATCCGGGCCCTTCCGGAGGATGAGCTGGCCGAGCGGATCATCGCCTTCAAGGGGGGTGACCTGGATCGTTCGCGTCTCGGCGAGATCCTTCCGCTGATCCGGGAGAGGATGAAGACCCTGGCCGAGTTCGACACGGTCAGCGACTTCTTCTACGCCGATGAGGTGGCGCTGAAGCTGGAGGATTTCAAGGCTGCGAAGAAGATGTCGGAAGAGGACCGGGTGGCGGCGCTGAAGCTGGCTCGCTCGCTGCTCGACTCCGCCGCCCGGATCGACCACGACTCGTTCGAGACTCCGCTGCGGGACGCGGCGGAGGAGCGCGGCTGGAAAGTGGGCGACTTCTTCATGTGCCTCAGGATCGCCGTCACCGGAAAGCGGGCCACCCCGCCGCTGATCGAGTCGATGGCCGTGCTGGGACGAGAGGTCTGCGCGCGGCGGATCGAGCGGGCGATCGAACAGCTTCCGGGCGGCGCATGAGCGGCAGGGACCAGGACACCCCCTGGTATGTGACCGCGTTCGACCGGAGCTACCTGGAGCGGTACGGACACCGCGACGACGCCGAGGCGGAGCGGCAGGTCGGCTTCCTGCGCCGTGCCGGCCTGCTTCAGCCGGGATCGAGGGTGCTCGATCTCTGCTGCGGCGCGGGGCGTCACTCGGCGCGGATCTCCCCCCTGAGCGCGATGGCGTTCGGCATGGATCTCTCCCCTGACCTGCTCCTCGTGGCCAGGGACGCCCTCCTCGCCGCCGCCGGCAAGGCGCCGCTGGTCCGGGGAGACATGCGGCACCTGCCGTACCGGGACGGGTCGTTCGATGCGGTGATCCAGATGTTCACCGCCTTCGGCTACTTCCAGGAAGATGCGCAGAACCGGCTCGTGCTGAAGGAGGTCGCGAGGGTTCTGAGGCCAGGGGGAGGGTTCGTGCTCGACCTGCTGAATCGAACCCGGGCGGTGCGCACCCTGGTGCCGCGCTCCAGGGAGACACGCCCCGACGGCACCCTCGTCCTGCAGGAGCGGCGATTCGATGCCTCATCAGGCAGGATCGAGAAGCGGATCACCGAATTCAAGGACGGGGCGGAGACGCTCCACCGTTTCGAGACGGTGCGGGTGTTCGATCTGGATGAGATCCGATCCTGGCTATCGGCCGCCCGCCTGGAAATCACCCGCGCTCACGGCGAATTCGAGGAGGGTCCGTTCGATCCGGACAACTCCGAGAGGCTGGTCATCCTCGCCACGCGGGACGTCACTTGACGGCGTCGAACGCGGCTGCCCCCATCTTCATCGCCTCCTCGAAGACCGGAATGACCTGGTCGTAGTACTGGACCTGGGTCCTGGAGATTTTCAGGTCTTGGGCCTCCTTCCGCCATGCGGACAGCCGATCCAGGAAGTCCTGGCCGATGAATCCCTCCGCCAGGAAACCTCTCGCGACCACGTCGACCCCCGCGACAAACGCCTCAGGTACGTCATCCTGCATCCGCTCCAGGTACGCCGTCTGCGCCTTCCCGGCCTTCTCGGCATGCTCCTTCAGGGCGCCCTTCCATTCGGCCCGCAACTGATCACAGGCCGGCATGCCGTCAAACTCCTGAAGGAAGAGGCGCAGATGGCCGATCCACGGCTTCTTCTCCAGTTTCGGTTTTCGGGCCGACCGGCCCGCCTCCTTGTCGATCGCCTGCAGATGGCAGTCGGCAAGCGCCTCCACCTCCGCCGCCAGGCGCAACGCCCGTTCCCTGATCGGAAGCTCGGCGAAGCGCAAGGTCGAGAGGCGCGTCGCAACCTGGTAGAGGGCCACCGGATCCCGCACCTCCTGCACCGACTTCAGCTCCTCCATCGCTGAAAGAACCCGCTCCGGGCTGTCGGAGGTCATCCCCTCGCACCAGGCCAGTTGCACCGCGGCCTGCCTCCAGTCCGGCCAGTGGTTCCAGTCGCGCAGGGCCCGCAGGTGGACCTTCTCGAATCCCGCCTTCAGGTAGAAATCCCTCGAGGCGCCGCTCATGGAGAACGGCACCACTGGATCGGCGGTGCCGTGCATCACCGAGATCGCCTGGTGATACCCCTTCTTGCCGGCGCTGGTGCCGATCCAGACACCGCCTGCCTGGGCCAGCACTCCTTGCACCAGGGCCGGATAGGCGCCCGCATAGAAACAGGCGAAGAACGCGCCCTGACTGTGGCCGTACAGGAAGGTCGCCAGCACCTTGAACTGCTGCCGAAACTCGGCATGCACTTCGTTCAGCAGTCGCACGTCCTTGTCGGCCTGCCGGAAATTGAAGCCACCCGACCCGTTCGGAGTCGTCCCGTCAGGGCAGACCAGAATGTCCCCCGGGCGGAATGTCCCCGGGGAGTGGTTCGCAAAGCCCCAGCGGCGGTCCAGGTTCGAGCCATGCAAGATCAGCACCAGGTTGGCTCCCTGGTCGCCGTCGTAATCCTTGGGGACGTAATACTCGTAACGGAGCCCGGAGCCTGTCTGCCAGGCGTACGGCTCGCCCCGGGCCTTCGGACAGGGAGCCCGCTCCTTGAGTTCCTTCGCCTCGGCCGGCGTGATCAGCCCGGTCAGGCAGGCCGCCAGCGCGAGGACAATCCGAAGAAACCGGTCCGGCCCTGCAAGGGAGGGGCGCGCTCGATGCTGGCGCGGGGCCTTGGTGAACATGGATCGCTCTCCGCAGTCGCGTCGGTGGCCCCATTGTGACCATTCCGTCTCCGACCGCAACCTCGTGGCTGGGAGATTGGCCTGTCATTCGTGCCCCTGCGTGCACTCGAAGTCGTACTCGTACTCAGTCGCCATCAACCGCTGCAGCCGCACCCGGCTGCGGGTGAGCGCGACCTTCACGACCTGCAGCGAGAGACCGCATTCCGCCGCGACCTGCCGCTGGGTGAGACCCCGGCCGAAGCGCAGCAGCAGCAGCTTCTGATCTCTGGGAGACATCGACGCGACAGCATCCCAGAGAACCGTGCGGCCGGCCGAGGCGGGCGCCCGACCCTCCCTCTCCGCCCGCGGCTGGTCGCCAGACTGACTCTCGCCCACGCTGTTCGGATCGAGCAGTTCGACCTCTCGGGACCGGACCGTCTTTCGGACCCGGTCCACGGCGATGTTGTGCCCGATCCGCAGCACCCAGGAACCGAACTGCTCCGGGTCGGAGAGTCTCCTCAGCCCACGATGCGCCCGCAGCAACGCCTCCTGAGCCACGTCCTGAGCCAGATGATGGTCACCGAGCACTTTCCGAGCGGAACAGACCAGCGGCTCAAAGAAGGCAGTCGCCAGCCTGTCATAGGCTGTCGGATCTCCCGCGCCCGCTTCGCGAACCAAATCTCCCACGCAATCACCCTGCACGAGACACCTCCGCACGCACGCACTTGCCCGGTCGCCTCCCTCTTCCAGGATCTCGGGGAGGTCGCAGTCGAGACGGCAAGAAGGCCGCACGGTTACCTAGTCGTCCGCGCTCCTCGTGATCTCGAAAAAAACAACCGGAGATCAGCCGCGCGTCAGCCCCTCGACGGCCCGTGTCAGGCGCGCGGTCAGATCGTCCATGACGGCACGCTTGGACATCCCCTGCGCAGCTTCCCCCCTCAGGGGATGGAGCGCCGGCCCCAGCCTCACGGTGACCCGAACCGGCCGCGGGAAGCGGTGTTTCTTCGGCAATGCCCGGCCTGTTCCGGTGATCCCGGCGGGGACAATCGGCACACCGGCGCGCAGCGCCAGGGAGGCCACCCCGGGACTGAACTTCCCCAAGACCCCTTCCGGATTCACCTGCCCTTCAGGGTAGATCCCGACCGACACGCCCTGGCGCAAGGTAATGAGCGCCTGCTCCAGGGCGGAGCGGTTCCGCGCATCCTCATCCACGGGGATGCATTTCATCAGCCGGAAGAACGGGTTCAGGAGCGGCCGGTCGTACCAGGCCTTGTCCATGAGGAAGACCAGCCTCTGCCGGGCGATCGCGGTCTGGAGCACCACCGGGTCGAGGTAGGAGCAGTGATTCGGGGCGACGATGACCGGCCCCGGTTCCAGGTACTCCCTGCCGATCAGCCTGAGGCGGAAGTAGGGACGGACCAGCGCACAAGCGACAAACCGCACCAATCCGTACCCGATCCAGTTCGATCGGCTGAAATACACGGTCCGCTCCAAGGGCGAGGCCAGACCGTCAACCCTTCTGAGCTTCCTGAGCCCACGAGGAGTCGGGATGCTCGTTGATGCACCGGTGCAGCAGGGTTTTCGATCGGTTGATCGACTCCGGCCCCGGAACTCGCTGAAAACACTTTCCGGCGGAGTAGAGAGCCTCGGCCTGTTCGTCCAGCACATCTCCGTAGGAGACGATCACGCGCAGGTAGTTGTAGAGCGCCGCCCTTATGTCAACGTCGGTCGCGTTCTTCTTCTTCCTGAACGCGGAGCCCAGACCGTTGTATGCGCCAGCCACGATCTCGCGGGTGGAGGCGGCCCGATCCTTGAGGATGGTTTCGAAGAACGCCCTCGCCTCGTCGCACCGACCGGTCGCCACATAGACCCGGCCGATGCGCAGCTTGGCCTGGTTGGCCACGGAGGGGTGTTTTCCCTCGGTGGAAGAGGAGAGCCGCCGATACCCTTCCAGCGCCGCATCGGGGTTGTCCTTCTCGGCCAGGATCAACAACTGGAGATCCGCCTCGAACCCCCAGCGCTCGCCATACCCCTTGGAGCCGGCTTCACCCTTCAGCTTCTCGAACGCCGCCTGGGCCCGTCTCTGGTCGCCGCCCTGAGCAAGGGCGATGCCCCGCTGCAAGGAAGCGTACGGCACATACCGGGAGGATCCCTGGGCGGCGATCAGCTCGTCGAAGGTAGCCACGGCTTCGGCGGAGTTCCCACCCCGGCGCAAGGCCTCGCCGGCCTCGAACAGGCACTTCGCCGCCAGCCCCTGCTTCTTTGATGCGTCCGCAGCGGCCAGCTTGAAGTACTTCGCGGCTT
>JAZDLC010000376.1:0-3050 GCA_043802345.1 Planctomycetota bacterium | reverse complement strand
CGGCGGCCAGCCAGTCGAGCAGGCTTTGCGCGGTTTCAGGTTCCATGGCGGATCATCTCCCTCTCCGGATCACCAGCAGACACTTCCGTTCGGAGCGAGCTTCCCGCAGACAGCCTCGGCGGCGGCCTTCAGGGAGGCCGGGTCGTTGTCGAACACGGCGTATCCGGCTCCCGGCAGGGGGCCGACCGCCTGTGGGGGACCGATTGAGAGCAGCAGGCGCCGGCCGGGGCCCGCGAGCAGGCGCTGGATCTCGAGTAGCCGGCTCTCTTCCAGCCTGACCCTCCCCTTCCAGGCGCGTACGTCGGAGAGCACGACCACCAGACCGGGGAGATCGGGTGACGCGTCATTCAATCGCGGGCGGAGCGAGTTGCTCCGCAATTCTTCGATCAAAGGGCCGAGCGCGCTGTCATCTTCCGAGTCGACCACGGGGAACAGGCTCACGTCGGAGTCGTGGAGTTGCGCCGGGGGGAGACCATCCTTGCCCAGTGTCCGCACCACGGAACCCCGGGCAATCTCCAGCGCCAGGGCCGGACCGGCCGGGTCAGGTTCCGGCGCGCGGCCGCATCTGGCGGCGACCGTCGCGAGCATGGCGCGGATTCGCTCCACTGACTCCGCGAGCCGTTCGCGGGGGAGAAGTCCGGTGCTGACCGCCTCGACGAGGGCCCTCGCGGAACGGTTTGCATCCTCGGGCATCAGCGCCACGTCGGCCCCCGCGAGCAGCGCCCGCACCGCGGGATCTCGAGCCGCCTCCGGCGAAGCCAGGCCCTCCGTGATCGATCGCATGTTGAGGGCGTCCGTGAAGATCGTGCCGGAGAAGCGGAGCTTCCCCCGCAGCCTCCTTCGCATCACGTTGGCAGAGAGGGATGCCGCCAGAGCGGCCCGGTCGCCGAGCCCGGGAACATGCAGATGTCCCATCATGATTCCGGGCACGCCGGCGGAGATGGCGGCGCGGAACGGACGTTCCTCTCGTTCTTGCAGTTGCTCCGCCGTCTTCTGGAGCACCGGCAGGACCAGGTGAGAATCGACCAGCGTGGCTCCGTGTCCCGGGTAGTGCTTGGCCACCGGGAGGGCGCCGCCCGCGACACACCCCTGAATCCAGGCTGACCCGAGCCGGGAGACCTCTGCCGGATCGGCGCCGAAGGCCCTGGCCGCGACGATCGGATTCTCCGGCTCATCGGCCAGATCGAGAACCGGGGCGAAGATCACGGCGATCCCGGCTGAGAGTGCCTCTCTCGCGGTCAGCGAGCCGGCTCGCCGCGCCAGATCCGCGGACCCGGTGGCGCCCAGCGCGAGGGGGGGCGGCAGTCGGGTGAGACCTTCGACCTGCTGGCCCGCGCCGCGCTCCAGGTCGGAGCAGACGTACGGCCCTCCGCCAGAATGACCGGCCGAGCTGCGCAAGTCCGCGATCCGCTCCAGGGCGCCGGGAAGCTCCCGCCGGAAAAGACAAAACCCGCCTGGGAGCGGCCGCGAGGCACCGTCTCCGAAGTCCAGACCCGTCTCGGCGGCGGGAAACCGGGGACAGAGAACCGCGGCGACGAGTTCCTTCAGCCCTTCCATCGCTCAAGTCGTGGCCGGGCACCCCTGCCGACACGACTCCGCGAATTTCTCGAGCAGGGGCAGGATGGCTGCGGCCGCCTCCCGGATCTGGCCCAGGAGCGCGGTCCGGGTCACGCCGCCCGGAGTGGGCGACCTGAAAAGCCTGTCAAGGCAGGCCAGAACAGCTTCATCCTGCTTCGCCGGAGGAGGAGATCCATCGGGACACCGAGTGGCCTCCTCCCGCATGAGCCCCAGGTCGACTCGCAGGCGACTCGCGATGTGGGGGGCCTGCGACAGAGTCGCTCCATCGACAATGTGGTTCTCGTCCACTAGGTTCTCCGCCAGTGACTCGACCAGGGCGGCCGTGAGCACATAGGAGGCGCGCACCCGCTCGCAGTGGGGAATTCCATCCGCGGCCCCGGACCGCGCCAGGCGGCGCAGCAGGAGGCCGTTGCGGAGTTTTCCGTCGAGTTCGCCCAGCCTGAACGGCTTCCCGAGGATTGGGCCGGCGGCGGCGGCGAACACCCTGAAGGTGGCGGAGTCAGCGGCCAGATGCCGCGCAAGGTCGAGGGGGAAACCGTGCAGCCGGACATCGAAGCAGGCCTCCGGAGACTCTGAGAACATCGGCATCCTGAGCCCGGCCACGAGAATCTCACGCAGCGCCTGATCCGTCCACCCGCGCGGGCTGGCGGTGGGGCTCGCGAGCCGGCAGTCCTTTCGATCCCGCAGGACTTCGGTGAGCCGGGCCAGAGCCTTCTCCGGAGCCGGGGAGACGCCGAGCCGTCCCAAATCGACGGCGAGCAGGCCGCTCTTGCCTTGCCCGAAGGTCTGCGGATTCGAGCAACGGGAGGCTGGATCCGGATCGCGAACGACCAGAGTCTGATCCACCTTGGGGCGAGCCGTGAAGGGCGGCGCGAACAGCGCGCTGTTCCAGAGGTCGATGTTCAGGCGGACCTCATCCGCCACTTCGAAGGGAGCCAGCAACGGGAGTTCCGCGCCGAAAGCGGCGGCCGGAGTGGGGAGCAACCGGCCCCGGGAGAGCCCATCCGAAAGGGCCTTTCTCTCGTTCGGGTCGTCGAGTGCCCGGCTCAACCGCTCGTTGGAGAGCGACAGGAGGACCGGGATTCCCAGCGAATTGGCCAATCGCGAGACAGCGGGCAGCGAACGTTCGAGAGCCGGACCGTCGTTGCCTCCGAACGGGTGGAGACCGCTGAGTCCTTTCTCGATCGCATACTCACGGGCGGTCTCGAGAACGGGGCCGAGCGGGTCTTCGGAGTGGAATAGAAGCGTGAGAAGAGGCTTGGCCATGGCAGGTACGATTCCTTGAGGGTGCGGTCAGTGGCGTCGGAAGCCCTCCTCGCGAGGAGGATTTCTGGCGGGGAGGCGAGCCCCCGATTCTCGTTCAGGGTGGTAGGAGGGACAACGACAAAAGGTTCTGGTCCGCATTATTCATGAGCGGTCTGCCTGGTTACCGTAGGCTGGCAACGGAGGCACGAGAAACGAGATGGCGGCCG
>JAZDLC010000375.1:0-3210 GCA_043802345.1 Planctomycetota bacterium | reverse complement strand
TCTGTGGGGGGCCGGGGCGGGCAACCGCCCTGGTCTACCCGGCCGCCGACGTGAATCCTGCGTTGCGCCCGCGCCTGTGCCGGTGCATCAGGGAAGCGAGGTTGGCGGTATCGCATGGGAACGTAGTCGCAGGCGGTGCCGATCGAGGTGGAAGCGGCGTTGGGGCCGACTTGAGGCGTGGACCGGCGTTGGCCTGGGGTCGGCGGAGGGTGGCGATGAGAGGCTATTCGCCGATGGTCAACTGGACACCCGGCGTGGCGGCGAGGCCCAGCGGAGCACCCGGATCGAGAATCAACGACTGCAGGTAGATGCTGCCGCCGATCAGGTTCGGATTGGCCGGAATGGTGTAGTTGGCGACATGAAAGCCGAAGCCCGGGAATCCTACGTTGCCCATGGTGTACGGGCCGGCCAGGAACCAGGGGAGGCCCACATGGATGGCAGCTCCCTTGAGCGTGAAGCTTCCGGGGAAGAACGACATGGCGTGGTAGTACGGGACGCCACCGATGCTCAGGGAGGTCGTGACCTGCAGTGCTTCGCCGATGGCGGGAGTCCCGGCGTTGATGATCGGCACGTACCCACCAGAGCCTGGCGAGCCCGCGCCGATCTGGGTCACCTGACCGTCGACGATACCGAGCACCCCGATCCAGGTGCGCCAGGCCCCACCGGCGGAGGCGTACTCGCCGATCCCCCAGAAGGTGGTGTTGTTGGTCGGGTCAACGGCGATGTCGAAGTAGTCACCCCAGCGTCCGGAAGAGTAGCTGCCTTCGCCGCCCTTGAGCTCCCGGGCGGTGCGCATGGTGCCGGAGGCATCACTGGTTTCCCGGTGGGTGTACCAAATGCTTGCGTACTCGGAGCTGGACGAGCGGGCGAAGCAGATGGCGGTGTTGCCGGCAGCATTGCGGGCGATGGCCGGGAAGAAGGTGTAGATGCCCGCGCCCAGATCGATATTGCCGTTTTGCACCATGGTGACGCTTCCGGAATTCGGCCAGGTGCCCGGCCAGAACTCGTACCAACGAGCCTGGGCCCGCCCGTCGGCCGAAATGGCGTGCCCCGCGAGCAGGAACTGATTTCGGAAGTCCGCAGTCATGATTCGATGGTCGACCGTACTGATCGTGCTACCGCCTAGATTCGGTGCGCCCGGAGGTTGGGCGAAGCCCGGTACAACGACATCGGTGGTATGCAGGGTCGGAGCAGTCGTCGGCGAGGTGATCGCCTGGATTCTGATTTCGTTCGAGTCCTTGACCGACACGAAGAAGGGCGCGACCGGAGTGCTGTGCATGTGGGCGACCTGGACCGAGGCGGAATTTCCATCGCGCAGGTCCGCGTACACAACCGGGGCGCCGGAAAGCACCGGCGTCTTGTCGAAGATCCGATACTTCACTCCTCCCCAGCCGCTGCTCATGCCGAACAGGTTCCCGGTGACGTAGTAGGCTTCGTCGTCAAAGCCCAGGCCCGGATAGTCGACCCAGTAGTCGCTGCCGCCGATCGAGGTCTTCGCGTCGGTTCGGTACTTGTACCAGATTCCGTTCGGATCGCTGTCGTCGGAGACCGCGAAGGTGATGTAGGCCGTGCTGGTGTAGACTTCCAGCGCCAACACCAGGAAGCGGCCCTCGAGCTCGTCGTAGAGACACTTCGGATCGAAGGTGAAGTTCCCCGCGCCGACGTCCTCCAGGAAACCGGGATTGCCCGGACTGCCCAGCGGCTGGCTGAACTGCATGGTGCCGTCCTTGGTGAACCAGGCTATCTGCTGGTTGGTGGTGGAGACGATGTGATTCGGGCCCACCGCCAGCGAGGGATCAGGAGGAATCCAGCCGGCCTGGGACGTACCTTGGAAGCCGCCGAACTTCTTGACCTGCTTGCCGGGAGGAGGAACGTTCCGGTCGTTCTCCTCGTCCTCGCCGATCCAGGGGGTTCGTTGGATCGGAACGATCCGCTGGGCAGGCGCGTCCGGCAGGACCTCGATCTGGGGCTGGTGATCGTAGGAGGACGAGATCACCGGGTAGCTGATGCCGGTGGTGTATTCCCTGATGACGTACGAGGTCGCGGCCGGCAACTCGGAGTCGGACTGTCCACTGGCTTCCCGTGTTGGGGAGAGGGCGGTCAGGAGTGCGATGATTGCGCCGAGGCGCGAACACAGGGTGATGGACATGGAGACTCTCCCGAGGAGGATTCTGAGGGAGCGGGCTTGCGAGCATGGAGTGCCATTATTGTACGCCATGTCCTCGTGTAGTCAAAACAGTCATTCGGCCTCCCTTCGGTAGAAGTTGAGCAAGCCGCCAATTCGCCGGCCCCTCACGATCTTCCCGTCGTGGACGCCGGTGACGGATGCCTCCGGCCAGGGTGGCGGAGCCGACGAGCTTCAGGTGTTCGCCGATTGGTACGCTCGGGAGGTCCGCAAAGAACATGAGCACGCGTGGAAAGGAGTCGGATGTCACCGTAGCGGCAGATTGATTGCGTGCACGATGTTCTACGGCGATCATCCGTGGTTTGTGGTGTTGCCCAAGCTCCACGACAAGGAAGTGGCGAAACGGCTCCTGAGGCTCACTTCCTGGCCACGCATCAGACCCACGGTGCTGGTGCTGTTTCCCGCGCTAATGACCGCGAGGTTCATTAGCGCGCTATGTCGAAATCCTTGGTGAGCCGAGTGCCCCGCCGCAGAATCTCGATCTTGTATCGCGGCTGATCCGGATGTCGCTGGATGTATCGGACGAGATCTGACTTCGACACGATGTCGGTCCCGTTGATCCGCCGGAGGATGTCGCCGACCTTGAACCCGCGCTGCTCCACCAGCGATCCCTTCGGGATCTTGGTGATCCTCACGTACATGCGCTTTTCGCGGTTGTTGTAGTCGGGCCCGACGCCGACCTCCCTCTTCATCTCCTCGTACTCGACGATGATCCTGTCCCGCTCCACGCTGCCGATGAACCAGCTGTGGTCGTCCAGCGGCCGGCTCTTCTTGTTCTCCTCCGCGGTGCGGGCCAACTCCGCCTCATCCATCGGCTCGGCATGCAGACCCGGCATGGTCCGCGGTTCGATGCCCTCCCGAGCGAGGCGGGAAACCGGCACCAAGATGTCGCCGCGGCCCCACTGGAACTTCACGCCGGCCGAGGTGATGTCTTCGATCTTGCCGTGGTACGGAGCGCCGTGGTACGGGGAGCGCAGTTGATGGCCGACCCGGAGCAGGTTGTGGCCCTCCACCGGATCGTGCCG
>JAZDLC010000374.1:0-9486 GCA_043802345.1 Planctomycetota bacterium | reverse complement strand
GGGTGCGGGGGGGGGGCCGGGGTTTTGCGCCGCGCCCCCCGCCCGGCTCCGATCGCTGACCCTTTCCACGCCCCGCCCCGTCACCACAGGAGGCCGCCATGGCTGATCCTCTCATCTCCTTCGGCGGCATCGCCAGCGGACTCGACACGCAGTCGATCATCGCTGCTCTGGTCGGCGTCCGCAGAAGGCCGATCAGCATCCTCCAGGGTCGGCAGAGCCAGTTCGAGCGACTCAAGACCCGCTACGATTCGCTCAAGGGCAAGCTCGAGGCGTTTCAGAACGCCGCCGACGACCTCCGCCGCTCATCCGACTTCCTCTCCTTCACCGCCGCGGTCTCAAATGATACCGTCCTGAATGCGACCCCAGACGGCTCCGCCGCGCCGGGCTCGTTCAGCGTCGTGGTGTCGGCTCTGGCCAAGGCCGAGTCAGAAGGCTCTGCCGGGTTTGCCGATTTCGACACCACCAATCTCGGCACCGGCACCCTGAAGATCACTGTCGGCGGCATCGAACATGACGTGGTCATCAACAGCGGAGAGGACACTCTGGAGGGGATCCGGAACGCCATCATCGACGCGAAAATCGGCGTCACGGCGACCGTCGTCAACGAGGGAACAGGGGCAAGCCCATACAGACTGGTCGTCACCTCGAAAGAGACCGGCGCCGCCAACAGCATCTCCTTCTCCGATGACCTGGGGGGCTCCGGCCTGGCCGCCGCCCTGAACTTCAGCAATCTCGTGGCTGGAAGCGACGCCGTCGCCACGGTCAACGGCCTGAGCATCACGCGCTCCACAAACAGCATCGACGACGTCGTTCCGGGCGTGAGCCTCGATCTGCTCAGCGTGGGCAGCAGCACGGTCACGGTCAGCTCCAACGTCGCCGACATCAAGGCCAAGGTCAAGGCCTACGTCGGCGTGCACTCCGACCTGATGTCGTTCATCAACTCGGAGATCAAGGTCTCCGAACTGACGGACAACGCCGGCGTCTTCAATGGTGAAGCGACGGTTCGCCGCATCAAGAACGAAATCTTGTCGCAATACGGCCAGGCCAGCTATCCGGGCGGAACCCTCACCACTCTTGGACAGGTCGGGCTCTCACTGCAACGGGACGGCACACTCTCGTTCGACGAGGCCAAGTTCGACGAGGCCGCGGACGAGAACCTCGACGGCCTCGCGGCTCTGTTCACCAAGGTCGGCGACACCATCGACGGAACCGGGTTTTCGATCTACGACGTCCCGGACGAACTGGCCGCCGGAACCTACGCGGTCAACGTCACCCAGGCCGCCACTCGCGCCGGTGCCGCGGCGTCCCAGGCATTCGCCGTTGGGGGGCTCACGGCGGACGAGATGCTCACGATCACTCTCGGGAGCAACTCCGTGGACGTTCAGCTCAGTGCGGGCGATTCCCTGGCAGATGCCGTCTCGAAGATCAACAATGCCCTCAACAGCGCCGGTATCGACGTCTCCGCCAGCGACGACAGCGGGGTGCTGACCTTCGCCGCGGACAGCTACGGCTCGGCCGGCAGCTTCAGTATCGTGTCCGACACGGTGGTCGGCGCCGGGTCAACCGGAGTGGGAACAACGTCGCTCGCCGCCATAGGGTTGGACATCCAGGGAACCATCAACGGCGAGGCCGCCACCGGCGAGGGGCAGTACCTGACGGGAGACACGGGAACGACCGTGGAAGACGTGAGGCTCCGCTACATAGGAACAACCACCACGTCGGCGAACCTCACGGTCGGTCCGGACGGCTTCTTCGTCAAGATGGAAGGGCTCCTGGACAACTTCCTCAAACCGATTTCGGGCGCCGTCGCCGCCAGGCTGGACGGCCTGGAGGAGTCGATCCGCAAGATTGATGACCGCATCGAGACGATGGACGACCGGGTCGAGCAGTACCGCGAAATGCTGGTCAAGAAATTCGCCTCCCTGGAGGCCGTGATCGGCAGGCTCCAATCCCAACAGTCATTCCTGTCTACGTTCCAGTTCCCCAACTTCACCAAGTCAAGATAGCAACATGCCTGATCTGACTCTCGCCGGCTATCCGGCCAACACCTACCAGCGCAACGACCTGTTTACCGCGTCTCCGGTTCGCCTCGTGGTGCGCGTGCTCGCGGGCGCCATCACGGCCCTGGATCGCTGCGAACAAGCCCGGGGGCACTCCGGCAGCAATCAGTTCCGGAGGGAGTTGAACCGCGCACGAGGGCTGGTCTCCGAGCTGTTCGGAGCGCTCGACAAGGAAGCTGGTGGCGAAGTCGCCGTGCGCCTGGAGGCGCTGTACGAGTACATCCTGACTCAGCTTCTGGGCGCCTCGGCAGCCCCCAACTCGAGTCAGTTGCACCTCGCCGGCGAGCTTCTGACGAAGATCAGGGAGGGTTTCGATGTTGTCCTGGAGGCAGACATTGAACGCAAGCAACTCTCCTGAGCATGTTGACCAGGTTCTGGCCGAGCTGGAGCAGGCTCTCTCCGACGTGGACACGGAGAACCTCGATTCGGTCTTCATGGTGCTGGAACATCTGACTCGCCTGAACGACCTGCTTGGCGACCAGAAGGTCCCTCCCGAGAAGTTCCAGTCGACTCGCCTCAGCGTCGACCGGGCCCTCGTCAGCATCAACGCCCTCCTCACTCACCTGGTGCACCAACGAGACCAGGTTGGAGACGCAATCGCGAAACTCCCGCCCACGTTCGGCCGCCGCGACCGGCTGGGCACGCCGCAGCAGGTCCTTGGTTCCAGGAGACTTGATGTAAGCAGCTGACCGCTCCCTCCCCGGGAGACTCGACAGACCACCGGCCGGACAGGAAATGTTTTCCCGTTCGTCTCAAGGACGGACCCGGTTTCTGCCGACCACAGATCGTGAGGATGCGCTGGAGGCGCCGAATGGCCGCCAGCAGAGTCATTCCCCTGGTCTGTGGGCTCCGATCGATGGGTCAGAAGATTATTCCAGCCCTGCTGAAGGTTCTTCCAAGAGAAGCGGGACCCCGCCGTTTCCTGTTCGTGCTGCTGGCGGCCATCGCCCTCGGAATCCTCGCGGGAACCCTCTCGAAGAGCCGCCTCCCGACGGAGTCTTCGTCCTCGGTCGCCCCCGCCGACGCGATTGAAGGCACCACGCCACGGTCCAGCGAGCTGGCCGGAGGCGCCAAGCAGGGGCTCTCCAGCACTTCGTTTGCAGAGATGCCATCCCTGGCCGGGATCTGGATCACCCTCGTTCTGTTCATGTTGCTCGGACTGGGAGTGATCCTGCTGCTCGGCAGGCACCGCCGTTTCCGCCCCGGAAACGGCTCGCTCCACGTGGTCGACACCATTCCCCTGGGAGCACGGCGCCTGGTGCACCTGATCCGCTGCGGCGATCGCAAGTACCTGATCGCCAACTCGGAAAAGGGAATCAACTATCTCGCCACCCTGCCCTCCGATCCATTGGAAAGGGAAGTGGAGCAGGAACCCAGGAAAGCCGAAGGGGAGCTGACCTTCGACGAGCTGCTCTCAGCCGGCGGTCCACGCTGATGAGGCGGCTCCTCTCGATCTTTGCGCTCGTGCTGCTCGCGAGCCTCTTCTTCGTGCGCGCCGCTGACGGCCAGCGGCAGAGCCCGAGCCAGAGCTCGTTGCCACCGATCGTGGCTCCAGTTCACCTGGACGACCCTGATCGGCCGCAGGACCAGGAGGCCGCCGCGGGATCCCTGGAAGAGATGCTCAAGGATTTCGCCGCGCCAATCCAGGTGCTGATCCTGCTCTCCCTGTTGACGCTGCTGCCGGCGGCGCTGCTGACGCTCACCTGCTACACCCGCATCATCATCGTGCTCGCGTTCGTGCGCAGAGCCATCGGCGCCCAGGAACTCCCGCCGAATCCCATCATGGTCGGGCTGGCCCTGTTCATGACCGCCGCGATCATGTCTCCGACCATCGGGAAGGTCAACGCAAGCGCGATCACACCCTTCCGTTCCGGAGAACTCTCCCTGCTGCAGGCAGCCGAGGCGACCGCGGACGAGCTGAAACAGTTCATGGCGCGCCAGACCCGGGAAGATGATCTCCTCCTCGCGCTGCAGCTCTCGGGCGAGGAGCGTCCAGATGACCTGGACGGGACCCCGTTCACGGTCATGGTCCCGGCGTTCGTGCTGTCAGAACTGCGGACGGCCTTCCGGATGGGATTCATCGTCTACCTGCCGTTCGTCCTGATCGACCTGGTGGTGGCCTCCGTGTTGCTGGCCCTGGGCATGTTCATGCTCCCCCCCACCATGGTCGCCATGCCGCTCAAGATCCTCCTGTTCGTCCTGGTGGACGGATGGTCGCTGATCGTTCAGTCACTCACGTCGTCCTTTGCGGTGACCTGAGGGAGGTCGGATGGAGATAGCAGCCGCCATCGAGCTTGCCCGACAGACGCTCTTCACCGCCCTGGCGATGGCCGGGCCGATTCTGGGATGCGTCCTGATCGTCGCCTTCTGTCTGGCAATCCTCCAGACCGTTCTGAACCTCCAGGAGCAGACGATCACCGTCGTCCCGAAGATCATCACAGCCATCCTGGTGGCCATCTTGCTGGCGCCCTGGGTCCTGCGCTCGCTCATCGACTTCACCGTCCCCCTGCTGCGGGACATTCTGGCGCAGAGGATGTAGGGCGTGGGCGACCTGATCCTCTCACAGCTCCCCATCTTGCCGGTCGTCAGGGTACTGGCGGTCGCGACCTCCTTTCCGATCCTGGCAGGTCCGGGCGCCCCGAGGCTGATCAGAATCGCGGTCGGGTTCGTGCTGGCGGTCATGCTGATACCGAGACCGCTCCTGCAGAACCCGGGCGACCTCTCGGGCGTTTCCATGCTACTCGCGCTGCCGTTCGAGATCATGGTCGGATTCGCCATCGGGTACGCGTTCGCGCTCCTCTTTCATGCCCTCGCGATCGCGGGTGACTTCCTCGGCCAGGAGATGGGCCTCAACGCGGCGAGCCAGATCGACCCGGTCAGCGGCCGTCCCGTCCCGCTGCTCGCCCGCCTGTTCGAGGTGATCGGGCTGGTCTTCTTCATGGAAATGGGCGGCATGCGGCTGCTGCTGGAGACCGTGAAGACTTCATTCGTGGCCGTTCCGGTCGGCATCCTCGCGCGGCCTGGACAAATAGGCCGGACATTGACCGAACTCTCCACCGAAACGGTCGTCACCGGGATCGCCATCGCCCTGCCGGCCGGGCTACTGCTGATGCTGCTGACCATGTTCACCACCATCGCGGCCAGGGTGCTGCCGAAACTGCACATCTTCGACTTCGCCTATGCCGTCCGGATGATGATGGCCATCTTCCTGGTGGGGCTGTTGCTGCCCCGCCTGATTCCCGCCACCACCCAGTTCATGACCATGATCGTTCAGGCGCTTCGTTACGGGCTGTCCACGGGATGAGGATCTAGGGCATGCCGGAGCAGGACCGCGAACAGAAGACCGAGGAGCCGACCGAGAAGAGACTCAACAAGGCCCGCGAGGACGGCCAGGTACCACGTTCTCCTGACCTGACGTTCGCCGCCCTGTTGCTGACCTCGGCCGGACTGGCGCTGCTGGCGGGCGGCCGGGTGAAGGACGGATTCCTGGGAACCCTCAATCACAGCCTGGAGAACCTCTCTTCCGCCTCGTCCCATGATTCGGTCCTCATGGCCCTCGGCGTGCTCGAACGATCACTGCTGGTCATGCTTCCATTCCTGCTGGCCTTTGTGCCGGTGGCGGCGGCGGTGTCGTTCGCCCAGTTCGGGATCCACTTCGTCCCACAGAAGCTCCGCCCCCGTCCGGAGAAGCTGGCGATCGATTTCTCGCCCAAGAAGTTCGTCAACGGCAGGAGCATGATCGAGACCCTCACCTCGGTGCTCAAGCTGGTCTTTCTCCTGACCGCCTTCTACCTGGCGATCTGGCCCAAGGTACCTTCGCTACTGATCACCGAGTCGCTGGAATCGGTGACAGGGGCCGCCAACGCGCTGGTCATCCGGCTTCTGCTCTACGTGGGGACCACCCTGCTCTGCATCGGTTTGCTCGACTTCGCGCTGAAGAAGCACCACATGCACAGGGACCAGAAGATGACCAAGGATGAGGTCAAGCAGGAGCACAAGGACGCCCAGGGCAATCCTGAAGTGAAGATGCAGATCAGGCGGAAGCAGAGGGAAATGGCCATGCTCCGGATGATGAACGCCGTGCCGAGCGCCTCGGTGGTCATCACCAACCCGACCCATTATGCCGTGGCCCTCAAGTACGAGACCGGACAGGCCGCGCCCAAGGTCGTCGCCAAGGGACGCGACTTCATCGCGCAGCGCATCCGCGAACTGGCCCGCGCCGCCAACGTGCCGGTCGTGGAGAATCCTCCGCTCGCTAGGGCCCTGCATGACAGTGTCGAGGTGGGCGACGAGATTCCGCCCCATCTCTACCGCGCCGTGGCGGAGGTACTGGCCGCCATCTTCCGGACCCGTGATCGGATTGGCAGAACCGCATGAGCGAGCTCTCCAAATCCACTCGCAGCTCGCGCGGCGAACTGCTGCTGGTCTCGGCCGTGGGCCTGATGCTCACCTTGCTGATCCTGCCGTTGCCGCCGCAGTTCCTGGACGTCCTTCTCGCGGCCAACATCACCTTCACGCTGCTGGTGTTGTTCACCGTCCTGGCGACGCCGACCCCCCGTTCCTTCACCTCGTTTCCGTCGCTCCTGCTGTTCCTGACGCTCTACAGGTTGGGGCTGAACGTCGCCTCCTCGCGGCTCATCCTGCTGAAGGGAGACGCCGGGAAGGTCATCGACGCCTTCGGCAGCTTCGTGGCTGGCGGCAATCTGGTGGTGGGAATCATCGTCTTCTCGATCCTGCTGATCGTGCAGTTCGTCGTGATTACCAAGGGCGCGGGGCGCATCTCGGAGGTCGCAGCGAGGTTTACCCTGGACGGTCTGCCGGGCAAGCAGATGGCGATCGATGCGGACCTGAACGCCGGCATCATCGACGGAGATGACGCCAAGATCCGCCGCGACGACCTGATGAAGGAGAGCGAGTTCTACGGAGCGATGGACGGCGCATCCAAGTTCGTCCGTGGCGACGCCGTCGCCGGGCTGATCATCACGGTGGTGAACCTCCTGGGAGGCGGCATTCTCGGGCTGCTCCAGGGGATGGAGCTTTCGGAGGCGGCCAAGACCTACTCGATCCTGACCATCGGCGACGGCCTCGTGGCCCAGGTGCCGGCGCTGGTGGTGTCGATCTCGGGCGCACTGCTGGTCACCAAGTCCTCGGCGGAGAAGCCGCTGCCGGAGGAGTTGGGACAACAGCTCTTCAGCCAGTCGAAGACCTTCAGCCTGGTGGCGGCGGCTGCCATCATCCTCGGCCTGATGCCCGGCCTGCCCGGGTTGCCGTTCATACTGCTCGCGCTCTCGGTCCTCGCGCTCGGTCGTCTGGCCCGCAAGAGGGAGAAGCAAGTGGAGCATTCCCCGGCGCCGGCCCCGCCGCCCCGCACCGAGGGAGACGAGATCGAATCCCTGCTTCAGGTGGACCGGCTGCTGGTGGAGGTGGGGTACCGCCTGATCGCCCTCGTACAGGGCGGTACCGGCGGTGGGTTGCTCGACCGGATCACCGCGCTGCGGAAGCGCTTCGCGGGAGACCTCGGGCTCGTCCTGCCGCCGATACGGGTGCGGGACTCCGCGACGATCGATCCGCGGGGGTATCGCATCATCATCGGCGGCGAACATGTGGCCGACGGCTCTCTTTCCCCAGGGTGCGTCCTGGCCATGCCACCGGGAGAGAACGCGGCGCCGATTCAGGGCGTGCTCACCCGGGACCCCACCTTCGGGCTGCCGGCCTACTGGATCCGGGAGGAGTTCAGGGAGGAGGCAGAGGTCAAGGGGTACACGGTCGTGGAGACGTCTGCCGTCCTGGCCACGCACCTGAGCGAGATTCTGCGCGAGTACGCCCACGAGATCCTCTCCAGGGATGACACCCAGACGCGCATCGGCCATTTGAAGGCCACTTCGCCCGCGCTGGTGGAGGAGGTCACTCCCGGCAAACTCAGCCTGGGGGATGTGCACAGGGTCCTGAAGAACCTGCTGCGGGAGCAGCTCAGCATCCGCAACCTCAGCCCGATCTTCGAGGCCCTGGCCGACCATGCCTCCCACTCGAAGGACCCGGACGTTCTCACGGAGTTCGTAAGGGAACGCATGGCCCGGACCATCTCGAGCAACCACGTGAACCACGACGGGGCCCTGGTCGCGATCACCCTCGATCCGGGGCTCGAACAGCATATGTCCGAACTCTCCTCCGACCCGAATGCCCTGGGACACACCCTGCGGCGCGTCGCCGAGAGCGTTCGGGAGCAGGCGCGGCATTCACTTTCACTGGGCAAGCATCCCGTGGTCGTGGTGCGGCCCAGCCTGCGCCGGGTTCTGGCTCTCTCGCTCCTGGAAGAGAAGCCGAGGGTCTCGGTGCTGTCGTACAACGAAGTGATCGGCGTGAAGAGCATTGAACCGGTTTCCGTCGTGACCCTGAAGGAAGGGCAAGAGGTGTTGTCATGAAACTCAGAACGATCGTGGGACAGTCGGTCTCCGACGCGCTCCGGCGCGTCCAACAGGAACTGGGCCCGGGTGCGCTCGTACTGGAAACCCACACCAAGGAGGGAAGGACGGAGGTGGTCGCCGCCGAGGTGGAACGTGAACGGCCCACCGAAGGCTTGATGCGCCTCAGGGCGGAGGTGGCGCTCCTTCGGCGCGAACTTACCGAAGGCTCGGCAGGCCTCCGCGCCCCGTCGCCAAAGCCGACGGCTCAGCCCCGCCTGGCCCAGGTGGAACGGCGACTCCTGGAACAGGACCTTCGGCCGGCCCTGGTCGCCCGGATTCTGGCGATGGTCTCCAAGGCGCCCGCCTCCGAGGGCGATCCCATTGACCCGAAGAAGAGCGACTACTGCCGCAACGCCGTCGCCGGGCAGGTTCCCGGAGTGAGCGCCAATGGCGGCAAGAAGGCCCGCTGCTTCGCCTTCGCCGGCCCGCCCGGGGCGGGGAAGACGACCACCATCGCGAAGCTCGCGGAGCAGACCAGAACGAAGGCGGGTCAGAGCCTCGGTCTATTGACACTTGACGGGGAACGGCCCGGAGGCGGCGCCCTGCTCTCTTCCTGCGCGGAGCGGCTCAAGATCCCGTTCCGAGTTGTCCGGGGCCCGGAGGACATTCAGCGCGCCTTCGACGCTCTGGGCCGCCCTCGCACGGTCCTGATCGACACCGCCGGCCTCGGCTTTCGTGACGCTGTTTCACTGAATGCCCTGAGGGAGCGGCTCCAGATTCCGCACCAGATCGCGGTTCACCTGGTCCTTCCCGCCAATGTCGAGACGGATGCGCTGCTCGGCATGGCGATGGCGTTCCGGGACCTGTCGCCCGCCGCGGTGGTCTTCACGAAAATCGACGAAACCGAGCGGTTCGGCAACCTGGTGAATCTGCCGTCCCAGCTGGATCTGCCGGTCGCGGCCCTCTGCCACGGGCGCATCCTGACCTCTGACCTTGCGCCCGCCACCCGGCCGATGATCGCC